>CAXBSB010000056.1:0-34569 GCA_963977965.1 uncultured Schlesneria sp.
TAGCGTCTTTTAGAAGTGATTCAAATACGATCAACCGCGATTTGTGACAATCCAAAAATCCATTGACAACTAACAGGCCGCCACAAGTGAAAAAATACATTCAATCTTTGGGACGGACAGGACTGTTCGCTGGTCTTGCGTTACTACTGGGTGCTCTTGGTGTCATCGCGTCGCGTATGAATCAGCCGACCGTGCCAACTCCGGTTCCAAAATTCTACGATGTTCCGGTGGCAACCGCCGATCTACAGGTGGGAAGACTGATTGCCAAATCCGACTTCTACGTGCTGAAGCTCACTGCCGAGCAAAAGAAGGCCTCTGGCTTCAAAGATGCCCATTTTTCGCTGGGAAAGGACTTGATCGGTCGAATCGTCCGTACACCGATCCCCAAGAATCAATACTTCACCCTGGATTCGCTCTATCCCGAAGGAACTGGTCCGTCGATCTCTGAGAAACTGCGGCCTGGAATGCGGGCGGTCATGATTCCCGTCGATGCGGCCAGCATCACAAACTTGACAACCCCAGATTCTTTCGTCGATGTCCTGTTCCGGCCCGCGACAACGCCACAGTCAGACGGGAAGGTCACGCTAGCGGGCGGAAGAATTCTGGAACGTGCTCAGGTCCTGGCAGTCAATCAAAAGTGGTATGCCCAGACCCTGCCAGCCATTCAGCAGGACTCGCCGGGTGCTTCTGGAGTCACCTTGGCGGTCACGCCCGAGCAGGCCGAAATGTTGAAATCGCTTGAACCCCTCGGAAAGTTCTCATTAATTGCCGCGCCAGACGCTGGGCCGGCGCCATCCGGGGCAATTCCCGATGCGGAGCGGATGAAACAGATCCTGGGGTTGAATGATCCAATTCCGCCTCCGGAACCAGTACTGATTCCAACGATGGAACTCGTTCGAGGGGGGGTCATCACCCGAGTTCCGCTCGACTCACCAATTGCGACTTCTATACCCGGGGATCCTTACTTTATGCCTGCGCCGGGTGATGTGCCGATGGATCTGTATCCAAGTCCCGCAGGTCCGCAGCCATACTTCTATCCGGAACCCTTGTCCGGGCAGATGCCGCCAACGCAACCTGCGACTGGACAGCCTGCTGCCCCACAACCGGTGCCACAGCCAACACCCATACCGATACCTGCGAACCCACCAACCCCGAATCCAAACCTGTTGAATGACCCGATTCCACCACGACCGATGTCGTCCCGAAACTATGGTGGCAAAGTTCGTGTCAGTAATGTTCCGAGTGCTGGCCCAGTAGCAGCACGAGGCGTAGCGCCGGTTCCTCGCAAGGCACCACTGCCGATGGTCAAGCAGCCAACGCAAGTCGCTTCTGCCCGACAAGGAACATCCGCGGCTGCGCAGGTGGTACCAGTCAGCAGGCCTTCGGTCGCGTCGACAGCCACGACATCGCGCACCGCTCCGCCTGCCGTTACCGGACGACCCACAGCGAAAGTCACGGCAGTGCGACATGTCGGAGGGGCCGCCCCCGCTCAGAAGACCATTCCCGTACAACCACCCGCCCCCGTGGTCAATCGTCGGACGCAGCCCTCCCTTCCTAAGAACGGGGGACCGCAGCCGCAGGTGTCAGCGGTGTGGATGCGACCTCCGGCAGATCCACGCATCGTGCGGGCATCAACGGCCTTTAAATCTGCCCCGCGACGCTGACCGCAACGCCAAGCCGGGCTGAATACGAACATCCCTCGATGACGTTCTGCGGAGAAGGTGCGCCCTGACAAAAGGCTCGTAAGCCGTGCCAGGTCGATTCTGCTGATTGGAGAATGAGATGACAATAGACCAGTACACTGCCGTGCTCTCTGAATTACCAGATGATCAGGCGATCCCAGCTCGTTTTGCGGCGATCCAGGGCGCGATTCGCTTTCAGCAGTTGAAGGTCCGCCTGCATGAGCAACTGCTCGATGCCATTCAGTTGTCATCACTGCAGGGGGCCGAAAAGGCCAAGCGCGAGGCAATTCTTCAACGAGCCATTTCAACACTGGTCAGCCGCCGTGCCTCGCATCTGGATATCGATGATCAGTCGCGGATGGAACAGGAGTTAATGGACGAAATCGAAGGGATGGGGCCGCTGGAATCTTTATTGAATGCACCGGATATCAGCGACATTCTCGTCAACAATCCGTACGAGGTCTATATCGAACGGCGCGGGCTGCTGGAAAAGACTTCGGTGATCTTCGCAGACAACCGCCATCTTCTGCGGATCATCCAGCGAATGGCTTCGCGCGTGGGTCGCCGGGTGGACGAATCACATCCGATGGTCGATGCGCGACTTCCTGACGGGGCCCGTCTGAATGCCACGATCCCGCCACTGGCCGTGGACGGGCCGACATTGTCGATCCGACGTTTTCCACAGGAGCCGTTGACAGTCGACGATCTGCTCGCAAACCAGACGTTGAACGACGATATGGCCAGCTTCCTGCGATTGTGCGTCCAGGCTCGTCGAAGCTGCCTGATCTCGGGAGGGACGGGGGCAGGGAAGACCACGCTGCTGAATGCGTTGACGTCAGCCATTCCGTTGACGGAGCGCCTCATTACCGTGGAAGACTCTGTGGAATTGCGACCGCTGCATCCCCACGTTGTTCGGCTGGAAAGTCGACTGGCGAACACCGAAGGACGCGGGGCACTGACTCACCGAGACCTGATCCGAAATGCATTGCGAATGCGACCTGATCGGCTGATCGTCGGCGAAGTCCGCGGGCCGGAAGCGGTTGACATGCTGCAGGCCATGAACACTGGACACGAAGGTTCTCTGTCGACGATCCACGCGAATGATACTCGTGATGCCGTTGCACGACTGGAAGTCATGGTGGCGATGGGGGGGATGGAAATCTCGGTTCCGGTCATTCGCAGTTACATCGCGTCTGGAATTCATGTCATCGTCCATGTCTGCCGCCTCAAAAATGGTCAACGCAAGGTGCTTCGTATTTCGGAACTGGTCGGCGCTGCACGCGGCGAATTTCAGATCGAAGATGTCTTCCGCTGGGATATTGCAGGTGAAAGATTCGTCGCAACGAAGTACGTACCGCGATGCATCGAACAATTACGGCACACGGATTCCAGGGCCGTAGAACGACTGTTTGGTCCAGCGACGATGATCGGCATGACCAGTCCGCAATCCAGTTCGAACGTTTCGGCCATCGCCACTCCAGTCAACGGATTGCACTCCCCCGCTTAAAAGGTCCCGGCAGCATTAAATGATGCCCGACCGGATCGACGGGGTGCATCTGCAGGTGCCGCCAACGTCGTGTGTAACCGTAGAGGTCGTGAATATGACTTTATTGATCGGTATGTTGCCGTTCTTGACCATGATCTGCGGGGTCGGGGCGATCATCAGTATGATGACCGCGCCCGGCCAGTTGGTGGATGTGGACGAATTACTGGTTGACGAAAAGCCCGTATCCATGCCATCGCAGGGTCTACTGGCGAACCTGCAGTCCCGCGTCGCGATCTGGCTGGATGATGCCGAATTGTCGTTGTTACCCCGATCCGTATTGATCGGAGCCCTGCTGATCCCGGCGTGGTTCGGTATCTGTGGATACATTTTTGCCCTGCCGATCTCGTGGACATTGGGCCTTACCGTTCTCCCTCCGTTAATTGCTGGCGTGGCCCTGGCGTTTCGCCGCCGCCAGCGGATGAATCTGTTTCGTGAGCAACTGCCCGAAGCCGTCAGCCTGCTGGCTCGATCCACACACGCTGGCTTGAGTATCGAGCAGGCGGTGATGGTGGCCGAGGAAACTCTCACGGGAAGAATCGGTCGCGAGTTTCGAATCTGCCGGCAGCAGCTTCAAATCGGCAGCAGCCTGGGCAATGCATTCCTCGCCATGGCGAGTCGCACCCGCAACCCGGATGTTTCGTTTCTGGCTGTCATCCTGCTCGTACATCGAGAAGCAGGGGGCAAGCTGGCAGAGACACTTGAGCGACTGTCGGCTGTCCTGCAGGAAAAACTGACGATGCGTCGTCAGCTTCTCGCTGCGACGAGTGCAGGTCGTTTCGCGACGAAAATCCTGGTTCCGTTCGGTCCCGGACTATTCATCCTGATGTCGATCATTCAGCCGGAGCACACCGGAAAGTTCTTCTCATCGCAATTGGGATGGACCGTGTTCTGCGCGGGTCTGGTGCTCGAATTGCTTGGGATCGTCACGGTCGTATCGCTGACGCAGGAAGACTAACGGGAAGGGGACGGCCATGAATGACCTGATTGTATTCTGCTCAATAGTCGTCGGTGCGTTTGCGATTTTTGCGATGCTCGACGCTTTCCGGGTCTCGCGACCACCAGCATTACCTCCAGCGGAACCTCTGGATCTTCTGGATGAGGAGCCCGTACCTGGATGGGTGGGACTTCTGGCACGAGCCATTCCACAATTAGGTGTCGAAAAACAGCGACTTCAGCGTGATTTGTTGCGTGTCGGCGATTATCAGCCGCACGCGCTGGTTCGATATCTTGCGATTCGTAATGCTCGCATTTTCGCAGTCCTGGTCGTCGCAGCTTACTTCGCGGTATTGCTGCCTCAATTCCGTGGGCTCATCCTGATCCTGGCTGTTTCTGCAGCGATCGTCCTGTACGCGATTCCGGGCTTGCTCCTGCATCGGAAAGGGGATGCTCGCGTCAATGGAATCATGCGTGCCCTTCCGGACTCTCTCGACATTCTTTCCATGTGCTTGTCAGGGGGCTTGCAGGTGGACGATTCGATGCGGCACCTGACGCGATTCGCCAACGTCAACCATCCCGAACTCGCTCTGGAATTTGAAATTCTCGGGCGTCAGGCCGCTGCGACATCGTCCAGCGAAGCAATGAATCGGATGGGCTCGCGATTGGATGTTCCCGAAGTCAGATCACTCGGATTGCTGTTACAGCAGGCCGAACGCCTGGGGTCGAGCGTGTCTCAAGGATTTGATGAACTCGCCGGGAGCCTGCGTCGCGCCTTCCGGCAGAAAGCCGAAGCGAGAGCCAATACTCTTGCCATGCAGTTGCTCTTTCCCGTGGTTTTTTTCCTGATGCCGCCGATTCTCGCCATCCTGTTAGGTCCGCCGCTGTTTGAACTGAAAGAGCACCTCAGTTCCAACCTCGTGAAGTCACATATCGGTAAGGCCACCAAGGTTCTCGACGATGGCGTGGCAAATCAGTAGCAACCCGAAAACAGAATTGCGAGGTGAATTATGAAGAACACAGTAACACCATGGCTTCGAAGGCACCACCATCGACGCCGCGGGGCGATTACGATCGAAATGCTCTTAACCTCCCCGATTCTGCTGATTTCGGTCATTGGAATTTTCGAACTGGGGAATCTTGTGGCAGGCACGAACCAGGTTGTGCTGAGTGCCCGCAATGGAGCTCTGGCAGCCTCGTCTGGAACGTCCACCAATGTCCAGGCGGCCGTGAACGACACCTTGCTTCAGGCCGGTATCTCGACGACGGACGTCAATGTCACGACAGCATTTTCTGCCACGGCGGCGACGGTGACAGTGACAGTCCCGCTGCAAAACACCTGTCCTGACTTCCTGAAAACATTTGGGTTCAGTCTGTCCGGGAAAACTTTCAATACCACAGCCACGATGCCGTTAAACCCCTGATATGTCGCCAATTCGAATCCGGAAGTTGCCAGTTATGAAACACGCATTATCGACTCAATCGAATAGCTCCCCACGGAAATCTCGCGCAAACGGTCGTCGTGGATTTGCGGTGATATGGATTCTCGGATGCATGCCAGTTTTCCTCGCCGCTGTCGCGTTTGTCGTTTCGGTAGGGCGACTGGATATTGCACGAACCGAACTCAAGACCGCGGCCGAGTCAGCGGTCCTGGGTGGGGCACGCGTCTGGGGGCAGTCATCCGACGATGCCGCGGGACAGGCGGCAGCCATGGTACAGATCATGGCGATGATCGCTGCCAACGATGTGCTGGGGGAAACGCCAACTGTTATCTCGATCCAGGCCGGTGCTTATGTCGGTGGGGTATTCACGCCCAGCGTCACAGTGCCGACCCAGACACAACGCGCCTACCGCATCACGCTTTCTACGATCGTTAGCGGAAAACTTGGCGCATCTGATTACACGGTGCAGTCCCAGGCACTCGCAGTCTTCAACGGAACACGAGCCGTGCTCACATACGATTCGCTCAATCCGTCAGCGTCATAATACCAGACCACAACCGATTGCTTTTAACGTCTTGAATCAGGAACCGGAAAATGAAAGTCCAACCAACAAATTCACTCGCCCAAAACGCAGAACGTGGCAAACGGCGAGGATCTGTGACCGTCGAATACCTATTGCTCTGCACGATTGTCGGAATCGGTGTTCTGACCGGTCTGGCGCAGGTACGAACGGCGCTGGTCAGCGAACTGAACGACGTTGCCGCGGCCATCGCAGCCATCCTTTGAGAAAGCGTTGGTATCGATTCGAGACTTCTACTCGTCTGCGGAGATTATATCGGCCATGAAGACCCGCCTGCGAACACAAATGACGCCGCGTGACGGACGCGTGCGACGTTCCGCCAGGAAAAGTCGACGAGGGGCGATGACGATCGAAGCGTTGCTCAGTCTGTTCGTATTAACGATCGGGGCGTTGGCCGTTGCCAACTTTACGATCGTCAGCCTGAAACTGACTGCCCTGCAGACGGCAGTGGTTGCCGGTGCGCGCCAGGCGGCTCTCGCCAATCTCACAGTGCCACGTGCGGACGCCACCTTTGCTGTGATGCAGCCGATCTGTTCGGCGCATGGAATCTCTGACTTAAGCAGCAAGGCAACACTCAGCTTTTCAACGTCAGGTTCTGGACAACTTGTTGTGGTCTGCGAAATCGGAGTGAGCGACTGTGGCGTGCCGAATTGGCTGGCGCCGTTTGGATTTTCGTGGACAGGGCGTGTTTTCCACGTCGTCGGTGTCTCTCAGACCTAAACCACGTCGCCAGACGCGTTTTGACCCGTAAGTCTGAAAGAATCATGAACGGTGCCCTGAAATGAGAAGCATGGATAACACAATTTTCGTCTTCGGTGCGACTTCCTCGCTGATCGGAGACGTGACAGATTTCTTTTCCGTGTCTGGTGGCTCGACGCGACTGACCGTGACACGTCCGCAGACCAAAGAGGCGCGGGATGTTCCAGTTCCATTCATGCGGGACAAACCGGGCGTCGTTCGGGAATCTTGTGGGACCTGTGTGCTTGAGCGCAAGTTCCAGGGGACGGCCCCTGGACGTGGTGACGGGTTCGTGATTCGGAACTCGGACACCAGAGTCATCACGAAATCAGAAAGCTTTGCTTCGGAATTATGGTCAGTCCTTGCGAACCTCCCCTACTCACCCGTGATCCGCATACGTGGTGAATCGGGAGCAGGAAAATCGCATGTCGCAAGATTGCTTTACAGTGCGCGATGCGACGCCCAGTCTCTTCCAAGGCAGGTACAGGGAATGTGTCTGTCAAAAGTTCGCCTGGCGAGTGATGCCTTGGAGGCAGTGAGCGCGTCTGCAAATGATCGTTCATCGGCTGTCGGGTTGCTGGAAACAGCGTTTGGAAAAGATGTGTCCGAACTCATCGTTGACGATCCTCAAATGCTTCCACGATGGATGTTGAGGGCGATGTACGATGCCGCGAATGAACAATCCCGTATCAAGGTGACGTTCTGTGTGACGCCGACTGGTGCGACGCCCTCGCCAGCCCCGAATGTCGACTTGTTCAACGAGATGACTTCTTACTGTCCGGAAGTGTTTGTACCAGCACTCAGAACGCGGCCAGCAGACATTATTCCACTGTTCCTGGATCTCTGCATGGAAATGCAGCAGACCGTGCGGCGAGGAAGTTTATCCATCGATGGCAATTGGCTGGAAGAGATGAAACATCACCAATGGCCAGGAAATATTCGCGAATTAAAGGAACTTGCACGGCGATTCGTTCTGCTTGCCCCAACGAGCGGGTTTCGGCGGCATGAGTTCAGGAATTTCTGACAGTCTATCACTGTGAAGGAGCACGTATCAGTTCGATCAGTCAACGTATGTGGAGAGTTCAAAATGCGATTATCGCGGTCGTTTGCAATTCATTTGAGTTGTGTACTGGCGCTGTCGAGACTCTCGACGGCTGGTGAAATCGCAGGCGATCCTCCCGGAAGAGATTCCATTCTCGACTGGAACCTGATCACGATTAACACTGTGGCCTTGGATTCGGCGGGGGTATACGGCACTGCCGACGAACGCGGTCCGACACGCACGTCACGTGCGTTGGCGATCATTCACGCAGCGATGTTTGATGCCGCGAATTCTGTGGACACGCAAGCCTCTCCCTACCTCGTGAAGATCCCAGTGACATCCGCATCACTGGATGCCGCGGTGGCTACCGCCGCTTCACGAACCCTGACCAGCCTTTATCCAAAACAGGCGACACGCATCAAGAATCTCTATAGCGATTATCTGACTCCGCTGACCGACAGCGGTCGACGGTCGCGTGGGGTCATGGTAGGGAATATGGTGGCCGATATGATGTTGTTGGCACGCTATTCGGACGGTTCACAGACTGTCGGTACCTACAAGCCAACAGGTTTGGCGGGTGATCACAATGTTGATCCACTGAATCGCACACAGGGATTTCTCGACCCCGCCTGGGGGCAAGTCCGTACTTTTGCTCTGAACAATAGTTTCAGCTACGTACCGAAACCGTTCCCCTCGCTTGGCAGCAGTGAGTATGCCCAGGCGTTTGCTGACGTGAAAACTCTTGGGGGCGATGGCATCATCACACCGACGACGCGGACTGCCGAACAGACCGAGATTGGGATTTACTGGGCGTATGATGGCAGTCCTGGAATCGGTACACCACCTCGACTGTACAATCAGATTGTGCGGACAATCGCTCAACAAGAAATGAACACGGAAGCGGAAAACGCACGCCTGTTTGCGCTCGTCAATCTGGCACAGGCCGACGCGGGCATCGTTGCATGGAAGATGAAGTACAACCAACGATTGTGGCGGCCCATTCTGGGGATCCGCGGCGCTGGAAGTGACGGGAATGCGGCGACATCGCCAGACTCCAAGTGGACGCCGCTGGGAGCTCCCTTCAGTAACTGCACCAATGTCTGTCAGAATTTTACACCGCCGTTTCCTTCATATTGTTCTGGACACGCCGCTTTCGGTGGAGCAGTCTTCAGTGTGCTTGAAGCGTTTTATGGAACCGATATCGTTCCATTCACATTCGTTTCCGACGAATTAAACGGCGTTACGACTGACTCGCACGGAGTCGTCCGGCCATACAAGCCACGAACCTTCATCAGCCTGCGTGACGCGGCCGTTGAAAATGCCCGCAGTCGAATTTTCCTGGGGATCCATTGGCAATTCGACGCGGACGAAGGATTGCGTGCCGGATACGCAATCGGAAACTTTGTGACATCTCGTCTACTGAAAAAAATCTCCGGTCCGACTAAAATCCACCATTGACACGCCTGTGAATCGAGTGCGTTGAAGAACGTTGATTTTCGGTGATTCGCTCTAGTGTCTGATGTCTGTCATCCCTGCGCAGGACCAAGTCCTGTGCAGGGATCTGATTTCATACAGAAGCGGGATTGATCCCGCGAGACCGTGTGTTGTCGGTGGCTGTTGCAGCCCAATTTGAAAATTGACTTTGCTTATGGAAACAAGCCAATGACGCCCCTTCGTTTTGCAGCATGGGTTTTCTTCTCCGTGATCGTGATGGCGATGCCCGCACAGGGGATTGAAATCGCCGACAAGATCTATCACGGCGGACCGATCATCACTGTGGATTCTCGGCTCCCGGATGCCGAGGCACTGGCCGTGAAAGATGGCAAGATTGTCGCTGTCGGCAGACGTGCAGACGTTCTCCGTACGAAGGGTGAATCCACTCGAATGGTGGATCTCGAAGGAAAAACACTGGTTCCAGGGTTTGTCGACGGACATAGCCATTTCATCAGCAGCCTGCAGGTTGCTTCCCAGGCCAATTGCTTTCCCCCGCCGCGGGGACCGTGTAAATCGATCTCTGATATCATCAAGTCACTGCGGGAATTGCAGCAGAAGCAGGGAATCGCAAAGGGGGAATTCGTGATTGGCTATGGCTATGACGGGGATTCTCTCACCGACAATCGGGGATTGACGGCGGCCGACCTGGACGCGGCTTTTCCCGACAATCCTGTGGTGATTCAGCATTTCTCAATGCACAGCGGAGTGTGTAATTCTCGGGCTTTGCAGATGTTCGGAATTAATCGCGACACGCCAACTCCGAAAGGGGGAGTGATTCTGCGCAAGCCCGGCACGAACGAGCCTGCGGGGCCACTGATGGAAACGGCATGGGCGATTGCAGTTTCCCAGCTTCCTTCGCAGGATCGCGAGAAGGCTCTATCGCTTTTTCCAGACGCTCAGATGATCTATGCATCTGCCGGAGTCACAACTGCTCAGGAGGGGGCCTCGCAACCCGCCGACATTGAACTTCTCGACGAAGCTGCTCGACGCAAATTGTTGTCGATTGACGTCGTCGCCTATCCATTCGTGACCGGAGCCAAAGATGTCTTTCAGAAGCATCCTCCCGAATCGTTTGGCAAATACGTCGATCGCCTTAAGCTCGGCGGGATAAAGATCACCATGGATGGTTCGCCACAGTTGCGGACGGCATACTTCACGACCCCTTATCTGACCGGAGGACCGGCGGGCGAGGCAAATTGGCATGGCGAACCTTCGTTCCCCAGGGCCGAAGCCGAAATGCTGGTCAAGATGGTCTACGACCGCAATCTGCAGTTGCTGGCTCACTGTAATGGCGACGCCGCGATCGACCTGCTGCTGGAGTGCCATGAAAAAGTTGCCGCCGACCGTTTTGCAGATCGTCGGACTGTCGTAATCCACTCGCAGTTTGTGCGACCGGATCAACTGCTGAAGTATCAGGATTACAAATTCATCGCCTCTTTCTTTACGGAACACTGTTTTTATTTAAGCGAGACCCATAGCCGTAACCGCGGAGCCGCCCAGACAGCATCCATCAGCCCGATGAAATCAGCACTTGAACTGGGTATTCGCTGTGCGAATCACACCGACTTCAGCGTCATGCCGATTGATCAGATGCTCGTCGTCTGGACCGCCGTGAATCGAGTCAGTGCTAAGGGTGAAGTCATCGGCCCGAACGAGCGAGTCACGCCTCTGGAGGCACTGCACGCCATCACCCTGGGAGCAGCACAAATCTACCGCGAAGAGCACATCAAAGGATCGCTTTCCGTTGGCAAGCTGGCCGACCTGGTCATCCTCGACAGGAATCCCCTGACAGTCGCGCCGCTGACCATCAAGGACATCAGGGTCATGGAGACAATCAAGGAAGGAAAAACAATTTATCAGCGTAAGTAGATCCGAATCCTGTTCGCGGCCCCCTTCTGGCGGGGATGAAACGCGTCAAACGCTTCTTTCTGATGTACTGTACGTCCTCCGACAATCGTACGAATGCCCCGGATCCCTGCGATTTCTTTCGCGGGGCAGGTGAGCAAGTCACTTACAAGAATGGTCAGACCTGCCGGCATCCCCTTCTGCAGGGGACCGACATTCGCTTCATCATAACTCAAGTAAGCAGGCCATTGGGTGACGGTTTTCAGGGCATCCGGGCGCGACAACTTCTGTTCCGGACCGTACACCTGTCGGCTGGTCGTTTGTCGGTTTTTTGCGATAGAGAGCATCAACAGTGGATTGAACGACTTCATGGCAACTTGTTAGAGACGGCGTTGTAGATGACCGGATGGGTGTCGCACGCGAGATCCAATTCCGTCGGCGTGGGAAACCGACGTTTTTTGAACTTGGTAATCTCGTTGTGAGGAACTTCGATCCAGCGTTCCCTGGGAATTTGCCGCGATTCTTTACGAATCCACTCCTGAAGTTCATCATTACTGCTCAATTCGACACTGCTCAATTCGACATACGTCCGCCAGCATTCCACGGGCGACGCCGACTGCGTGGCAATGAGACTCAAGTAATCCCGGAACAACAGATTTGCCTGGCGTTTCGATGATCTGCGTCTTCGAATCAGCCGGTCGTAAGACCTCGTCCCGGCGGCCGAGTTCGATAATCCGTCCATCTCGAATAGCGATCGCTTCTGAAAGTCGATCCAAGGGCCCCAGCGTGATGACCGATCCGACGACAATCGGGTCCGCACAAATCGCTACCGCAGTGGACGCGATCGTCATGGGAAGCAGCGACTGTCCCGCGACGGCCAGCCATGATCAAACGTAAGCGAACATGTTCATTCTCAAGTCTTGCAAAACACACATGGGACAGTTTTTGCTGGTATGGCTCTTCAGGCGTCGCGACTGTCAACGAACGAAGTATGTCCACCAATCGCATCCGCGTCCAGCAGCGCGCTTCGGCGATTTGTGATACGCACTGATCCTGAAGAAACAGAACTGGTTCGATTTTCGATTCGCGCGACAGATCTTTGTCCCTCGATATACCCGAGCCTGTTTGCTTGCGTGATTCAGCACGCTACTGCGCGTTCGCGCACATTGTTGGTGGCGAGGCCGGTGGCCATGGAATATCCACTGGTACATGGCTTAGCCTGACGTTGAATTCTTGTTAAAGAGAACAAACCCTCTCTTGCAATAAGGATGAAGACGCCAATCCTGCGAAGCAAGTCCGTTGGCTTTTGTATGACAACTGCACTTTATCCGTCACACCGTTGCAGCGGACAGCGAGTTGAAATTGGACATGCGCACCTCGAAAGTGATGCCTTTGATCACGAAGCTCGGGTGCTTGAATTTCTGTTTTGAGGACACCTGAATTGACAAACAATGTCTCGATGAACGATGTCGCGTCGGCGACACAGCAAGCGACAGCCTATTTGATCGTCCGAAATGGTCCCATGGAAGGAACGTTGATTCCGGTCCAGGCGGGACAGAATTCAACAATCGGTCGATCGACCAGCAATCGTATCGTTGTTGCAGATGAGGTCTGCAGTCGAAACCACTGCGAAGTGTTTTATGAAGATGGTCGCTGGAAGCTGCGTGATTGTGGCAGTCGCCATGGAACGCGAGTTCATGGTGAGCCGATAACGGGCGAATTTGAACTCGGGGAAGGTTGCCAGTTCCAGATTGGTAATACGTCCATCACGTTTACCTTTGAACGCAATCGTATTGCAGCGGATGAAGCCAACGAGGAGGACACCGCGACCGAAATTCCGGTCCTTAACATGGTCGAGGCGATGGATCAGGAAATCCAGTCTCGTCCGGAAATCGTTCATCGATCGGGAACCACTCGCTATCTGCTCGAGGAAACGGAAGCGATTTCATCCCGAGACCGTGCCGGTCAGGAAGCTCAACGACTCGTTCGCATGGGCATGAAAATGGGCTCAGCGTCCGAGGTTCGATCACTGTCTGAGATTGTGTTGGATGGCTTGTTCGATGTTACCTCGGCTGACATCGGTGCGGTTTTGTTGCTGCCGCCGCATACGCTCTTTAAACATCCTATCCCCAGCCAGTTGGAACTTATTGCGTACAAGTCGCTGGACGCCCGGCCATTCGAACGGATTTCTGACTATGTTTCGAGCGTCGTGCTGGACACTCGCGTTGCTGTTGTTGCACTGGACGTTAATGCCAACGATCGCTTCAAGGCAAGCGACAGCCTGAACGCCATGCGGGCAGAAAGCATTGTTTGTGCTCCAATTCGTCGCAACGATCGGCTGTATGGTTTGATTCAACTCTACTCAACTAATCCTGACAATCGATTGGATCAGGAAGATTCGGAATTTGCTCTGGCCGTTGCAGATCAGATGGCCATCATCCTCGAAGCGATTCGGGAACGTGATCGCCTCGCGACTGGGTTGGCTCGAATCGAAATCGAAAACAGGTCATTGCGAGATCAACTCAAGATCGAGACAGAGTTGCTCGGTGACAGTGATTCAATCCGCAAGTTGCGAGAAAACATCTTGCGATTCGCTCCGACAGGTGCGACAGTCCTCATTCGCGGCGAGAGTGGAGTTGGCAAAGAACTTGTCGCACGGGCGATTCATGAACACTCCGATCGCAAGGGGGCGCCATTCATCACCATGAACTGCGCGGCTCTCAGCGAAAGTCTTCTGGAAAGCGAACTTTTCGGGCATGAAAAGGGCTCGTTCACCGGTGCCATCAGCCGCAAAATCGGAAAGTTCGAGCAAGCTCATCAGGGAACCTTGTTCCTCGACGAAGTCGGTGAAATGAGTCCGGCGATCCAGGCCAAATTCCTGCGGGTTCTGGAAGGCCATCCCTTCGAACGCGTCGGCGGTGGTGCGGCAGTTCGCGTCGACGTTCGAGTTGTCGCTGCAACCAATCGTGATCTGGAACGCGCTGTAGAAGAAGGAATATTCCGCAAGGATCTCTATTTCCGTCTGCAGGTCATGGAATTGCGGGTCGAACCGCTTCGTGATCGTCGCTCTGACATCGCCATCCTGGCAAGCCATTTCGTTGATCGCTTCGCCAGAAAGAGCGGACGACCGGTTTCTTCGCTGTCACCGGCTGCTCTCACCGCCCTGGTCAAATATCCATGGCCAGGAAATGTACGAGAACTGCAGAACACGATCGAGCGTGCTGTGATCCTTTGCCCGGGCGAGACTCTCGGTCCGTTGGATATTCAGCTTTCTGCGCTGGGGGCTGGTGACCTGCGACTGACCGCTGACAAGTCGCAATCTTCATTCCGTCCAGTCTCCGTCGATGTCATCGAGCAGGAACACATTCTGGCGATGCTGGAATATACGAATTGGAATAAGTCTCAGGCTGCTCACATCCTCGAGATTGAACGCTCGACTCTGGATCGTAAGCTTAAGAAGTACGATGTCGAACGTCCTCGCTTCTGATTGTGGTCAGGTAATTGACTGAAAATGACTGCTCTACTCGGTCGAGTAGTCGTGGTCACACTCATCACTCAGATCGAACCGATGGTTGTAACCCGTACGGCCAGGAAGGCTGCTGGTGTCATCAGTTGTCCGGGCGGCCCGAAAGACGACAAACAACGTCAGCGAATCGCGGATTTCGGTACGAAGCACTCGCCGCCAAATCGGCAGATCGGCCACATTTCGTACTACGCGACGACGGCTAGTAGGCTATATTTTATACCAACTCCGTTGTTATTTAAAAGTGGTGTCGCGACATGATTATACAGTCGCAGTGTTTATCCGACCGAAGTCTACGCGATCGTACATCGCAACTCCGGGTGAACTCCTTGCTGCTCGCAACATTGCTCTCAGCAGCGATGGTCGCAATCTGCTACGCGATCGAAGCCGTGATCGGCTATACTTCGGAATCGCTCGCCATGCTCGTGGCTATTGCGGCTTTCTGCGCTGCGTGGTACGGAGGGTTCTGGGCCGGGACGTTGACCACACTTCTCGGCTCATGCTATTTTGTTGTGTACTTTTGCGTGGTGAGATATAACTCCATCGGTCACGATGCTAACCATCTCATAGAGATTCTCATGCCCGCTTTGTGTGGAATCGTTGGAAGCACAGTCTATCATAACTTGCGCGAGGACCGTCGCCGCGCCGACGTTGCCGCCGAAAGCGAGAGACTCGCGCGGTGTGAGGCCGAAACCTGGCAGGGGCGGTACAACGCCGCAGTGAAGGCAAGCCGCAGTGTATTGTACGACTGCAACCGGATCACCACACAGGTGGTCTACGGTGGCGACTGTGAAGGCGTCCTTGGATATGCCGCTACCGAACTGAACGGAGACATCTCCAAGTGGATTTCACTGATTTACCCGGACGACCGCCCCCGCTTTTTACAGGGCCTCAATCAAGCTATCGCTGCCTGCACGAACTTTCAGACGGATTACCGAATGATCCGTAAGGATGGAAGTATCGTCTGGATGAGAGACGATGGCTACTTCGCGGACGAGCAAACAAGTGATCGGCCAATTCACGCCATCGGGTTCGTGCGGGATGTCACTGGCGAGAAACGGGCCGAGGAGCGATTGCGGTTAAACGAAGAACGCCTGACCACTCTGCTTGAGCAGTTGCCAGTTGGCGTAGGAGTCATCGGGTTGGATGGGATAGTTGTGCAGTCAAACCCCATCATGCTGCATTATGTTCCCAAAATGGCTGCTTCTCTGGACCCTGAGCGCCGCCACCGCTGGCAGGCCTGGAAACCGGATGAATCTAGACTTCCGCCGGAAGAATGGCCCGCTATGCGAGCGTTACGAGGTGAGCAGGTTGTTCCCGGTACAGAATTCCTGTTCACGGAGGATGATGGTCAGCAGGTGTGGATTAAAATGGCCTCCAGTCCGCTTAAGGGTGGCGACGGGACTGTGGTCGGAGCCATTAGCGTCATCGAAGACATCAATGTCCGTAAGAAGGCTGAAGTTGCCCTGCGGAGGAGCGACGAATTAAATAGGAGTCTGATGAACGGAATCACCGATTGTGTCTATGTACTCAACACGAACGGGCGATTGCTGATGACAAATGATCCAGGTATGCGTCTTGCAGAAATCGATACCCCTGAAACGCTGTATGGAAAGGACTGGGCTGAATTATGGCCTCCAGAGACCATGAAAGACGCTCATCTCTCCGTTGAGGCGGCAGCAGGTGGTGGTGTCTATACCTTCGAAGCATTTTGTTCGACCTCAAAAGGAACTCCGAAATGGTGGGAGGTCACCACCAGTCCGGTGCAGGAATCCAGTGGGGGACGCATCGGGCGATTGCTGGCAATTGCGCGCGATATCACTGGCCGCCGAGAAAAAGATCTTCTGTTGAAAGAAAGCGAACAACGATTCCGGGCCGTTCTAGAACACCAGTTTCAGTTCACTGCATTACTTAGCCCAGATGCACGGATCGTGATTGTGAGCGGTTCGGCCTTACGGCATGCCGACGTCAGTCATGAGGCGATCATCGGCATGCCATTTCTTGACGCCCCATGGTTTCGCCGTTTACCGGATGTTCAGGAAGCGTGGAGGCGGCAATTTGAAGAAGCTGCCGACAATGCAGGTATGTCAAGTCGTATGGAAGTGCCATTCCATGTGGCTGATGGTTCAGTGCGATGGGCGATCAACACTGTGTCTGCAATTCGGAATCACGCAGGGACGGTCGAGTACCTGTTGGCTGAAGGCATAGACATCACAGAGCGAAAACTAACCGAGGACAAATTGAAGGAGTCTGACCGCAAAAAAGACGAGTTTTTGGCGACGCTGGCACACGAACTCCGCAATCCGCTGGCATCGATCCGCTATGCTCTTAAGATCATGTCGCTCGCAAGGGGAAATCTCGATGCTGTGGAAAAGGCCGTCGGTACGGTGGATCGTCAGGCAGGACACATGGCCCGCCTGATTGATGATTTGATGGACTTATCCCGCATCAGCCGGGGGGGCGTCACTCTGCAGAAAACAAAGCTGCTGATTGCGGATATCCTTCAAGATGCCATCGACTTCAGTCGCCCGTTGATTGACGAACGTGGTCACGATTTCGTGCTGAAGATACCGCCTGAGCTGCTCTACGTTGATGGCGACCGTACCCGGCTTGTCCAGGTGCTGTATAACCTGCTGACCAATGCTACGAATTATACGGAGAAACGGGGCCAGATCCAATTGGTGGTCGAGCAACAGGGTGATGATGTCGTCATCGCTGTCGAAGACACCGGCGTTGGAATTCCGGCCGACATGCTGAATAAAGTCTTCGATATGTTTACTCGAGTAAACCAGCCACAGCCGAACGCGCACAGTGGACTGGGAATCGGTCTGAACATCGCCCGGGCTCTGGTAGATATGCACAACGGAAGTATCGCGGCCGAAAGTGATGGCCTTGGTAAGGGGAGCCGGTTCACAGTCCGCCTTCCCCTGGTGAAAAGCACACCCGATGCCTCATCAGGCGGTTATGCGATTTCTTCCGGCAACAAGCATACGCGGCGACGAATTCTCGTTGTCGACGATGACCGGAACGTGGCCGATGGCCTGTCCGAGATTTTGCGCATCACCGGCCATGATACTCAGACAGCCTACGGAGGCCACGAAGCAATTGCGGCGGCCGAGGCGTTTCAGCCGGACATGATCCTTATGGACATCGGAATGCCAGTGCTGAACGGCTATGAAGCTTGCCGCCAGATTCGCGAGAAGCCGTGGGGCAAACGAATAATGATCGTGGCTCATTCCGGCTGGGGGACACCCAGCGACAAGCAGAAAACGGTGGACGCCGGATTTGACTGCCACGTGGTCAAGTCAGCCGACCCAGCCTACCTTGACGGGCTGCTGGAAAAGTTAGAGCTGAAGATGACGGATGCCTGACGGCCACGCGGAAGACCGGAAATAGATCGGACTTTGACAGCGTTCAGCATCTAAAGCACAGCGATAAAGAAGTTGCACGAAGACATGAAATTCAAGTTAAACTGACCACACTCATTCTCCAGTCAACAACTGGTTCAACCAGCTTGTGATTTTCGATACCAGGCTTTTGTGTTCGCCGCGAACAGTGCGATTGTTCAACAACTTTCGCTCGCGTGCCTGAGATTCGTATTCGTACAAATCCAACCAGTCCCGACAACTGTCGACGGTTCCAGTGAATACGACTTGGCCATCAACACAGACAGACCAGTCATTCGAGTCCGAAGATCCTGCCCCTCCGTTAAAACGCAGTCGGACATTACTGGAGGCGTTGGTGAGTTCCGTGAGTTGCAAATCGAATGGAAGAGACGCTTTTGTCAAAATTGCACCTTAGAAAGCGGATTGAGTACGCGCATCGGGTGTCTTCGTCGTCTTACGTCGAGAGCCGACTGCGTTTACAACATGGTCCACAAGGTGGGAATCACAGCATATACGCAGCTCTTTCTGCATCGTGTCAAGGTCCGTCTCGCGATCATTTGACAGATAGCGCGCCGCAGCCAAAAGGGCGCGCCAGCGGCAGACACTTTGAGAATTCGGAGCAGCCTTCGTCGCCTGCCGTAGATGGATTTCTGCGAGCAGAAAATTGCCGGTAGAACATGCCAGGCGAGCCAACTCAAGTCGCGTCGCAACGGAGTCATTCGCTTGAAGATCCGTTGACTTGAGCTTGAGACACTCAGCCGCCTCTTCGAAACAAATACTCGAACGACTGCTAAGCAATTCAGTCGGAAGTGCACCTAAACCGACCTCTTCGAATGCCGAGCACGCAGCGGAAAAACAAGCTGCATAATGCCTTGGAAACTCATTCAACTCCTTTTTGCTCAGAATCGCCTGGCGTTCAACATCTTCCGCTGCGACGAGAATGCCGATCGATCCGACGCTTGAAATTCCCGCTATGAAAAAGAAGTTCTTCAGCAGGCTATGCCAGTTGATCATCGCAGACCTCTCGTTTCTAGATGAAGCAGCGACCACTCGGGTTCTATTCCATATCTTCGGCAAGGGCGTTAAACGCGGACCTCTGAAGTCCGAATCTGTCAGGACGAATGCGGCGAAATGCAATTTCTTACGCCCTGGCGCATGGCCGTAGGGGGATCGCGCAATCCCGATGCTTGCGATATCCGTTGCGACTTCTCCTTGAGAAACCCAATTGGGAGATCACGGAGTCGATTCCTGGGCACGACGAAGGGCGGCGGAAATTTCTGCCGGACGACGCGAGGCACTATCGTCGACGAAGCTGTTGCGACGGATGCATTGAGCCTGAATCTGAATGATTCCTGGCTCGTAAATCTCGCTTCCAAATATCACAGAAAAAGAACATCACGACTGAACCAGCTCGTTTCCGTGAAGAAGTTCTCACGCGATGGTCACGTTCTCTTCTCGAATCATAATGGGTAACGCAATGGCCTGCGCCAGTCCGCATTGTTTCTCAATTCTGTATTCTGCGGACTCCTGAATTTGTTCTCGCCCTATGTTTCCGGCGTGCCGCTGGTTAGCGACGAGTTTTATACCTTGTTCAAGGAAACACAAATGCGTACTGGGGAAGAAAATCTTCAGATGTTCGCGGTGATGGAGGCTGACGACTCGCCTATTTACATTGGAAGCTTTGAGGAGTGTGAAGAGTATCTTCGCCTGTCGGGAATTGTTCCTCTCGAAGGCGTCATCGCTCCTCTGGAAAGCGATTCATCAGAAGCCCGACAGGATTTGAACGTATTCTCCAAAAACTTCATTTGATTCTGCCATAAGGCAGAAAACACTAATTTCACCGATGGGTTAGACAATGACCGAAGCTGAGTCAAAAGATTTGATGGAACGCTATTTTCCCGAAATGAAGACCCTGGTGAACGCGATTGACACGCTTCCCGTAAGCGATCGGGAGCGGCTCCGATTGCCAATAAACGAGCTTTTGCAAACTCTTGTCCGGCGAATTCGAGCGACGCGTTTGTTGCAAGAGGCCTTCGAGGAAGTGCGGCTTGACATTAAGTATCTGCAATTCGACTTGAAAGCAACACGCAGCGAACGTGACGAGTTTCAACGACGCCTAGCTGCACAAGATTCGCCGTAATCATCGGAATGCGAAATGCCGTAATTATCGAACTTTGCGAAACGGGTCAGTTTCGGCGAGAAGTTTTTGTGCCCGTTCGATCGGGATTTTCTGTAAACAACGTGAATATGCGCATCTTCGCATTCCACTCCAACCCCCAAGTCGTCGCGGACCTTTTATCACGAATGTAGCAGGCGGACGATTTGTGATGATCGAACGACGGGCGGTTGAGTGAAAACTGACGGTTTCCCCCATTTGCGAGTCCGCGCACAGTGGGAGCCAGGCGGATTCTCCGATTCCAGACATTGTCGAACAAAGTTTCGTTTCCCCAATTCTGGAAAAGGATGCCATCAACGATGTTAATATGGACGATTCTCCTCGCCTCAGCACTGCCACAGAGCGATCCAACGCAGCTCATCCCCGATGTTCCGCTCGACGCCAGTCCTGCACCGGCCTATGCGGAACCGGATGACAGGTTGCCGATTAACACATCGGTCCCGCCCCCTCACGGTCCCTATTCTGTACCGTACCCCGGCGTCAATTGCCCGACGTGCCCACACGACGCACCCATGTTCACACTGAGCCAACCGATGCTTCCTTCGGTCATGCCTGCTCCAGTGGCGACCGTTGCAGCACCAGCACCGGCGACAGCGATCGTCGCGCCTGTCTCGCCATTTTGCTCAAGGGTGTTCCATCCGTATGGAGCTTATCCAATTATTGCAGTCACGCCATACTCTTTTGAGCGTTATCCGATCTACACCTATCCTTGCCTACCGCACAAATTCAATGATCTTCGCGTACGCTCCAAGTGGCGAATGAGTCCTGGAAACATGTTTCCCCCTGTTGCAGATCAGCCGGCTGCTCACGGGTACTACTATTTCAAGCCATACAACTACGGAATGGTGCCGTATCAGCAGTATGCGTCACAGCGCTGGGGGCAACCTGCTTCGCAGCCTTACCTGGGGCCACTTCAGGATGATCTTGCTGCGCGAGCGGCCTCGTTTCACACCGCTCTTTCCGGGCACGCACCCACTTGGACGCCAACCATGGCAATGCCGCCAGCGTTGCCGCCGGTAATTCCCCCCACATTGATCGAGCAGGACGCAGCTTCAGGACATTTTCGGCAAGAACGAATTATCGGAAACCCTTATCCAAGTTTTCCGTGATGCGGGAAGCCGACGAGAAACAGTTTCATCAAGCCCAAGGGAGGATATGATGAAAAACGCGGACAAGCTGGCGCGCCACGGAGTTGTATGAGCGATACAATTCCATGCCGTTGCGGCATGTCCGCGTTTCTTGCCGAGCCGCGACATTTCTGAATCTCGGCACTGCGGCGACGGCCGGTAAGACTGCAGAAGCAACTGTGATCGATATAGTACCCGGCTGATTTTCGCTACAAATTGATCGCAGAATGGAATAGATCTCATCCCGTTTAGGTTTGACGTCTCGCAGGGATCAAGTTGCAGCGTCTAACCCGTGTTTCGACGTGACACGGAAGTGGGTAGTGTCCTAGCTTTGACGTTGTCGGGAGGCCTCAGCCTAACGACCGCCATGCCATCCACAATACCAAGCCCCCGTGCAGGCTCCAGGCGGCTGTCCGTACCCAATTAGTCGAGACGAGGCGCCGATGAACAACTGGTTCGAAACCTTTAGACAATGACTCGTGACATGGAACTTGAATAAAGGCTGTCGACAACCAGTTGATACCCAACAATACCAATCCAGACCAGACAGACCACTCGGGGACACCGATTGGGTGGAACAAAATTAGAAGCACTGCTGTTGCTCCTTCGATCAACATCGGTGGCGCGACCACCCATGTGGTAAGAGTCGTGTGACGCTGTTCATAGGATGGAAACTCCAGATTTCCGACGCTGGCGAAGAGCGGGTAGTGGACGACCTGCACGAACCAAATGAGTCCCACCATGTACAAGGATGATCCGAGGTGGGCCACGAACAAAAATCGGATGAGCGGGTCGTTCATAACAGATCCTTTAGTACGGCTTCCGCAGCTCGACGCCCCGAGACCATCGCACCTTGAATGGAAGCGTTGTCTCGATGATCTCCACAGACGTAAATTCCGGACTACCGGCGAACGGGGCGTTCCGGAACGTTCAACGCCGGAGGGCTCTGAGTGGGAAGGGCGTAAGGAATCGAATACGTTCGCAAATGACGCCAGCCCTGAACCACCGTGCCGAACCACTCAACCAGCTGCGATCGAACCTCGGACATGAGCCGAACAGGATCGTTCCCCGTACCCAATACTGTCACTGAGACGAGGCTCTTTTCGCCCAGGCCATAGGACGGTGCGGCAACTGTGGGGAAACAGAGATTGTTGATCGGGCCGCGGCCATCTCCGTTCAAAACAAGCAGCGGTTGGGCAATGTGGGGACGCGGTGCCGTAAAATAAAGGCACGTAGTCCCTTGTCCCGACGAGAAAATGGTATCACGAAGCAAGTGCGCGGCCACTTGTCCCTCGACGGCTACCACCACGGATTTGGCATTGAGCTCTTCACCGGTGGAGAGTGTCACCTCGCCAGGTGCCACTCGCACCACTCGGGCTCCCAGTCGGATACTGTTGGGCGGCAACGCGGCCGCCAATTGTCGGGGGATGGCTTCCATTCCCTCTGCGGGCAAACAGGCGTCGCCAAGGGAAAACATGCGAAACACGAAGTTCAGCATGCGGCTGGAGGTCCGCAGCTCAGGGTCGAGAAAGATGCCGCCCAGAAACGGCCGAAAGAATCGCTCGATCATCGACGATGAGAAACCTGCATCCTGAAGTGCCTGGAAGGATGTGGTCTCTGGGTCGCAAAACCGGTCCTCAATCGAACCCCGTAACGATCGGGAGCGAAAACTCGCGATGCGTAACTTGTCGACGATGGAGCCGATCGGCGAGAAAACACAACGGATTGCGGACAACGGTCGACGCCAGGGGTCGGTCAGTTCATGAAACTGGCCACCGCAACGAACCAGAGCACCCGGCAGAAACGGCTTCAGGTCCAACGCTTGATAATCAAGAACTGCCTTTGCTTCTGGGTAACTGGTCAGGAAAACCTGAAAGCCGCGGTCCAGTCGAAACCCCTCCACGATGTCTGTACGAATTCTGCCCCCGACACCGTCGGAAGCTTCAAGCACCAGGCTGCTGATACCCTGCTGCTGCAATTTGCGAGCACAGCACAACCCGGACAGTCCCGCTCCGACAATCAGAACATCATGATTCATGAGGCGTCGCTACCTTTCGCTCGCTGATAACGCGATCGTCCATTCTCCGGATGCGATCAAATTCTGCGTCTTCCCGTGGCGGTAGGCGAACATGGCTTCCAGTTTGCGTCGAACAAACCATCCGCCGAGCCACCGCCCAAGCACTCCAAAGGGTACCGCATATTCGACTTCGTCCCTCAACAGGGTTCCACCCTGACCATCGTCGAGAAAGCGATGGCGGTGATACCAATAAGCGAACGGTCCTGATTCTTGACGATCTGCGAACATGTGTGGCGGATCGTATTCCGTGTGAACGGCAATCCATTCAATCGGAATGATTCCGAGACTCCCACGCAGGGTGACTCGGCTGCCAGGTTGGAGAGACCCGGCGGACTCGAACATTTTCATGTTCTCCCAGGGCGGAATGAGATGCGGCAACGCATCCGGTCTTTCATGAAAACGAAAAACCGCATCCGGAGATGCGTTGATTTGACTCTGTTTGACGTACATTTGTCGCCCGAGTCCCGTCGACTGCGATATCGCACTGTGGTGCTTCGCCGCGTCCCGCAGAATCAAGGCGAACGGAACCCACCACAGCAGGTCGTTGGTCAGGATTGTCAATCCGAAGAGGGGCGGAAACGTACCGCGAAAAAGTGCAACAAGGAACCCAATTGGGCCGAAGACTTTGCCCAGCAACCCAACCAGCACGATCGGCCAGTGCGTACGCGAATCACCCGCCGCGATGACGTACCCGATTCCGTATACACCGACGATCATACCCACGCATTGCCAGATCTCGGGATAATTAACCCGCTCGGCACCAGTAAGGTCGAACAGGGAGTGGGGCCACGCAATTGCCAGTGTTCCCCAAGTCAGGTTGTAGATCCCAGCAGCCCAGAGCCAACGACATGCCCAAGTAGGAGATCGTGATCTGTCTGAAGAAAGACTCATGCCATTTTCCTTGCTTTCGATCACAGCTGACCTCCCGTTGCACTAACAACCGCCTGCGGATTCCCTGGCAAACATGTTCACGAGCGAATCGCATTCGCAAAAACTGCCTTAGATGTCCGCTATACGTGTACCGCGATGTCAGGAGAGGCTTAACAGGAATCGTCGAGAATCTGAAATGTTCGCGTAGGACATCGCAGGACATCGCAACCTTCTGCCTTGTCGGCCGTAGTGCGGCAGGCTCCATAGCTGGACTGAAATCGCTGACTGAAATCAATTGTCGGCGGACTACCAGCTGCACCTCACTACTGCAAAAGACATTGCCGCCACGACGCGCAGTTTCTCCCCGAGCATGATTTGACGCCGCGATCCGCTTCCGTCTGATGGAAATCACCTTGGAGTGAACTGCCACATTCGCTAAGACCGACCGGCTTCGGCTTGTTGCAAGTCTACGGGGGCGAATGCGAATTTAGGATGTGTCATGAAGATTCGAATCGCGAGGTTACTGGTTACGTTGATTACAATTGGATTTACGACAATGAAGAACCAACGTGTTCAAACGTCTGTTCGATCTCGTTCGAACAGACGCCGACATTGGCCAAACAACCGAGGGCGACGAGCAACCTCTGCCGCTTATCCGGGGCTGATTCGTCTAGAAACTCGCGGGCCTGGTTGGCCGTCGGAATGACTCCGGTCAGGTCGCGCGGCACGCGCCGCACGAACTCGGCATTGCTGCTGACAAGTTATGGAACGATCTTCAATTCAGCTAGTTGCTTGACGACGAGTTCGTTGATCTGCTGATGCTACGTCAACGCTCCTTCGTAGGCTTCCACAAACCGAGCCGAAACCATTACCGCCATTAGCAGCAGGCAAACGATCACGTTCGTGTGGCGGAGTGGTAATGGACCGGAAACCGAGGTCGCAGGCACGATGACCTCGCAGTACCGAGTTGCCAACGTGCATCGCTGAATTTCCGGAAATTCAACTTCCACAACGCCCGATTGGTGAAACCGCCACTACTTTTTCGGCATCCGACGCCCGAGCTTTGTCTTCACCCCAGCCTTAAAATCCCTGAGTGTCGAAATCGCCTCAGCGTAAGCTTTTTCCGTTGCAGTCTGGCGCTTCGCCAGGAACTCCTGCTCCTTCGGCGTGCGAGGCATCGCGGCAGCAACCTGAATGTCGAAATAATGCATCTGCAGCCATAAAAGGCCCACCCGCCGGGCCAACAGGTCCTCCATCTGGCCTGCAGAATCGCTCCTCACCGACCGAATCAACTCCAGTACCTCGGCATGCAGCGCCTTCAGCGCGACTTCATCGGTACCTGCGATCAGGGTCAGCCAGCGATTTAGGGCGATCCGGGACAGGTCACCCCAGCGGCTCTGCAGTTCCGGGTGCTGTTCCACCACTGGCAACAGTTCTGCGGCTGCCTCACGATCTCCGCGGCTGGCCCGCAGGCGAAGCTCGTTCCACTTTGCCAGTTCGGCGGCGGGAAGCGGAACCTTGGGGAAACCTTGAATCATGCTGATTCCTTTCAATTTCATTGTTCGCCGCGCTGGTTGTGCATCCATGACGAAACCGTGAGTGGCATATAGATAGGCGGAAAGCTCGATCACCAGTTCGGCATCGATGGCGTCCAGTTCGGCATACGTCGCTGCCGTTTCCTGCAGCCAGGTTCTGACTCGCTCCTGACGCTCCTTCCGGACGTCAAGTGTGAGTTCAGCCGCTCGGCCGATGTCGCCGCCGCCGATGTAGATCTTGCGAACCTTATCGCCGTTCCGCTGAGAGACATAGAAGTATTTGCGACCATTTCTGAGTGCCCATGGCATCCTGCATTCCTCCCGCGGTGTGAATCTGCTAGTTGAACTACAACCACGCGAACTGTCCGGACAGCCACTGTTCCACGGGGGCCCGTTGCACCACGCGATGTTCGACCGGCACAGCACGTGTGACTGGAGCTTCGTATGAGCTTTCGGCCGAAGACCGTCGAATAAACATTTCGCTGCAGAGAATCTCGTCACACACCGATGTGCGAGTCAGGTCCAGCGACAGATTCTCGGGCGGAGGAGAGTAGAACTTGGGCATTTCGTGCAGTCCCGCTTCCTGCAGTTGCGTCAGCGACTTCAACGTCTGGACGCTGAAATCAGGTAGCGACCGGATGATGAGCAGAAACTGTAGTTCCCTAGGGACACTGGACTCCGGTGCCCAGTACGCGGAAATTCCGTGATTAATCAGCGAGTCATGATCGACGCCATAAACGAGATGATCGACAACTGACGAGCCGTAATGATATCCGAGATACTTCCAGATCCACGCGAAATCGTGGGGCTGCAGAGATGTCCAGGACTGTGAGCCGAGAACGTAATGTCGAATCCAGCAGGTGGCCTGGAGTCGACGCCGCACGTCGAAGAGAAGGGCCTCATACGTGGCAATGACCGATTCCGGGGTCGCAACTGCGCGAGATATTTCATCGATCGGCTGGTTCGCGAGGATTCGGGCATCAAGTTCCGCGCGGAAAAAGTCATTTCGAGTGGAGATCGCGAAGGCCTGCACGATGTTCGCGTCCAGTCGCTGTCGACCCGATATGTTTCGATGCGTTCGCTGCAGTTTCCGGAAATGGCGAGCAGCAAGCCGAGTCCACGGATCGTCGTACCGTTCGTTGGCTCGCGATTTCGTTCGGGCTCGCCACTCGGCTCGTCGCCAGCGCCAGTCGACCGGACAGAGCGGGCTCTCGGGAGAGAGGTTGATCAATTCGATCGGGAACCGGGTAGGGGAGGTACGCGTGTGAGCCATCCTTGGCCTCGCTTGGGAAAGTCGGTAGGTAGCGTCTTGCTGTGTTCAGTTTGACGGTGGGTGAGTCGAAAGTGAAGATCACTTTGCCAGCCTGTTTCCCAGAGCCGTGAATTTCCGGAAATTCAAACATTATCCTATTTCTAAAGACTTTTTCTGGATCTCTCGTCTCAATAACACGGGTTTCCCGGAAGAGTCTTCACCCATTTCTTGTACGTACAGTACTAGAAATGTTCACGGAGTTCGCGCCGTAGCACGTGTAATACTGCCAATACGCCCAAGATGATCGCCTCATCCCTGGATTCCAGGGGTGAGAAGGATGTGTCGAAGAGACTGAAAGAATTGACGAGAAAGTCTAAATTTAGACACGCCAGCGCGTTCCGGAGGAGAATAAGAGCAACGACATATTGACATTTGGAAAATGTTGTGTCAACGTTGTTATGCAGTGATGTCTGATGCGTACTGCAGACGCGTTGTGACAGACGGATATGGAGGCAAAATGGCAAAGGAACACGCCATAGAACGACGGTCGACACAATCGGGGCGATCTGCCATCACGGTCGTCGAGCGTGACGGTGAGATCGAGATTCCGACAGAGGCGTATCAACGAATCGAACATCAGATTCCAGCCAGAATTCGTACCACAGATATCAGCCATGTCACGACCGACTGCGGCCACCGCCGACGAATGAAGGCGAGTCTCCAGACATTCGTCCGATCCGACGAGACGACGGTCTGGATCCGCAGTCGAGCTCTCGGTTATTTCGCTGAACTTCTCCGCGAGGCCGGATACGATGTCACGTGCGTTCGCACGTCACTCCCTGAACGATTTGCTTTGCTGGGAACGACCAACGTGGGAGCCACATTGACGACTGCCGAACAGGAACGAATATCGCTCCAGCGGTTCGGTCAGTTCGTCGTCCCTACCGCACGTGCCGCCGTCGCATTGGTCGCGAGGATCGTGACGGGGTTTCCCGGCGCTCCATTCGTGATACCGTTCGCCAGCGAGGAACGGGCAATTGAATTTCGCGCCGCGATCAAGAACCTCGTCAGCGAACCGATCCATTATGCTTCGGGCCTTCAGGCTGAGCCCCGTTCGAGGATTACTGTCTGTACCTACTGGGCTGCGAAGAGCATGGGATTATTCCAGTGTCCCGGTGTCATCTTCGCCGAATGGCCCGGTGGCATGCATGAGTGGATGAAGTCCGTAGCGTGCTATCCGTCCCAGGAGCGGATGTATCTCGTTCGAACTGCAGCTGATCGGATCTGTACGACTGATGAAGAGGAACTGCTGCACTTCGTAGGTCCGATGATTGTCGATTGTCGCCATTCAGTCACGCGCCACGAGTTCCACTGCATTAGATTCGGCGGGCGAGTAATTAAGCAGGAAAGTACCGTTCCATCGAACAAACGCCAGTTGTACTGGACGCACCACCGCCGAAACGTGCTTGTGGCCGCTCTCGCCCGGGAAATTGCTCAGACTTTCGGATCCGGTGCGTCAGGCAATGTTTCCGGGCTTACGATCACGATTCTCGTGGAGGTTCCGGTGCATGCTCGACAGCTTCAGGCGCAGTTACCCGACTGGACGGTCGTCACGCTGGACGGCTCTGCAGTTCCGCTCCCGCACGTGTCGATCATCACGTTGTCGGCCGCCGATAATCTCAGCGAGTTCCGGCCTGATTGGGTGATCAACGGAATGGGTGGGCCACCGTCGCCCAGGTTCGCCAACTGGCTCGATGCCTGGGCCAGATCCGGCCACAGCGCCCATGTCGTCGACCTCAGCGACGGATTCGACCCTCGCGCTGCGGAGCTTGCCGTGGCGCGGGCAAGCGGCATCATGCGGACTGGCGGCCGCTGGCGAACGAACTCACGAAGGCGGCCCTCGACCGATTGCGGGCATCCTCTCGAACTGGTCGACAATCGACCGTCCAAACAAAGGAAGCCCGTCACCGATCGTCTGAATTTCCGGAAATTGAACGGAGCAAATCGACATGAACCGTACTTCCCACGTCCAGCCCCGAGGTCCTCCCCGTCCGCGGTCCAATTGATGTTTGCGTGAGGGCGCGACTGGGACACCAGTCCAACCGCCATCTGCGATTGCAACAAATGAAATTCCAGAAGAACCACCATGAGCTATGACCGAGCCCGCCGGATTCCAACCCGGCGACAACTCATCAACGAACCTCGGAACGCCGGCCTGCCTACTGGCAAGCATGACGGGAAGTCCGATGACTTCCTGCGACGTCACGATGTGGAATGCTCACGGTACGACCGAGCGACAAAAACCGAGCGATACCGATTTGCTCGCGATTTCGTCAATCGGATAGCGGATACTCGCAACCTGTGGAATGCAGTTAAGAAGTTCGCCGCTCATGGCGAAAAAGCCCCCGGCCCAAACGGCCAGAGGCTTAATCAGAAGCTGCAAAAGGATGAAAAGTGGGTGCGGGCCGAACTCCGACGACTGAGCAAGCAGATACTGGACGGAACATACATTCCTGGACCAGCCCGCCAGCTCAGAATCCCGAAGAGCTCGGGGAGAGGAACACGGCCCATCGAGGTACTGAATTGGCAGGACTAGGTCGTCCAGCGAGCGATTGTTCAGATCGTTCAACCCCTGGCGGACCCCCTTCTGGATGAACTCAACTTCGGCTATCGACCGGGGAGAGATCGGACGGAAGCTCTGGCGAATGCAGAGCTGCTGATGGCAGCGGAATCTCGCTACAGCTTGATTGCCGCCGACCTCCAGGACGCATTCACTCGAATTCCACATGAACCGCTGATTGCAGCACTGAACGAACTGTTCGGCAACGAGACCCTGAACCGGCTACTCAAGAGAATCATCACAGCGAACGGACGAACAAGGGGAGTAGCACAAGGCGGGGCAATCTCTGCTCTGCTGCTCAACCTGTATCTCGACCGTGCACTGGACAAGAGGTGGCGGGAGCTCAACCCAGAGATCCCGCTGATTCGAGTCGCCGATGACATCCTGATCCTGTGTCGGGACCAAGAGGAAGCCCTGCAAGCCTACGGAAAGCTGCAGAAGATCCTCCAACCGACCGGCATGACACTGAAGGGTAACACTCAGAGCGATACGATCGATCTGAACGCCGGACAGGCCGCGGAATGGCTGGGATACCGGATCTCCGTCTCCAACGGGAACATCACGGTACAGACCACAGAGCGATTCCGGAAGAAGCTACAGGCGCACCTCGAGCAGGTAATGGAAGAACCCGACGGCGCACTCAACGTAGGAGCAGTCCTGCGGGGAGTGGTCGAACAACTGGGACCATGCTACCGGCACGAGGACCGCGAACGAGTAATCCGTCAGATAACGGCGACAGCGTGCGATGTGGGAGCTGAAGAAACTCCAACAGAGACGGAACTCCTGGATATCTGGGGGCGGTCTCACGCACGTTACCTGGCGCAGTGGGGACTACGGGATCGTCTGGGACAATTACGGACGACTTCCTGTTCACCACTGGCTGGCCGGGGCTCCGCCGCTGGCCACCGCGAACCGGCTGATTCGAGCCGGGACAGCAACCACGATACGGGTCGTGGGCTGCTCACATCTCAGGCGACGAGCACCGACACCGCGTCGGTGCTCGTCACCGTTGGTTTCTGTCTCCATGACCGGAACGGAGCGTGGGCATTTCGACTTTCGCCAGTTGGCAGACGGAACGTCACAGACTCCGGAACGTCCTCGGTGACCAGGAAAAACCGAATGGAACTGAAGGCCGTTGTCGCTGGCCTCGAAGCGACTGAACAGGCGAGGCCAGTCCACATCATCACAGGATCAAACTATGTCGCGAACGGTCTCATTCAGTTGCGAGACGGCCCGACGAACAGACCCGAACAACTGCTTGCGGAGACCTCGAACAACTATGATCTGTGGCGACAACTGGCCATCACCATCGAATCTCGCAGGGTGACAATTCAATATGTCGCTGAGAGTTCAAACCTCCGACGTAGAGCGAATGTTCTCGCTGAGTCAACTGAATACTGCGAGACTTCAGAGGCTCAGCCAGCGATCGCAGGACTTGCTGGGGCGGATTGCCAGAGTGAGGAGTCACTGATTGCGCCGTTCTGAGAGATTCACGAACAGCGAGAGTTTCGGACAGTGCCCTGCGACACAGGCGTTAGTTGTATTGGCCATATTCGCAATGTCAGCGATATTCGGAAGTCAGACTTCTGGACCGAAGAAATCACGGAGAAAAAAATGAAATTCAGCGAATCCAGCAAAGGGCAATTCGGGATTGCCGCCAGTAATGAAGAATGGTTCCACCCGGAGTTTAACTTTGGTGATTTCCGACGTGCTGGGACGCGCTACGTGAAATTGCTGATCCGAGCACGATGCAAAGCAGAGCGAGGATTCCGTTCACCTCAAATGCTTCGCTCATGGAATCTATTGAATATCGGTGAGGAACACTTTGAGGCCTGGCAGCTCATGAACCAGGCCGCAGACGCATTAGCGGACCTCAATCGCAATTATCTGCCGAGATGTGGGTCCGGCGGAGTCGCTCCCGTGTCTGCCGAGACCCCCGTGGGTCGCTTGATCGAGGCGCTTGCTTTCCTGGCGGAAGAAGGCCACTTGGTTGGAGAGGGAATTCCGAGTGGCGGACCTGACCACAACAGTACCTTGCGATGTGCGGCATTAATTCTACAACGCAGTGGGCGGGTTGACTGGGACAGGATCGTCAACTGGAATCAGCTTCCGGCAATTCGCAGGGACTTGGACCAGCTTCCGGAACCTGAGCAAGATTTTTCCAAGCTGCAGCTTGGTCGAATTGAAGAATCGCTCCGAATGCTATTGCAGGAGCGGATTGTCCAAAAGTCGTATTCGACGGCTGATGCCGCAAAAATACTCGGAAAGGCGGAGTTCACAGTCCGGGAATGGTGTCGTCTTGGCCGCATTCATGCGGAAAAGCGTTCGTGTGGGCGCGGGATCTCAAAAGAGTGGTTAATTACTCATGAGGAATTAACCCGAATACAGGCCGAAGGACTGTTGCCACTTTGAGTCATTTCCGATGACCACTGGAAAGGTGATGCCCATTCACATCGGCAGCACTTCAACCAGATCCCCGTCGATGCTGTACAGTTCCAAACGGGCCCCGCACTGACCATGTTCCAACGGCTCAGAAATAGGGACAAAATAGGGACGGCATGGGCAATGTAAGTCCAATTTGATTCCAATTCACTTTTGTCGCCTCAGCTGCTAAAATCCCGTGAATTGAGGGGATTCCAACACAAGACCGATTCAACATCCCCGTAAGTCCATTGTCGCAAATTCAGGTTCAGGACCTAGTGGGGTTACACCCGTGCAGGTTCGATTCCTGTCCTGGGCATCAAATGGCGAAAGGACTTGGAGCAATGGCTCCAAGTCCTTTTTCTTTTCCCCAATGACGATTGGGGGCAAAGGCTGAGATTGCGTGGCTTCTGCGTCGCTTGCCGTTAATGTGGCGGACGGCAAACACTGCTGACGATTGCGGCTGCAGGGTGAACCTGCCATCGAAATCAAATGGCCTGGGCGATAGGATGAGGTTTGTTCGTTGGTCGGAAGCCCATCGTTCATCACGAGCAAATGACCCTGAAGCCTTAAGTGGAGGTTTCGATGATGGATCGTCGGTACTGGTTGAGCGGTATTTGTATCGCGATCTTGGCATCCGTTCCACTAATGAGTGCCAAAGAGACCGCCACCAAGCAAACAATCTCGGTTCGGTCGTTCTCGCAGAATGAGGTTCTCGGCGTTTTGGGGGTGCCAATCGGGACAGTGGTCCGCATCAACGGAGTCGCACGCGACGGCAACAAGACGGATTTCAAAGCTGATCAAGGGCGATGGATTCTGGAGATTGACCAAGTCAACGGTCGTCCACTTAAAGACATCGTCACGTTTCGAGTGAGTCCGAAGGAAGGAGACATCAAGTCCCTCGGTCGATTCGAATGTTACGCCGCAGAGTATGGTGGATTTTTTGGCTATGCGAAAAATCCAGATAAAGTCGATATTGAGCAATCGCCAACAACAAGCACCTCAGCCGAAGTCAGTTATCATCCGCGACTGATTCTTTGCAAGTTGAAAACCAAGCAGGGGGCTGAGCGTGCCCCCCTTCCGAGCGAGTGATCAGCGGGAAGGTCGGGCAGGTCGTTCGCCGCAGATGTGGCGAGGTTCTTTGCCCCCCCTCTGGTTCAGGCGATGGCCCCTCAGAGGATCAATGCCTGAGAATGACAATGTTTCGTGCGTGCTCAATTTATGCATAGTCCACACGCAGCAGTCCTTCCGCCTGAACCCGTTTGAGTTCAGCGTGAGCGATCATCCACTCTTTCGAGTGCTCTGATGATTCAGCCATCGTGGCGCGTTGATATCGATTGATTTCTGTCGACTTCGGCTAGAATGCCATTCGCATTCGACAAGAACTCTGGACCTGTCAGCGTCATCATAATACAGGAGAGCGCACATGGGACACCGTGCCAACTACGTCATCATCGAGAATAACACTGCGACGGCTTACTACGACCAGTGGGGCGCGATGGGGTGCGTTTACATTTTTGCCGATGGTCCAACCGCAGCCGTCGAAGCGATTTCGGAAGCGAAAACGGTCACGGAACTGATGGAGTGGGCCTACGCGGAAGGTGGATATCTGCTTGATTTCGACAAGAAGGTCGCTATCGGATTCGGATTCCCGTTTGATGAATTCGACGAAGAAGACGAGGAGTCACCCGGCGACGAGATTAATTCGGCTTTCGCAAAGAGTGAGGAAGCCTATCTGCGCCTCATCGCCCCCAATTGGAAGGGGTGGAAACTGATCTGGGATGACCACGGTGTCGACGCTTTTGCAACCTACCTGCAGAGCCGAGCGATTACTTCCATCAAATGCCAGACCCCGTCATTTCCAGAAACAACAACGCCACCAGTCTCCCTGGATGCTTGAAATCTGCGAGGGCTCCAATTCCAGGGCCGAAGGGTGCCGCAGAGCCCTGGCTGGGTGAACTGCTGTTCGTTTCTCAGGGCGAAGAGGCCCTGCCAGGCCGTTGCCCCCTCGGGGCTTCAGGTGTCAGGCCAATGGGACTGATTTCGAGGAACTTGTCGTTCAAATACTCCGAAGGAGTTACGCCATATAGCCCTGGGTTGCCGCGTTTCGCGGCTACCCAGGGAATGCGTGCAGGAGACTCATTTACCCAGAATGGGTTACGTCAAAAATGATGACGGAACCCCGTTGGGCCCGTTGGGGTACACGGTTGGGATCGTCCAGACCCAGGGTAGCTCACTTCGTGAGCAACCCTGGGCTATAAGACGCAACTCCGTTGGAGT
>CAXBSB010000057.1:0-34327 GCA_963977965.1 uncultured Schlesneria sp.
TCGGTACAGCAAATTCGCCTTAATCCCAAGGCGACGCGCAACTTCCGCTACCGAAAGCTGCTGCTGTTCGACCATCCTCAACGCTTCTCGCTTATACTCGGCTGTGAACTGACGACGTTCTTTCGACATCTGACGGACTCCTCAAGGTTAAGCATACTTCGCTTTTCCTCGCGCCCACTTTTCTTGGGTAAGTCCACGGACATGCTTTTTGTTGTCCACAGTGGAATGGATCATGATCCCGTTGTCGGCGATGTCCAGTCGTCCACCGGACGGAAGCCAGTCTGGAATCGCTTGCCGGGGGATGACTTTTCCATCCTCAACCAGTTCGATGACTTCCCATTGTCCACTCAACTTTTTCAGCTCATTTTCTTGTGCCAGCAGCGGTGTGGAAACGGTGGCCAAAAAAACAGCGGACCAGCAGACAAGCCTGTTCATGGTATCTCCCTATACGAAACGCATGCCGACATCCGTTGGCGGCATCTGGCTGAAGGTTAACGGAACGAAGACCGGGCGGCTACCGAGTAGAGAAGCTCGCTTCCGTAGAAAACCACTTGTTGTGGCCATGCATTATGCGTTTCAACGTATCAGCGAAAGCCAATCACGTCTGGCGAAGATTTCGCGAGGTTTTCCAGATGCCGATAGAGTGCGCGGAACACGCCGCCCCGAAGTGACTCGATTGGTACTCCTTCGATCCGTGGAAGATCAAGCAGCAGTGTCGGTGCGTTCGTAATCGCGTATCACTGTTTTAGCTGTCCCGACTACGAATTTGCGATCGGCCTTAGCTTGCGCCAGACAATGACGATTCCTGCGGCAATGGCAATCAACAGGGAAAGAATGATCGACCAGACGAAAATCTGCATCGACGTGAATCCCGTGCGAACCTGTTTCATCGCTTCCAGCACCAGGCTGGCCTGAAATCTCACATTGGGATCCTCGTCCATTTTCTCGATCTGGAAGATCTCTCCTTGAGCGATCCGACATTCCGAGGCATGTCTTTCAACGGCCCTTAATGCTGCCACGCGAACTTCAGGACGGGGATCGTGCGTTCCTTTGATCAGCTTCTGAATCGTGCTCGCTTGTAATGGACCAAAGTCAGCAAGCGAGGTTGCCGCCAACACCCGAACCGCGGGATCTGAATGTTCAAAGAGTTCTACCCACATTTGCTCAGCGTGGTGCAATTGACGAACAGTGCTGGACCATCGCGACCAGAGTCCCGCAGTTGCCATTATCATGCACACCACGACTAACCAGGGGAAAAGTGTTACGAAAGTCCGTCGTTGCGGGACTTCGATAACAGCATCCGATGGAAGTGGGTTCAGGTTCTGAAGGGGAGCAACACGCGTATGTGTCGTTGCTTCTGGGAACAGGTCGGGTTCGACAGGTGTGGAATGTCGCCCTGGTTGAAGAATCTCTTCCAAACGCCAACCCACTTCCGCAGCGGTCGCTGGACGCTGGTCTGGATCTTTACTCATCAATTCAAAAATCAGTTCGTCGAGTTTCAGTGGACAGGTGTGTGCCTCTTCCATGGCATGCGGAATCGGGGCACCCAGATGCTGCTGCAAGATCGCGGCGGCATGTTCACCTCGATACGGAGTGTGACCTGTCAACATTTCGTAAAGAACACATCCCATCGCATACAGGTCGACGCGTCCCGTCAGTCCCTTCCCGCGAATCTGCTCTGGAGCCATGTATTGGATCGTTCCCACGGTACGCCCCGCAGCCGTCAGGCGATTTGTTGTTACGACAGAAGCCAGACCAAAATCACTGAGCTTCAGCTGGCCCGATTTGGTGATCAGGAAATTGCCAGGTTTGATATCACGGTGGATGACGCCGTGTTCGTGAGCGTACTGCAGGGCCTCACAGATTTGCAGGCCGAAGTCGACGACAGTTTCCCAGGCCAGTTTCCCTTTCCGACCGAGAAGATCGGCGAGGGTTCCCCCTTCGATCAGTTCCATCGCATAGAATCGTTCCGAGCTTTCGCAAGTTCCTCCGAAGCACCGAACGATGTGAGGATGGTGAAGCTGCTTCAGGACATCGAGTTCCCGTTCAAACCGCGCCAACAGGACAGAGTCAGCGGCGACGTCAGATGGCAGCAGTTTGACGGCAACAATCCGATCATTCCCCGTGTATCGAGCACGATACACGATTCCCATGCCCCCCTCGCCAATTTTCTCGAGGAGTTCAAATGGCCAGATCCATCGTGGTTCCATGAGTCGCCTGACTGATGGGTGGCAAGGTCACGAAGCAGACAGCCAGCGGAACATACGTGGTTGCAGAGAGCATGGCTGTAAATCAGCCACGCAAAACAATCGCAATCTTCCATGAGATTGTATCGTGATCGTCGTAAAATCAACGGGCAATCAATAGGGTGAGACGCAATACTGTTCGGAATGGCTTTTGATTATGCGGTTTTCAGCTGTCCATTGTCGAGCTTTTTGCGGGGCTTCATCGCCTGCTTCGTACTGGAGTTCCTGTGGCCCGGTCGTTGATGCAATGCTTCGCGGTTGCCCACGAGCTCAGGATGGAACTTCATCTGTTGATTTTTGATTTCGAAACCGAAGAACACTTGCATCCTAAGTATCCAAGCGATTGCCAAAACCAAGCGCCTGATTTCAGAGATTTGCTCTTTGTCTTGGGAGAGGCAAATGATCAATCAATGGGAACCAGTCAATGCTGTGCGGACTGCAGTCAACTTAGCAATTCCTCGACGAGTGCTTCAACGTCGCGACCGGAATCGCTTTCGGCGATGAAACTTCGAAGGTCACGACGAACCGCAGCGAAGTGGACCGACCGGAGGTTCAGATTTGAAGCGGCGGATTCAAGCTCTGCACCCCGGAAAGCCAGCCTGACATGAAGATCGTTGCTTGGATCGTAGGGTGGCACCGGAAGTTGCCAGATGTGCTTGTGAAAATGCCGTTCATCCTTTCCGTAGCTCATGTAAGGCCGCACCAGCTCGGTAAATTTCGCTGAATTAAGGATTGCACACAAGTATTGAGCTTCGATCGTTGATGAGGATGTTGCCCAGTAAACCGAACTGTCAACTACCAATCGTCGATTGGTGACGCGCGCAGCAACCAAATGCATTCCAGACGTGTTGTAGACGATCCGCTATGCATTCTGAGGAAACTGATGTTCGAATTTTCCTTGATAATTGAGTTGATCGAGTAGCGTCAATCGCTTGCTAGAGCGATGCTTTTCCCAGATTGGTTCCACCTTTCGCCACCATGATGCTAAACCGTCATATGCATCGAGCCTGTCACATTGGCCATCCATCAATCCATTCCGGTCACGAGGGATCACTGCCTCAAACGTTTCCGCGATCCGAAAGGGAAGTATGCTCTCGCCGACCAACACGGGGCGTACGAACTCAGTTTCGACTACACCCTGAACAACCGGTAGCGTGGACCAAGGTTTCTTGTCATTGGCTCGTTTTAGTGATTCCACGGCAACCTTACCGGCGGGCATCCCGAGTGGACCGCTTTCTTTGCGTGTCACAAAGAACAGGAGCCGAGGAACGATGGTAGCACCTTGACGGAATCGGTCGGACCAAGGAGAGGTTGGAGCATCGTTTGAAGGGTAAGTCGAGCCAGAGGTTTGCATGAGCGTGCCTTTGACACTTTCCCAATTCGCATTCTGATCGGGCACACGCCCGGACCAAATCGAAATCTCCGTCGGCAATGGCTTCGGTTTGCCACCACGGGCTCCGAACAGAACTGCTGCACCGCGAGGAAAGAAGTGTGGTCGAATGCGGCGGAGATCCCAAGCTGGTTCAAAACCCACCATAACCGAGTCCGCCGACTCCGCTCGCTTGTAACGGCCAGTTCGCAGACCGGCAAATTGCCCTCGATCGACGGCAGCATTGGGCATCACGAAGGCGAACTTTCCACCAATCCGTAAGTACCGTTCGACCGCGCGGACGAGGAACAAGCCGGACAGGTCCTGATGAGTCGCCACCTTCGCACCGTGCCAGAGTCCGCGTTCTTCACTGTATTCGCGAAACGTTGACTGCATCGTCTCGCTCATATACCTGAATGCAAGCCAAGGAGGATTTCCGACGAGGACGTCAACGCGGTTCGATGGCAACGCTAGCCACCACGGTCGTGCCAAGTTGCGTACATAATAACTCCAGATGTGGTCTCGGCTGCTATCGTGTAGGTCGCAAAGAGTCTTAAATGTCTCAGCAAGAGTCGGTTGGTCATCACGCGAAATCGCGAATTTTTGATTGAAACCTGTCAACTTTGGGACCGGGGCACCAGCTTTCCGATTACTGGCAAGCTTTGTCATTGATTCAATGATCTGGTTAAATCGGCCAGCATCTTCGAGGAGTCTCTCAGGAAAGCGGAGTTCCGATTCAAAAAGCTGCTTCTGTTCGTCCGTCTCGATCACCAAATCGCCACCGGAGAACAGGCTCTCAGCCTCCCGACGCCATTGAACTGCATCGCCAAGATAGATCGGGATTTGGATTGGACCACGTTCTCGGTGTCTGAGACGGTCGCTTCCGATCGCCAACAAGTACGTGACACGAGCAAGCGTGACAGCGACGGGGTGCAGATCGAGCCCAAGTACGTGACTTGTCAGGCCAGAAAGAGCCTCGCCGAGTGACTGACCAGATGCTTCGGCTGCTCGAAGATAGCGGCGAGCTGAATGAAAGAGAAAGGTTCCAGAACCACAGGCTGGGTCAAGTACGCGTTGTTCAAGAGGTCGGTCAATCGTCGTTGATACGATTCGCTCAGCAAGCCAGTCAGGCGTGTAATACTCACCGAGACGTTTGCGGGTCTGTGCGGTGATGACCGATTCGTAAAGAATCTTAAGAACATCGCCACCAACCTCTTGCCATCGAAAGCGTGCAACACGACGAGCAAGGGAGCGAACGAATCGCTCCTCCAGGCACATAGGCAACCCAATCAAAAAAATCAGCCTCGACGACACCGGCAATGCCACTCTCTTCAAACTTGCTGCCTGTCAGAAGCGACATTGGGGCAATTGACTCGATATTGAATCCAACAATTGCATGCGCTATTATTTCTGCGGTGTTCACTAGGTATGTGTGCTCAACAAACAGCTCGTCGCTGTCTTCAAACTGCGTACCGAGAGCGGTGACCAACAGTCGTGCCCACAGTCTTCGCTTCATCAGCACGGCGGGATGCTTGGCATGCCGCGTAAAAAGTTCGAGCAATGTGTCTCGATCAAGAGCATACGCCGAACTTGCAGCACCAAGCCTGCGGCCAATTTCGTACGGTGTTGCGGGGATATCGCGAGCAGTTGCAAGCACTCCTTCTAGCCATATCAGGAATGCCTCCACGTCAATCTTTGACGGAGAAAGCGTGAATTTCGAGACCTCCCGTGGCAATTCAGAATCAGGTTCACCCGCGATTCTGAAACATCGCCATTCGGTACCGTCAGTAAGGATGCCAACGTATCGAGAACCCGTTTCAGCCTGTCGAGTCGCGAGATAACCAGAGAGTTGTTCAACTGCCTCCGAAAGAACATTGCCCGCAGAGAGGTCACGCTTAACTTCGATCAAACAGCTTCCAGCCTCGATGTCAATTCGACGTCGGATGCCGACCCTCGTTTCAAGGTCGGCAATGACGAGATCACGATCCGAAAGCTGGAGCGGTGCCATCAGGATGAGATTCCGAATATCTGCCTGAAGCGTGGCTTCCGATCGCTGCCTGTCTCGACGGGCGATTTGAGTGAGGAGTTCCGTAAGCGTCATACTGTAGGTTTTCCGGTCGTTTTTCGAAGCATAAACAAACGTGCTATTGTAGGAAGTATGGGCGAGATTGGAACGAAGCGACACCTTCCACGACATTTTCATCGACTGAACGAAACACAGGTACGAGTCAAACGCCGTCATGATGGCAGAGAGCCATCATGACGTTCAAAGGTAGCATCCCGCGAAGAGCGAAAGTGCAACTGCGCTCGTAAGTCGGAAAACGCTAGGAAACTCGTCCCAGCGGAAACAACAGCAAGCGGCTACCGGGGAATGCGCCTCTGGTTACATCTCAGATTGGTCAAGGCGAGGCTCCTCGGGAAGGTCCGAATCTAGCGACCACCTGCGGCCAGTCACCTGAAGGTCAAAACGCGTCTTAAAAACAGACAGGTGTTGGAACAGATCCTGATCGACATTCGAAGTTCCCTGCAATCCACCTCGCCAGAATTTCATGTCAACTGTCCCCACTACGAGATACCTTTCGGCCGCTTCCGGACCCTGCGGTGGAAGTTTGTCCGCGAGTTGTTCCTCCAGTTCCTTGTGGATCATGATTAGTTCGCATGGTGTGCAATATCGGCAGGTTTTACCCAGCAACACTCCGCCGAATTCCTCAATATGAATGAACAATGCGAACTTTCGTCCGTGCGTCAACTTCCGGCAAACGGGACACCGGCTGAGCCGTTCATTCACGTAGGGATTGATCAGACAGCCATAACGTTGCGGCAGATCATTGAATGTTTTTCTCATGCCGTTTCCCGGCCGCGTTTCAGGCGGCATCTGGTGCAAGCGTTGATGCTTGCACATCCGTATTTCGTGACCGTTTGCCTTCGACGCGTCTTATGATGGGTCTCTTCGTTCATTCAAACAACTCTCGGCATTCACAAATCGTGCAACTTGCCCGGCGACTTCGAGCGCATCCAACTTCAGCATGGCGCCCCGCGCCATCCCGTGTTGTCTGCAAAACAGCAGATTGGCCATCCATTGGTGTGACGAAGTCACTTCCAGTACGACCGGTCGAGTGCCCGGTAGTTGATGGCTTCGCTGAGATGGTTTGCCTGGATCTTTTCAGACTGATCAAGATCCGCGATCGTGCGGCCGATTCGCAGGATTTTGTCGTGGGCTCGAGCGGACAAACCCATCTCTTCCATCGCCGCTTTCAACAACGCTTCTGCATCCGATTCCAGCTTGCAGAATTTCCGAATCTGTGATGGCGCCATGCGACCGTTCAGGCGTAGTGAACTCCTGCCGAACCGCTGGTACTGAACTTCGCGAGCGGACAGCACGGCTGCTTTCATCTGGTCGCTCGTTGTCCCTGTTGTCTGATCCGACAATTGACGAAATGGAACCGGCGGGACTTCGATATGAATGTCCAGGCGATCCAGCAACGGACCGCTGATTCGAGCCATGTACCGTTCCACTTGTAACGGATTGCACTTGCACTGCCGCTTGGGATCGCCTCGATACCCGCAAGGACAGGGGTTCATCGCGGCCACAAGCATCAGGTTCGCCGGAAATGTCAGACTCCCCATAGCACGGCTGATCGTGACAACACCGTCTTCCAACGGCTGGCGCAGAACTTCCAGCGTGCGACGATTGAACTCAGGCAACTCATCCAGAAACAAGACTCCATGATGCGCCAGACTGATTTCACCCGGTGCCGGAATACTGCCACCTCCGACCAGGCCCGCTTCGCTGATCGTATGGTGCGGTGAGCGAAACGGACGCTGAATCAGCAGTGGCTGGCCGGGATCAAGACGCCCGACGGCACTCCAGATTCGAGTTGTCTGCAGACTCTCCTCAGGTGCCAGCTCCGGCAGGATGGTCCCCATCCGTGATGCAAGTAATGTCTTTCCCGTACCCGGTGAGCCTATCATCAGTAGATGGTGAGCCCCGGCTGCGGCCACGGTCACGGCTCGCTTGGCCGACTCCTGGCCCTTCACGTCGCCATAGTCGACTGCGTAGCGTCCGAACTCGGCAACTGCTTCGGCCCAACTGAATGGATGAGGCGGAATTTCTAACTGACCGCTGAAGAACCCGACCGCCTCAGTCAACGAAGCCACAGGAATCACGTCGATCCCTTCGACCACGGAGGCTTCACGAGCATTCGAATGCGGAACAACCAGTCCTGTCAGACCGAGTTCCTTGGCTTTCAATGCCATCGATAAGGTCCCCTTGGCGGGACGGATCGAGCCATCGAGAGCTAATTCGCCGACAACAGGGTATCGGTGCAGCAGGTCTGACGTGAGTTGACCACTGGCGACCAGTAGCCCCAGGGCGATCGACAGGTCGACCGATGCAGCCTCCTTGGGAAGGTCTGCTGGAGAAAGATTGATGACGATCCGGTCAATAGGCCGGACGTAGCCACTGTTAACGAGTGCTCGCTCGATCCGATGAGTACTCTCACGAACCGCCGCTTCAGCCAGACCGACCAGGATCGTTTTCGGCATCGCCCCCGGCGAAATGTCGACTTCGACATCAACCGGAACGGCGTCAATCCCAAGCAACGAGTAGGTTGTCAGTCGCGCAAGCACAATCAATCGCGCTTCTGCTGGAGTATTTTAAGCCATCCTGGCAACAGAACTGTTCGAACCGCGATCGAACGCACTGCATCATTCTGATTCAGTTGCGATCGAATGACAAGTGAGTTTTGGTCCGCCTGTTTGTGGTGACGTGGTGAATTGAGCAAGAGGACCTAAATGTCGGGTGCCACGCCGCTCAACGGCCTCACCCTTCTTCGGTTTCGCCTGACCACCACCACGATTGCCCCCTGGTTGCTGACCCCCGCGAGGTCGTTCCGCCTTGGCATCGTAGTTCGGGTTAGCTGCCGAGGGAATTGTAGCCCGAGTTTCGCTCTGCCATGCCTTCAGTGTTCGATAGAGTGCGGCGGCCTTTTCTGGTTGCTTCTTCGCCAGATCGTTCTCTTCGTTGGGGTCGTCTTTCAAGTTATAGAGTTCCCGGTGACCACCATCTTCAAAGAACTCGATCAATTTGAAATCCCCGTCGCGAATCGCACTCGATGGAGTCGCCTTGCCGACATAGCAGGGGAAGTGCCAGTACAGTCGTTGCCTCGGCAATTCAGACTCGCCTCGCAGAACAGGAACCAGGCTGATCCCGTCCATAACCTGGCCCTTGGGTGCAGCGGCCCCCGACAGTTCCAATAACGTCGGGTAAATGTCCACACTCGTGACCGGCGCGTGGCACTGTCCCCCAGCTTTCTTCACGCCCGGTCCAGAGATCACGAGAGGAACTCGGATTCCCCCCTCGTACAGTTGGCCTTTACCACCGCGCAAGGGAGATGTGTATCGGTCGGTCCCACCGTTGTCCGAGGTGAAGATCACAACGGTGTTATCCGTCAGCTTCAGGCGAGCCAGCGTCTCGACAATTCGACCGACGTTCTGATCGACCGCTTCAATCGTCGCTGCGTAAGCCGGATCGTCACGACGGTCCTTGTTGGCAGACGCCTTTTGCTCATACTTCTTCAGCAGGTCCTGTTTGGGCTCAAACGGAGCATGAACAGCATGGTCTGGAAGATAGGCAAAAAAGGGACGGTCCTGATTCGTTTCGACGAACTTCAGGACTTCGTCCGTCAGACGATCACTCAGGTAGTTGCCGCTCTTATCGAAGTAAGCATCTTTCGCAAAACCGAGGTTTTCGGGAAACACGACCGTCTGAAAACCCTGGCCACCCGGAGTAACAGGACCGCTGCGACCTCGTCCAAGATTCCACATCCCGAAGAAGGCAGTCGCATAGCCACCCGATTGCAGTGATTCTGCAATTGTCACGACTTCCGTCGCAAGATCTGATTTGCTGTCGGCCGCCGTCAACTTGTGCCACGGGGAACCGACCGGCTGACGAGGATCAACGACGGTGTAGATTCCGTGTCGCGGTGTGTACTGCCCCGACATCAGGCAGGCACGAGTCGGAGCACAATTGGGAGCACTGGCATACGCTTGTGAAAAGACCAGCCCTTTCTTGGCGAGGCGGTCAATATTTGGCGTTTCGACAAATCGATTTCCCATGAATCCGACATCACGCCAACCCATGTCATCCATCAGGATCAGGATGATATTGGGAGGACGCTTTGATTCGGCCGAGAAGACAGAGTTCCCAATTGCAAGGACCGCGACAATCGCCAACAGCACGTTACGAAGCATTCTGGTTTTTCCCTTTCTCACCGCGCTTTCCGCCTTTTTTCGCAGGCGACGCTGGCTTGCTGGGGTCGAAATTCGGATTCGGTGTCGGGTACTGGGCCTTGACCGCTTTCAGGTAGTCGGTGAGTCGACTGTTGAGCCGCTGGGCATCGCGAGGCATCTGCTTTGCCAGATCATTCTGCTCGCGAATGTCTTTAGAGATATCGAACAAAGCAACTCGGTCATCTTCAAAGAACCGAATCAACTTCAAGTCGCCGATGAAGATCGCTGAATGAGGCCCGTCGTCGTTCTGATAGTGTGGAAAATGAAAGACAAGTTCTTCGCGAGGTCGCTTTACCGAGCCTTTGCCATCGTGAGTCAGTAAGCTCGCGATACTTCCCCCTTCCATTCCCGCGGGAAGTTTCTTGTCCGGGATCCCTGCCCATTCGCAATATGTCGGGAAGAAGTCGAATCCAACCACTCGCTCATGACACCATGATCCAGGCTTTACACCAGGCCCTCGAACGATCAGCGGAACTCGAATCCCTCCTTCCCAGACCGACCCCTTACCACCATTCAACCCGGCTCGCTTGCCACCACCTGCACCGTTGTCCGACATGTAAATGACGTAAGTGTTCTTGCTTAATCCCAGCCGTTCGATGACATCCATCACACGACCGACACCTGTGTCGAGGTCTTCGGTGATCGCAGCCGTCGTGGCCTGCTTGGGGTTATTCCCTTTGTTCAGATGTTCGTATTTCGCCAGCGTCGCCTTCATCGCGTTTTCCGACGCATGCAGCGCATTCCACGACAGTTGGACGAAGAACGGCTTCCCGGCCTTTGAATTCTTTTCCATGAATGCCGCCGCTCGATCAGCCATTCCGAAGATGTCGACGGGATTCGGATCGTGAAACTGATAGGCGTTCTCGTTTCCGGTGTCGCCATCGTGCTCGTCGTAACCATGAGCCCCCGGCCCGCCACCACTGATGTGCCATTTGCCATAGTGAGCAGTGGCATATCCCGCGTCATGCAGCAGTTCCGCGATCGTCGTTTCGCTGGCAGGCAAACTCTTGATGATCCGTGGCTCGATCAGTTTGTGTCCTTCCTCGGTCGGCGCTGCTTTCGTCCAATGCAGTTGAGCGGGACTCTTGCCGGTCTGCAGACTGCTGCGCGTCGGTGAACAGACAGGAGCTGGCGCATAGGCAGCGGAAAATCGCATTCCCTGACTCGCCAGTTTCTCCAGATTGGGCGTCCGAAAGATCTCGCCTTTCGAACCTGCGAAATCGGGGTGCATCGGAACGGACAGCCCCGACCAGCCCTGATCGTCTGAAAGCATAAACACGATGTTCGGTCGATCCGCAGCGATGACTGCAGATGCCATCGTCACCATGAGTACCGCTGCCGCGAAAGAGATTCCGCTACGACTGCGCAATCCGTTTTGAGAATTCCTCATTTGTTTGATCATCCTGCCAGAATTCTGTCTGCCCCGCCCCAATGACTTATCCGACCCAGCAGAATTATGACAGAGAATTGAATTCGTTTGGTGATTGTAGCGTCCCGCGGGCATCAAACTGCAGCGGCTAACCCGTGTTTCGACGCGACACGGAAGTGCGACTGGCACTAATCGGCTTCGTCACTGCGAGCGGAAACATCGGCACGCAGGCTGTCCGTGACGGTCAACGAGGGATCCCCAGACGTCAAAAGTATCACTCCATCGATCAACAGCAATTCTCGCAGCAATTGTGGCGGATGCGGTGCTCGAACTTTCGTAACCAAATCGTCCAGTAAGACTCGCTGATTGGCAACGAGCAGTTCTTTCAATGCTGCCGCAACCAGCGGAACATCCATCCTCTGAGCCGCAATTGCAGCACGGGCAAGTTTGAATGAAAGGGCGATTAATGATGGCCCAATCAGCAGAATCAGACAAAGCAACTTCACAAACGAATGCATCGTCTCGGGACCCGCAACCAGCGCCAGGCTGCTGACTCCGGAAATGTAGGCCGCATACCTCGCGGCAACCAACTTCCCTTCAGACTCGAACTTGAAGTTCTCAAGACGCTGCCAATTCGCTGTGGCATGCGCAACGAACAACAGCGTCCAGATGACCCAGGTCACCGTTGAAAGGTTTTCCAGCGGTACCACCATGAGAAAAGCAAATAACAACACAAACCAGATGACGTTCCAGGTGACATACAGCACAGGGACAGCCAGTATCGCGGTTCCCAGACTTCCGAGCCACAACAGAAGAATTCTCTGTCGGCGATACTTTACAAGCCAAGCCTCGACACGAGCGTCTGATTGCTTTCGTCGCTTTTTCTGTACCATGTCAGACGGTTCTCATTTGGGTCGTGAGGCGTCCGGGGCAGGGGGAAGCAATCGAAATATTCGCCGGAGCCACAATTCGCCACGAGCAGCGATTGGCCAGCCGATCAGTAAACCAATGGCGGCTCCGAAAATGTCGGCAACCCAATCGACAAGATCCGCATGACGACCCACCAGCGGCTGCGTAACTTCATCAAACACGCCATATCCGGCGACAAATAGCCAGACGAAAACGAGTTGACGAAAGGTGATGGATCGTCGACTGCCAATCGCAAGAATCAACAGAAAAGCCAGACCGCCATAGGCACAGCAATGGATGAGCTTATCGGCATGGTCGGCGATCACACTGGGGAGCGTGGGGACATGCGTCCCGACGTACATCGAGATCCAGTAGATGACCAGAATGGCGAGCAGCGCGCGGCGGACAGACTTGCCAATCATGATTTCTGTGCGTCCGCTTTCAATGAATTACCCGATCAGCACCACTGGAACCAGCAACATGCCGACTACCAGCAAGGCAATACCACTCAGTATCGCCCCGGTTGTATTGGCCCTCGCCTGCATCAACTCCATCTGCTCCGGGGTGGTTGCCGTTTTGGAGTTCGGCAGGCAGCAGATTACGACTAGGCCGATTGGCCCTGATGCAAACAACCAGAAGTAAGGCGCGTAGCCTTTTCTGGTGGCGACGAACGGCGAAACCACGAAGGAAATGAACGACAGAGCCGCAATTACGAGGAACCCCAATGCGACGCCGGTGAGAATCGGTGCGGGAGTCATGTTCATCTCCTTTGTTCTCATCAGAACGGCTCTGACCAGCCGTTCTGATGACAGTCCATTACAAGTCGCTGTCAGGCGACTGGATAAGGGTTCGTCAATCGATACTTCGGGTTCTTATCCAGATACGCAGCGATTCGATCGAGTCGCGAGATGCCGATCGGCAGGAAGTCCAAAGCCTGCTGCAACCGATCATCAGGCTCAGCACAACTGAATCGCAGGAATCCGCCACCCGCGTCACCAAAACATTCACCACCCAGGCAGGCAACGCCGAACTTGTCATCGGCACCTTCCAGCAGGTAAAGAGCCAGGCCATGGCTGGTGATACCGAGGCGGTTGCAGATCGGCGCCACATTCGGGAAGACATAGAACGTTGCGGCAGGATCGAGTGAATGGAAGCCATCCAGCCGGTTCAGGCCGCTGGTCAGCAATTCAACCTTCTTGCGGAACTTCTGCATGACCGTATCACGTTCCGTTGTGTCTCGTTCGAGAGCTGCCTTGCCAGCCAGTTGAACCAGTGGTGGAGTGCACGAGAGTGTCGTATTGATCATCTTTCCGATGGCATCCGACACCTCGGTCGATGCCACGGAAAAACCGAGTCGCCAGCCACTCATGCTGTAACTCTTGCTGAACGTGTACGCGGCGACGGATCGTTCCAGCATGCCGGGTTCAGACAGCAGTGATTCGTGCGTCCCCTTCCAGACCATATGGCAGTAGGGTTCATCGCTGAAGACCGCAACGTTGGTTCCGCGGAGCAGATCTGCCACGTCACGCAGATCCTGACGCGTCATGACTCCCCCGGTCGGATTGTGGGGCGAATTGAAGAAAATTGCCTTCGGGGAACGATCGGTCTTCAAAAAGTTCTCAATCGCCGAAATCTCGGGACGGAAGCCATTGGACTGCTTCAGCGGTGCCAGAACTGGCCGGGCATTTCGGCGCAGAATGTTCGGAAGATACGTTGGGAAGTATGGACTGAAGACCAGCACTCCGTCATCAGGATTCAGGAATGCTTCGCAGAAATACTGTTCGAAGACTTTGGCTCCTGGTGCGACAACGATGTTGGCAGCCTGAGCGGGAATTCCGAATTCGTGTTTTACGAATGCCGCCGCCGCCTCGCGAAATTCGGGAAGGCCGGGCGAAGGGCAGTAGTGCGACTTGTTCTGCTGAATCGCTTCGACACCCGACGATTTCGCAGATGCCGTACTGTCAAACGGGCTATCACCGATTTCCAGTTCTACGACGTCTTTTGCGGTGGCCTTGAGTGACTTGGCGATGGCAAGGACGTTGAACGCTGTTTCGACAGACAGTGACTTGGCAAAGTCGCTCAGTTGGACAGACATGCTTGAAAACCCGGATTTCAGGAGGAGTAGAACAGAAGTCGTAAGGAATGCCGCATTTTGCAGACCTCACCCCTGACAGGCTAACGGATCGACACGAATTCTTGCAACAATCGGCAGGCTGCTTGAATGCCCGATTCGGGGTAGCATCGAACGGACTCGGTCTATATCTTCGACAGATTCAGGATTATCCCCGCTTCAGCTACAGATCAAGATTTGCCATTGCCATGACCGAAAACGCATCCCAACTTCGCCTTGATACCGTGAACCGTACGAAAACCATCGTCGTCAAAGTCGGTACGAATGTCTTGTCGACCGATGATGATCAACTGGATTCCGTCAGGATTGCATCGCTGGCCGAACAGCTTCATGGGATCTGTGCGTCAGGCCGGAAGCTGGTGCTGGTTTCCAGCGGTGCCATCGGTGCAGGAATGGGATTACTAGGCCTCAAGCAACGTCCGAAGGACTTGCCTCATCTTCAGGCCGCAGCGGCAACGGGCCAGGCACACCTGATTCATATCTACGACAAGGCACTGCAACCGCATGGTTATCACGCGTCGCAGATCCTGCTGACAGCGAATGATTTCAAGCAGCGATCTCGCTATCTGAACGTCCGCAATACTCTGCGAACACTCGCAGAATTTCCGGTGATTCCGATCGTCAATGAGAATGACACCGTCAGCACCGAAGAGATCAAGCTGGGTGATAACGACCGGCTGGCTGCAATGGTCGCAGGACTGATTCAAGCAGACCTTCTGGTCATTCTGTCGGTCGTTGATGGCCTGCTGACAGGTGATCCGACCGATCCGACCAGTCGTCGCCTGCCACTCGTCGAAAAGTTCGATGATGAACTTTTGAACCTTGTAGGGGCTTCAAAGAGTTCTCGCGGAACGGGGGGGATGAAGACCAAGCTGGAAGCCGTGCACACGGCGACCGCGGTCGGCGTGAATGTCATGATCGCCAACGGAAAGCGGCCGGATGTGTTGAACGAGATCATGCGAGGCGACGATATCGGCACTCTCTTTCTCGGCGAAGGTGACGGCGTCTCCGCCTGGAAGCGCTGGATCGGTTACACGATGCCACCCAAGGGGAAATTCGTGCTGGATCAGGGAGCCCGCCGAGCCGTCGAGCAACAGGGAAAATCACTGCTGGCAGCAGGGATCGTCCGGGTTGAAGGGGAATTCCCTAAAGGGGAAGTGGTCTCTCTGGTCGACGTAGAGACGGGCGAAGAGTTTGCTCGAGGCCTGTCGAACTACGATTCGATTGCTGCCCGCACCATCGCCGGTCAGCGTAAGGACGAAATCACTCGGACAATTGGCAGTGTCCCGTACGATGAAGTCATCCATCGTGACAATCTGGTTGTAACGAGTTTGACGAAAAGTTGAGCTGTGTGAGACCATTGATTGTGGGGAAACCCGTCACCTGCTAAATAATGGCAAAAAGCGAGTCAGTTCGTCATTTGCCGGTTCCCAGATTCTGACGTAGATTTCTCTGGTGCTGCGTTTCAGGCGTGTTTCGAAGAATCTCGAAGCTTGGAACGCATCCTGTGTCAGTGTGGTGTCCTGCGGACATCAAGCTGAAGCGTCTCTCCCGTGGTTCGACGCGACAGGAAGTGCGATCCGCACAAGACGTTGCACCAGGCAATTTGCCGTGAATCCTGGATCAGCCATGTACTCCATTATCACAGACCATCTGCACTATTACAGGAAATTCCTGTTTCGAGCCTGGGATAACATAGGCCCGCAGGAGTACGTTATTCTCCTGATTTGTGTTGCTGTGACTGGCTGGTACATGATGCGTAGAGCCGCTCGACTTTGATCGCTGTCATCCGCCGATCAGGTGCAGCCTCAGCAGATTCATCGCAGCCTTGGCCGTTCGACTCTTGGCAATTTCAGGGTCGCCAAAGTGCTGAACCTTTTCGACCTGCACAGCCTTGGGGCCCGCGAGTGCCACGAAACTGGCTGGCACGGCCGCAAACGGATCGTCTGCTTTGAAGTCGGCCCATTCCGTGATTGCCAGAGCGAAGTTGGTCCCGAATTTCTGTCGACAGCCACGTGCCATCGCCTCAGCCGCTTCGGAACTGATATCTCCGTATTGCCGCAGCAGCAGCGGATCAACGGCCAGCATGTCTCGCTTGGCCGCGTGAGTTGGTGCGACGACGCCCCCTTTGTAACAGGTGTCGAAGCCCGTCACTCCCGTCAGTTTGTACGACAGCAAGCCACCCGTCCCCGATTCGGCTGTCGACAACGAAGCACGGCGCTGATTTAACAATCGAATCAGGGCATGCTCCAATTCTTCGTCTTCTGATCCGAAGGCGAACGTCCCCATTCGATTAATGATGGCGTTACGAGTCTTCTCGATTTTGTCTCGACATTCGTCTGCGCTCGATCCTTCTGCCGTAATTCGCAGAGTGATCGTCGCTTCGTGGACGGTGATGCCAACGTCGGGGTCACGACCGCGAGCGGTCAGTTCACCCAGCATTTCTTCCGCCTGCGATTCCCCCACGCCGAAGCAATTGATGCGTGCCCGGCGGATCACCTTGCCGCCGCCGTCCAGTCGCGGCACGACCTGCTGGCGGAACATCTGCTTCATTTCACTGGGAACACCCGGCATTGCGGCGATTCGGCACTGACGCCCACCACTGCATGGCAGGTTCATCCAGATTCCAGGAGCGGTCCCGCGCGGATTCGGGATCGGCTCCGACCCGGCAGGAAACATAGCCTGCATCGTATTCCGTTCGGGCATCGGCCGATTTCGACGTGCGAACATCGTTTTTACGTGTTCGAGTGAGGGAGGATGCAGTTCCAGTTTTACGCCTGCGACTTTGGCCAGTGCTTCGCGCGTCAGGTCATCGAGCGTGGGGCCCAGGCCACCGGTGATTAACACGACGTCACTTCGCTCGGCCGCGGTTCGAATCGCAGCAACCATCTCGCCGAGGTCATCCCAGATCGTGGTATGCGCCCGGACGGCGATTCCACACTCAGCCAGTTCCAGGCTGAGCCATTGGCTATTGGTATCAAGTTTCGCGCCTGAGGTCAGTTCTGTCCCTACGGCGATGATTTCGGCCGACATGTTCGGTCCTGCAAGGTCACTGATTCAAAGGTCATGTTGATGATACATTTACGGCGCTGATTGAACTTGTCAGGTCAATCAGACACATCGCACATCACCGCGCCGGCGAGCACCTTCGGTGCATCCCGACGCTGCCGTAGCTTAACCGCAACAGGCACATGTCAGCAACGCGGTCAGCAAGTCGATTCGGATCGAACCCAGTATTCCGTCGTTCCCGCGTAGGCGGAAATCCAGCAAACGCGCCGAGTGACCATTGGCGGAATGAGAAACGGGCTGGGTTCCCTGAAGGCTGCGCGGAAGGATTCAGCGTGGAAACGGAGATTTCCAGCTTGAGGAATGGGTGCCACGGTTTTGGAGTCTGCGACAAGGCCGTGTCTTCGATGGCTCGTGAGTATGAGCGAAATCTCATGGAGACCGGGAAGAGATCGGTTGTGAAATGAGCTCAAATCCAAATCAAGCACGACCTTGTCGCAGACTCCAAGATCGTGGCACCCCACACCTGATCTGTTCATTTTCCGATATAAAAACGGCATTGAACGACGGTACATTCGGGGCTTCCGCAAACCAGTGAGCCCCGCCACCCGAGCTCTGGCGCGGGCGAAAAACGACTCCTCGTCCTCAAACGAAGTCGACTCCGAGAGACAACGATCTGGGTAACGATGACTGGATCTGACTTATTCGGCATCGCGTTGGAAGAGAGATCGCAGCGGAATCCGTGTCAATTTTCCCTCGCCGAACTGCAACTGCAGTCTTGCAAGTCGCTCTTCCGTCGGACCGATGCTCCAGCATTCGTCTTCCGGCAATTCCTCAATCGGTTCGACATCCCCTTCGTCGTTTAAGGGGCAAATGTCCCTCAATTCGACAAAATCGCCGCTCTCTTCTTCTTCCAGCCAGCGAAGAGGCAATCCCTGAGTACGACAGACATACGGGCGGTCTTCGTAGATTCGACACGCTCCGTCACCATCCAGAAACGCACAGGCCCCCGCAGCGTGTGGAACGGCCGTCTGCAACAACTGCGGATGCGACTGGCGAATGTTCTGCGCTTCGACTTCAAACACCGTCAGTTCATCGGCACAGCACATGCTGCACCCGCGACGACAGACCAGTCGCGGCCCGTGAATTTCCACGAGCCGCGAGGTCTGCTGATCAACCTCGCTGTACAACGATTTCAATTCATCGAGAGGGCTGGACATGGATGTGTCTTTGATCGTCGTTGGCAGGTTGCGAGTTCGATCAGCACGATTCCCTGAGAACAGAATCGTGCAGATCGTGTTTCTCGCGCCAGATCACGTGATGTGAGCACCCTTGGTTTCGACGTAGACCGCGTACACCGAGGTACTGGCGGTCATGAACAGACGATTGCGTTTTGTCCCGCCGAAACAGACGTTGCTGCAGATCTCGGGCAGATAAATCTGGCCGATTCGCTTCCCTTCCTTGGGTTCGAAGACATGAACCCCGTCGTATCCAGCTCCGACCCAGCCGGCACTCGCCCAGACGTTGCCATCAACGTCACAACGAATTCCGTCAGCGAAACCTGCCTTGACGACAGATTCACCCGTGGCAGTTTTCATTTCCAGATTCATCGAAGCAAACTCGCGACCGTTGGCGACTTTCTTCTCGTCGACAATGTCCCACACCTTGATATTCTTCGGAGCATTGTCGTAGTGCGATGCGCCGGTGTCAGCCACGTAGACTCGCTTGTAGTCCGGCGAAAAACAAAGACCATTGGGTTTGAAGATCTCATCCGTCATCTTCTCAATCTTCAACGTCTTGCCATCGATTCGATAGACGGCTTCCTTCTGGTAAGGCTGCTTCGAATCATTCGGAGCCCGAACCCCTTCGTAGTTCATCAGGCTGCCGTAACCTGGGTCTGTAAACCAGATATCTCCGTTCGGATGAACGGCCCCGTCGTTGGGGGCGTTCAAAGACTTGCCGTCAAACTTGTCGGCGAGAACTGTGATCGAACCATCGTATTCATAGCGAACAACTCGTCGATTCCCGTGTTCAAACGAGATTTGACGGCCCTGGAAATCGAACGTGTTCCCGTTGCTGTTTCCAGCGGGATTACGCATCACACTGACATGGCCATCCTCTTCCAGCCATCGCAATTGGATGTTATTGGGAATATCGGACCAGAGCAGGTATCGCCCAACACCATTCCAGGCAGGCCCTTCCGCCCAGAGCATCTGATCGCTGTGATAGATCCGCTGGATCGGAGTATTGCCCAGTGCGTACTTCTTGAACCGTGGATCCAGCACGACGATATCCGGGTCGGGATACCGAACGGGTTGAGCATTCGGACCGAAGTCGCGTCCCAACGCGTTTGTGGCGGCCATGCCGAGTGCACCGGCGGTCATCGCCAGAAAAGATCGTCGTGAAGAAACTGCGTCTGCCGCAGTGTCAGATGGTGTCGTTACACGCTCGGTCATGGTTGCTCCTGGGTGTGCATGCGAGTCGATTGACAGAGACCCCGTCAAAAAAGGATCACGAAAGAGCCACGTTATCACACTTCAGTTCCGGGTGGAAACGTCACGAGATCCAGTTCGTCAAATCATTGGTCGACATGGTTGTGGTCCACCGCATACCGATTTTCCTTAACTTGCCGCACGTCATGTCGCAGCACCAGAACGATCACGACACCATACAAGATCGTTGCGACAACGACGCCAACGATGACGTAGTTTTTGAGGGTACTTTTGTCTTCGGGATTCATTGCCAATCCGATTCGAAAACGCACAAATTGAGTGCCTCACCCTCAATTGACCTGACGATAGGTCTTGCCCTGGATGGAATCCACGACCCATGCCCCCGCGGGAATTTCGGCCGCTTCCCGTACAACCGCATTTGCGTTCAGTCTAACACTTCGCACCTCGGTTCGAACTGTCGTCACGCGCCCCTTGAATGGCAGTGTGTAACCATTCACGACATGAGGGACCGGAATGTTATCAAAGCGGCGGTAGTCGATCATGATCACGGTGTTTGCCTCTCCGTCAATCATTTTGCCTCGCTTTTCATCGATGATGCGAGGGCTCAGCGGACAGATAACCACAGGCATGAAATCATGCTCTTCAGCAAGAAGTAAGCGATAAGCTTCGAGTGAAACCCGGTGTTTCTTGTCCTTCGTTGTGTGCAGGTAGACAAGCGAGATATCGACGGTTCGGCGTCCCGGTTCCCCCTTAATGCTATTGATTCGAAATCGTTCTTCGTCGAACGTGTGGTCGTTCGATTCGGGCCACAATGCTTTCGTCTTCGCATCCTGAGTTTGCAGGATTGCCTCTGAAAAAAAGGCTCCTCGAATGGGCTTCAGCCACTGCAGATCCCATCGCGGTCGACCGTCGTCACGACATCGTTCGAACGGCTCAGCCGAAACCATAACCGTTGGAATCGGACCATCAAGGTTGTGGTGAAAAAGTACATTTCTGCGTTTGCTCACATGAAACTCTTCCCAGGAATCGGTCTTTGCTCCCGACGAGTAGTAAAGCGTTTCCTTCATAAAGTCGCGTTCGACAGTGAATGAGAGCGGGCTTTCGTACGTGCGGGGGATCGACGATAGAACCGACCAGTCCATTGTCGAGTTCTCGTTGCCAACGAGTTGGACATCAAACGATGCGAACTTTCTCTCACCGGAAACCTCAAACCGCTCGACGGATTTCTCCACGGTACTAATCCGCTTCGCCAGCATGGCGGCGTCGATCGCGGTTTTGTCAGAGCCGATAATCAGAAGAGAAATCACGGCGGCGCTGAACATGACGATTTCCTTAAGCGTTCAAGTTTTGAAACCCCGCCGCCACGTCTCGAACACAAAACATCCGGCTGAACTCCAAATGGTTCGGACGTGCAGAGCTCGCAAACTAATGCGAGTCGTCCTTCCGTGGCGTATCCGTTGCCTGGGGTGCCACGGTTTTGGAGTCCTCGACAAGGCCGTGCGTTTTCGGCGGAATGTCGTCGAGCGGCACGATTCGCACGGGGGGGATTGCACATCGGGTCGCTCCACGTGAAAAGACACGGCCTTGTCGAGGACTCCAAAACCGTGGCACCCTGCATGGAAGGCTTCCTTTGACCACCAAGGAACGACTGCACCCAGTTGCGAGTATCAGAGTTACCCTTCGGTCGCTGGAAACATTCGTGGAGATCTTTCAAAAGCGGACCTGTCCGAGGAAATTGTCGCAACTTGTTGTTCGTCAGGCGATCAGTGGCCGGCGTCCCGTTGCGAGGGTTGATGCGGCTTTCATGGAAAAAGTAGGCGAACCGGACGCTAGCGCGGTGCCGGCTGATAGCCTTTGTTACACAACGCAAACGCGCGAACTCGATCGCATTCGCGGGCATCACACTTCAACGCCTCACTCTACTTCCTGCTCCCGTTTCTAAAGCAGAATTGCCCTGCAGAATATCATTCCCCGGCTTGTCCGGTGTCTTATAAGTGATAGTATGACGAATACTATGCCTGAACCATGGACAACAATCACGCTCGTCGACTTCGCAATCGGTATTGTGGGGAACCTGGTCGCTCGACACGGCGACCCGGCTGTCAATTCTCTGGCGACGGTCATTTACCAGCGACTGGCCAGCGGTGGCGGGCCGGCACTGCCGCCCAATCATGATGTGGCTAAAGGTTGCCGAACTGCGTTACGGCAGGCCTTGAAGATGCTGGCACAGGCGATGGAGTTCCATGTCCAGCGGCCGAAAAACTTGCTGGAGGGTCTTCGTAACAGTCGCGACGAACACGGGAACCGGAGACCGTTTTTCAGCCGCATGCAGACCGCCGAAGGAACATGGTTCGATGAGTTTTTGAAAGAGATTGAATCGGACGACGCGTTGCAGACGTTTCGCATCCCGGTCGGCAATGTGTCGAGTCTGAACGATGTGATGAGGAATACTTCGAGCAGCGATCAGGCCGAACTCTTTCGTCTGGCTCTAGTCGACTGGACCGAGCGGCGAGTGCAGACGGGGACTCGCCCCAGGTGCTTTGATGAGTTTATCGGAGACAAACGCCCGCCCGATAACGATCTGAAAGCGCCGCGCGGGATCGGCTGGCCGATGAAGCCCGAGACGCCGGGTGTGCGAGTGACGCTGTATCAGGTCTGGTCCCTCTTCCTGCAGGACTACCTGAAAAAGAACACGGAATCCTTTCGCATCCTGACGGTGGAATGGCTCGCCTCGATCGATGCGCGGCTCAACGACAACACTTTCAAGTCCGATGAATTGATCGAGGAAATCCAGAAGCCACTGGGCGAACTTCGCGATGAACTGATCTCGCTGCATGACAACGTGACGAAGCTGATCGATCAGGTCGGTGGAATCTCGGTCAGCATCGGCGAACTGCTGTCGCTGGTCAGTCTCTTCCGAACGGAAGTCGGTCTGAACTTCGAAGGACGCGGTCTGAACTGATCGGCCTCCGTGATCGTATTGCCGAAATCCATGCGACCGCGACTCGATCCGAGGGGAAGCTGGATCAGTCTCTGAAGAACGAAGCGATGATCCTTCAGAAGCTGGATCGTTCCGGGGCTGGTGCCGCGTCAACTCCGCCTTCCAAGCCTCATCAGTTGCCTCCCGAGGCAACCGCAGGGACGCTGTATGGTCGCGTCAAACAATGTCACGAATTGGAAGCGGCGTTACGGGACAGGAAAAGTGTCGCCGTGCTCGGTCCGGCTGGTTTTGGCAAGACAGCACTGGCCGCGAAAGCGGTGAAGGGGGTTGTGGGGACGAGGCCACAGGACCTGGCAGCCAGTCCGTATCCTGATGGCGTCCTGTTTCTGAATCTGTACGCCTATCGAGGCCAGGCTGATGCGGTCTGGTCAGCGATGGCCGATGATCTGGCAGGGTCCGATTTCCGCCAGCTCGAGTTACCTCGCTCAAGAGCGACCGAAGCCTGTCGCGGGAAACAGATCCTGGTGATCATCGAAGGGGGCGAACAAGCGGATGGGATAGAAGGTCGCAGCACGCTGGAGGAATTGCTAAGCGTCCTTTCGCCGGAGAATCGTTCGTTGCTGTTGACTCGCGAAAAGAAGCAGACGGTGGCCGGGGCAACGATTTCGGTCGGCGAACCACTCAGTGATCTCAATGCCAGCCAGTTGTTCGACAAGCTGACGGACAATCGCTTCAAGACGCCGCATATGAAATCGATTCGCGAGCGAGTGCTGAAGCTGCTCAACGGACATCCGCTGGCGCTGACCTGGGCCGGGGGCTTACTCGCACGACACGACGAGAATCCCAATGTGCTGGCCGACGAATGGGAAGCCGATCCGATCCGGACGTTGAGTGATCCGACCAAGTCAACTCACACATTGCAGTGGCTGTTCGGTCGGAGCGTGCTGGGATTGGATGATGCGGCAAAGCACGCACTGACCGCGGCGGGATTGCTGGCACCCGTACTGTTCCCGGAACAGGCAATTGTCGCGGTCGCTTTAATGATGTCCAAACTTGCTCAGCCATCCCACGATCCTGAAAAACAACGTGAAAATCCGAGTGACGGGCAACAGGATCCTGCCACGGCTGCGCGTCAGGCGATCAAGCAACTGGTCGATTGCGGCTTACTTCGCCGTGATTCAGATCGTCCCGAGTATTGCGGATTCACGCACGACCTGGGCTATCAGTTCGCGCGGAACGAATTGTCATCTGATGTCGGCGCACGGCTGGGGCTGGCGATTTGGCTGCACTACCGACTGTCTGCAGCGCTGAAAGTCGGAGCCAATTCCAATGACGAAATCCCCGACCTCTTACGACATGCCGCCGCACTGCTTCGAACCGATTTCGACCAGCAACTCTGGGATCCGCTGGCAAACTTCCTGCTCTACGAGGGCCGAGATCGCCTCAACAGTCTCGGTCGGTTGGACCGCGTGAACGCCGCGCTCGGTGCCGTCAGTGACTGGTTCAAGAAGTTTCCCGCCGAAAAACTGGCAGAATCAGAATGGCAGCGAGAACTGTCCGTGTCGTTCAATAGGCTCAGTGATCTGGCGACGGCGCAGGGGAATCTTCCCGAAGCACAGAGGATGTTCGCAGAGGCGCTCCGCATCGCGCAGCGTCTGGCGGATGCGGACCCCGACAACGCGCAGTGGCAGCGCGACCTGTCCGTGTCGTTCAACAAGCTCGGTGATCTGGCGACGGCGCAGGGGAATCTTCCCGAGGCTCAGAGGATGTTCGAAGAGGCGCTCCGCATCCGTCAGCGTCTGGCGGATGCGGACCCCGACAACGCCCAGTGGCAGCGCGACCTGGTTGTGTCACACCAAAGACTGGCGACATTGGCACAGCAACAAGACGACGATGCAGCGTTCGACGCAGAAATGCGGGAATGCTTTCTGGTCCTTGATCGAATGAGGCAGCGCGACATGCACTTGGACCCGCCGATCACTCGACTCTACCAGCAACTGGTCGCGATATTTGGTGACGGCAACGTCGAGTGAATTCCAGATTCACTGACCGACTCGTGGAAAATCGAAGAGATCTGCTTGGACGCATAAATTGGCTTTCACGTGTGATGCTGGTAGCATTCCGAGGCCTTCTGCCAAACAGAAAATTCCAGACTGCATTTTAGTGAGATTCCCATGGCCAATCGAACCATTACCCTCGGGACCGTTCCCATTGTTCAGACGGTGTTTGCCTACAAGAACATTCCCGATCAGAACGAAACGCTCGAACAGACGGTTCAGCATTGGCTGGGTCAAACGTTGCAGCGGGACGGGTTCGACAATGCGACAATCAATGTCACTCTGGCAAACAACAATTGCAATGTGGATCTGGTGGGGCCATCCGACAGCGAAAACGACGAATATGCCCGGCGGCTGACCTCGATCGTGGCGATTGCCTGGAAGGCTTAATAGCGAACGGATCGTGAACCTGATCCAAAAGCGAAAAATCTGGTGTACCGATAACGTCGACCGGCCGATGTGGGATCCGCTCGGAACCAACGACTGGCGGTTCTTCATGACACTCGGGGTCGGTCTGATCAATCACCGCAGTCTGCAGTTCTTTCACTATCCGCCGTCACGACTGCTGAACCCGCTGCGAGATTCCATGATGGACCCGGTGACACTCCGTTGCCGGGATCTGCTGCGAGCGAACGGGGTGCCGGTCAACGAAACAAAGTTCTATGAAACTCGAGTCAATTCGACACCGATTGCCGCTCCTGATGACCAGGGGACAAATTTCTCAGTCGCTGCCGATCCGGTCATCGGCGGACTGATTCCGATCGGGTACTTCCGGGATTTCGAAATCCAGATGATCCAGACGATGATCAAGCCTCACAAAGTTCAGGGGTACACCATCCCGATGACCGCGTATGGCCGTGATCCGATCCAGCAATTCGGCGGTTTGTTCCTGGGCCCTGACCAGGCGATGGTGATCGAGGTGCTGCCGGAACTGAAAACCCCCGTGCTCGGTTCCAATCATCCGTACCGGTTCTTCGGACAAGCCCAGACAACACGGACTCCTCAACCGGGACAAGTCATCGGTTCCGGCCAGATGCTGCCCGGCGATGCGGTCATGCAGGCCTGTCGCAGCATCCAGCAGGACGATCTGGCCGTGGTCCGATGGCAGGTCCAGATGGCCAACGATCCGTCACTCGATCCCTGGGACACGATCCGGGAATCGCAAGCGTTCTGGAAGGCCCCGGAGCAACAGGAGCGAGTCGAGCTGCTGATCAAGCGACATGGTTCGCTGACGTACGACGACTATTCACCCACATCAACAACCGTCAGCCGCGGCCTCGTGTTTGGTTTCCGATACGATTACGACGGAAACCCACAAGAACCATTCGGCCCGGATTCGCATTGAGCCGCAACAACAGCGTTGCGAGTTGGAACGACGGAGGAATCTCACTGGCACGATCGATTACTCGATTCGGTAGCGTGTAGACCTCCCCCTTCGTGCTCTTCGTGAGCTTCGTGGTGGATCACTCGTCTTCGCAAGAATTTGTTGAACACGAAGCTCACGAAGAGCGCGAAGGGGAAAGTGCCAGTAACCGCTGGCCGCGAGACGCTCATCAAACGGTACGCGCTACGGCCTGTTGCGAGAGTTGATTCGGTTTCCAGGCAAAAGAGAAGGCGAACCGACCGCTACTAGCCGGCCTGGCTAGCGGTCGGGTATCTTTTGCTTCTCGACAGACTTCCAATGACAGACTGCAGTAACGATTCGTTTGGCAGTCTTGGAATGCAGGTTTACCACAGGGGGCACAGAGAAGACACAGAGGAAGACTTGGCAGTGCCGTTGGGCGACGATAACCGTCAGATTGACGGGATTGTCGTTCTGCTGATTCGCAAGACGTCGATCGAGTTTCATTTTGGGATCCCGATTTTTTCCGGATGTTGTCTGTCGAAAATTTAAAAATTACCGGACTCTGGCGCGTTCCGGCTGATTTGCTCAGTGAGATTGTGGAACGCCATGAATCGTCGAAGCGTCAAAGGCCATGATCAACGGGACTGCCTGGTTTTCCTCTGTGTCAACTCTGTGCTCCCTGTGGTAAATCCGCATTTCTAAATTGCCTCTCGAAACTTTGCTTCGGCGTGACTTAGGATGCCTGTCGAAAAGCATAAGACAAGATGACTCCGATGACTCTGGAATCGCTCGTTCTTGTGATCATCTGTGACATCCCTGAAATCCGTGGTCAGATTTTGCAACCACGGATTTCCAGATGACACAGATAATGGAGGCGGAGCACTTTCAATCATCGTTCCAACCGTTAGATCGCATCCAATTTCAGTGTTGTGGCCCCCCGGGCATCGCACCTGCAGCGTCAAACTCCTGTTCCGACGCGACACGGAAGAGCGAAATGAATCTGGGTATCCGAGTTAATGAATGGCTCGACGTGCGGTAAACTGGGAATCACACCGATGTGTCGAACTGAATGACCACGCGAAATAAGGGTTTACGTTGAATTACCTGGAAAGAATCGAAGCCAGACTGTTACCTCATCGGGAGGGATTGCTGAATCATCGACTGTATCACGAGATTGATCGCCTGACCGCCATCCAGATCTTCATGGAACATCACGTCTTTGCGGTCTGGGACTTCATGTCGTTGCTGAAGGGCCTGCAGCGCAAGATCTGCTGCGTCGACATTCCATGGGTTCCGCCAGCCGATCTGCAGGGCTGCAGACTGATTAATGAAATTGTGCTCGCGGAGGAGAGTGATGAGGATGGGCGAGGTGGATTTGGGAGCCACTTCGATCTCTATCATCGTTCCATGAGTCAATGCGGCGCGAACATGGCCCCCATCAATTCATTCCTGGCCAGTTTGCGTCAGGGAGTTTCTGTTCATGCGGCTCTTCAATCGCCCGTGATCCCCGCAGCCGCGCGGCCGTTCGTGGAACAGACTTTCCGGATCATCGAAACAGACAACATTTGTGCGATTGCTGCAGCGTTTACGTTTGGACGGGAAGACTTGCTGCCCGACGTTTTTCAGAAGATTGTCGATGAACTGAATGTGCAAGCGGGCGGACAGCTTCAAGAATTCAAGTACTATCTTGAGCGGCACATCGGCCTGGATGGCGATGAGCATGGCCCGATGGCTCATCGCTTGCTTCAATCGCTGTGTGGAAGCGACAATTCTCAATGGGAGCAGGCCGAAGAAGCTGCTGTGAATTCCCTGATTGCACGTCGTCAGTTATGGGATGGAATCTCGGAAGCAATCCGCGAACGATGCGTCCGCTGAATGTCCCCGTGAGTTCATGAAGGAATGACTGCCATGCCCGTTCGAATTCCGCGTTGTCAGATCATCCCCGAGCCGGATCACCGGGTTTCATTTGTCATTGACGGACAACAGCGGCTGGGCTGGCATTTTGGAACGAATTATCCGCGTCCGTTCTTCTATCCGTTGATCGGTCCGGCCGGTACCTGCCTGACACGGATGGGGCACCCCGGTGCCCCCAACCATGATCATCATCAGTCGATCTGGTTCGCACATCATAAAGTTCTGGGAATCGATTTCTGGGCGAACAATGTTCCGTCAAGAATTCGGCAGAAGGAATGGCTGGCCTATCACGATGGCGAAGTCGAATCGATCATGGCCGTCAAACTGGGGTGGTACGACGGGCATGATCCTAAGGAATTGCTGGAACAGGAACTGATCGTTGCCGTTCGGCCTGGCGGGCCCGTCGGCTCTGATTTTGCGTCAGAAACGTTGATTGAACTTCAATCAACATTTCGCCCCACAGGGGAAATGCTGGAATTTGGAAAAACCAACTTTGGGTTCCTGGCCGTTCGAGTTGCCAGAAACCTGTCAGTCCACTTTGGGGGTGGAACACTCACGGACAGTGAGGACCGAGTCGGGGAGCCTGCGATTTTCGGAAACCGAGCTCGCTGGATGGATTACAGCGGCCCCGTTTCAGAAGATCACGTCGATGGAATTACGTACTTCGACCATCCCACGAACCCCGGATCGCCGACTCATTGGCATGTCCGGGAAGATGGCTGGATGGGTGCTTCGGCCTGTTTTTCTGAACCGCTCATGACCACTCGCCAGCAACCGCTGGTTCTGCGTTATCGGTTGCATGCGCATGCAGGTAAAATCAACGCAGAACGTGCTTCACTTCTTGCCGATCAATTTGCCGGAGCACCCGGGTTCAGCATTTCGAAGGCGACGGCGAAACATGAAACGTGGACGGTTAAACGCGTTGTTTCAGCCCAGCAAAAAGTTCCGTAAGAACTGGTTTCGATAGTCTTGGTGCGGGGCGCACGAATGCGTCAACCGGGAACGCGAAGAGTTTGAAACGCAGAGTGCGCGGAGGACGCCGAGGAAGAAAGAGTAAAACCCCAACCCAATTCCTTCTCCTGCCTTCTCTGCGATCTCCGCGTCCTCTGCGTTTCTACTTCTTCTCTTCCGTCGATAACCCATTGCCTTTGAGTCAATGAAATGCGCCGAAGGCCAATCCAATCCTCTGGAGTGGTAGTCAGTCGATCGAGGTTACGGGTCGAAACTTACTGCCGCTCGATCGCAACTTCTCGTCCTTCGCGACCCAAGTAGGTCGAGGACGCCCAACTTGGGCTACCCTGCGCAGTACCTGGTATTGTCAGGGACGGTTCAGCGGCGACCAATCCGATAGAGCCATTCCTGGCGCGGGCCATTGGCCGCATCGGCAACCCGCAGGTACAGATCGCCTTGACTGACGGCAGGGCTGGCGAAGCCTTCGGTTCCTAAAGAGTTTTCTGCGACAACCTCAAATTCGCTGGGGTTGGCTCGAAACACCGTCGTCTTTCCGGACATGTTGGTAACGATGATGTTCCCCCCCGAGGCAATTGGCGAACTGCGAAATTCTCCACCCCCCAGTCGCTTCTGCCAGGCTTCTTTTCCCGTTGTCGCATGGATGCAGCGGGCGATCCCTTCGTTGACCAGGTAGATATGGTCGTCGATGGCAATCAGTGAGGGGACATACGAGTGAGACTTGATGCGCCATGCGACAGAACCATCGGGTTTCAAAGCCATGGTTTCGCGTTCGGGCCAACCCGCACTGGCAATCACCAGGTTTCCGGCGACCACCGGTGACCCGACACCAGAATCGGCAGTTCCCTCAGTCGACCAGAGATGATTTCCGGTCAAAGGGTCGTAACTGCTGACTTGTCGACACCCACAGATCACCAGTTGATCTTTGCCATCCAGCGTGACGACTCGAGGTGTCGCGTAACTCGACTTTTCCGGTCGAGCTTTACGCCAGACGATGGCGCCGTCGGCTCGGTTGAGTGCTGCAATAAAACCACCCTGCTGATGGTCTGCAGCCAGCAGAACCAGGGATTTGTAAAGCACTGGTGAAGCTGAGTACCCAAACTTCGCAGCAAAACTGCCGACTTCCTTCTGCCAGACCTGTTTGCCATCGAGATCCAAGGCCGTCGCCCAGATCTTTCGATCATTCAGAAACAACGCGAACACGAGTTTGCCATCGCAGGCCAGTGTGCTTGAAGCCTGAGTATTCTCACGGTGCATCTCTTTTTCGAAGTTGTCCGTGAAGAGTGTCTTTTGCCAGAGTTGTTCGCCGGTATTTCGGTCCAGGCAAATGACAGACTGCGTTTTTTGTTGTTCATCGGCAGTTTCGAGGAAAATTCGATCCTTGATGATGATCGGTGAGGAGTGCCCTCGACCGGGGATTTTCGATTTCCAGACGACGTTTTCGGATTCGCTCCACGTTGTTGGAACAGCGGGGCCAGCAGCAATGCCATCTGCATTCGCTCCGCGCCACATCGGCCAGTCGCTCACTTCGAACTTGAGTTCAGCTGACTTGTCGCCATCTGTACTTTCGCTGGCTGTAATTTCGGTCGTCTTGGGGACTGGCGGCCCAGGTGGGCGGGGACGTCCACAGCCAGCAACAAGAGTCAGGCAGCAGATCAGCAGGAGATATCGAGGCATGGGAGTTCCAGAGGTAAAAGGTAGCGGTGTTTGCCACGTCTGTTGTCGGGTGACCTGAAGTCTACAGCCAGCCGAGTTCGGTGAATATCAGGAGGATTACAGAGATGTGGCCAAGTGCGAAGATTGACGCGGCAATCATCCCTGCACGAATGTCGTGCCTGACAAGTCTTGCACTGACGATATACCCTATTGAAACCGCGCCCCAGAAGCACCAAAGAAAGAAGATTGCGTACACCGCGTCAAGAGTCACCCCGCGAGCACGCGCGTTGTAGAGCATTACGTGTATCAGCGTCTGCAATCCTCCAACGACAACTCCAAACAACAATGAGAGCCAGCCTGCGACATTGATTGAAGGAGAAACGAGACGCCTCCAATCATCGATCTCAGTCGAGTTCGGGTACTTCATTGCGACTTTCCAGGCCAAAACCGAACAATCCTCCCACTTCGTAAACAACCCGTGCCAAAGAAACAACTCAACCGCAGGCCACGATTGGTGCGTGTGGCCTGCGGTTGTTGATGTTGGGTGCGGCAGTTCGACGGAAACCATCCATCCATTACCACTGGCTGTTGCTTTCGCCTGTTCCAGCGATCCCCTGGATGTCGCCGGCCGAATCGCAGTGATCGATGTTGTCACGGAATTCGGTACCGCTGACGTAACCCTGGCAACCGAGGATTCCCTTGAGGCAATAGGTCTGATTCAGGGCACCGAAGGCGGAGCCGACGTCTTCCAGCTCGTTATTCACGTTGATGGCAACTTCGGACAGGCCAACGACCATGGCGAGGACTGCGATGGTGGAGACGAGGACCAGTTCGGCGGAGATAATGAAACCAGCTTCGTCGTTGATCAGGGTGTTGATGAGATTGGTCATGGCGATTGGTCCTTTCTGGGACAAGAAACAGGAAGCTTAAGGTGAACGACGCCTGCTGAGTCGTTTCGTTGTGTTGTTTTTGTGTTTCGCAGGATGAACGAGATGTAAAGCACAGGCAGTGCCAAACCAGATTTTCTGTGCAGATTTATTTTCACGACGATTATTTTCGTGTGCGTAAGCCGTTCACTGGCCTTGCATTGCGACTACGCAAAAAAACGAAAAGCAAGACAAGAACCCAGGGAACAGGGCTCGCGACTGATGTGGCGAAACGTCAACACGAAGGTTGTTTTGGGAAGAGCAATTATCGCATAACCACTCTTCCAGAAAGCACTAACGTCGCGCACTCACGGAGCGCGGAAGCATGTTGCACGGAGGCAACATCAATGTGGTGCGCGCTGGTCCGTGTAATCCGATTAGGTCGTGGAAATTCACGGAAACTGTTTGAGGATCGCGATAACCGAGTGCTGATCGCTTGACGCGCAAGACTGAACTGGCATAATTCGCTCTCGCCGGGGCAGCATCATGCGGGTGTAACTCAGTTGGTAGAGTACCACGTTGCCAACGTGGTTGTCGTGGGTTCGAGTCCCATCACCCGCTCTCCCCCCTCGACGTGCCGGTTCCCCCAAGATTGGGAAAAGTTGCTCCGACGCGTTCTTTGGATGGATGCGTCGAAATGTGGAACTGAGCGTTTTCGGGCCTGAGTGCCCATTCAGGGTGAATTGGTGCAAGCCGATTGCCTGAACCCCCAACCGGCACTTGAGCCATCTCTAACCGAGGAACTGACTGTGACAGAGGCCGAAACCGCGGTAGCTGAAGTGCAGAACGAAGCCGCCGAACCCGCTCAATACCGCATGTCAATTCAAGTCGACATTCAAGATGTCGGGCCTTGCAAGAAGCATGTTCGGGTCAAGGTCCCGCGAGCTGACATCGACCACTTCGCTGCAGAAGCGGTTGCAGAAATCGTTCAGACAGCCGCCGTCCCGGGCTTCCGGGCTGGCCGAGTCCCCGCAGCTCTCGCTAAACGACGCTTCAAGGACGAAATCGCCGACTCCGTCCGCCAGCGCGTGCTGATGAGCAGCCTGGAACAACTCGCCGACGAAAACTCCCTCGATCCGATCAACGAGCCAGACTTCGATGTCGAAAGCCTGCGAGTTCCGGAAGAAGGGGACTTTGAATACGAATTCGACGTCGAAGTTCGCCCTGAATTTGAAGCACCAGATTACGGTGGCCTGAAGATTCAGCGTCCCGTCCGCACGGTGACTGACGAAGACGTTGACGAATATCTGCGAAAATATGTCGGACAGTACGGAAATCGGGTCGTCTTCGATGGCGCTGCTGAACCGGGTGACTTTGTCCGCGCCAGCATCGAATTCACCCGCAACGGTGAATCGTTCCGCAAGATTCCGGAAGTTGATCTGCAACTGAAGCCGACCGTTCGATTCCGTGATGCCGAAATCAATGGATTCGCGGACCTGATGGCTGGTTCAACTTCGGGCACCATCAAGACCGTCGAAATCGCGATTTCGAACGAAGCCGAGCAAGTTGAAATGCGTGGCGAAAAGCTGACAGCGACCATCGTCGTCGGCCAGGTGCTTCGCCTGAACACCCCTGAACTGAATGCCGCCTTCTTCGATCGCATTGGATTTGCAACGGAAGAGGAACTGCGAGACGAAATTCGCGGCATGCTGCAGCGTCAGGTCACCTTCGATCAACGCCAGGCCTGCCGACGTCAGGTTCTGGAAAAGATCACCGAATCGGCAACATGGGAACTGCCCGAATCGCTGGTAAGCAAGCAGACCGAAAACGCCATGCGTCGAGAAATTCTCGAAATGCAGCAGGCCGGATTCACCACTCAGCAGATCCTGGCTCGCGAAAACGAACTTCGTCAGAAGTCGATCAGCACCACTCGTCAGGCCCTGAAGGAACACTTCGTTCTGGATCGGATCGCGACGAAAGAGCAAATCGAAGTGAGCCCAATCGACATCGAGTCGGAAATCAATATGATGGCACTGCAGCGTGGCGAAAGCCCACGTCGCGTCCGTGCCCGCCTGCAGAAGAGCGGAGTGATCGAAAACCTGGAAGCTCAGATTCGCGAGCGAAAGGCTGTCGATTTCATTCTGCGTTCAGCACAGTTTGAAGACGTTCCGGCACCGTCGACGTCACCTGCGGACGACGTTCAGGCCTTGTCCATGTCCGTTTGCGGGATTTCGTCGCTGGTTGTTGAACCCGAAGAAGTGGCTGCCGACGAGTAAGCTGATACGTATCCGCAAGGATACTGGGGAGTTTGGAAACGGCCGACTGGAAACAGTCGGCCGTTTTCGTTGAATGAAACCTGCGTCTCAGCCTTGTCTGAAATCGTGCTGGCGCGTACTCTTCCCGCGACCTGCTCGTTTTGGGAATTGTTTGGGTTGTGCCACCCAGGCAGGTGCTTTGCCGGCCCTAGTGTGTTGAGGGATTCTGAATGCTGGATTCGCTGTCTCGTTCCTTCGAACCCATGGCTAATGCCGCGCGGGACTATTCGCGTCAGCGTCAGATGGGTATTGGCGACTTGCTGCTGGAAAATCGGATCGTCTTCCTGGACGGGCCGATTCATGATGCCAGTGCCAACGTGATCGTGATGAAACTGTTGTACTTGCAGTCCGAGAACAAGCACCAGGACGTTCACTTCTACATCAATTCGCCCGGCGGTTCTGTCACCGCGACAATGGCGATCTATGATACGATGCAGTTCCTGCAATGCAGCGTGGCAACCTATTGCGTCGGAATGGCCGCCAGTGGCGG
>CAXBSB010000058.1:0-33916 GCA_963977965.1 uncultured Schlesneria sp.
GATTGTGACGGGTCGTCACTGCTTTGGATGCACGGCGGGGGCAGGTTCCAGTTGCCAGGGAAGCACTGTTTCGTGATTTTTTCGAGAAACTTTTCGATGGCGGAACTCTGCAACTGACACGAAGTTAGGAGGCGGCAGATTTCGCTGAAATTGGCGAAATTGCCGGATGCCTGTCGGCACTTCTTGCCGTGGTCTTGACCCAATTTTCGGATTCTTCTAAAAACCCGCCGCATTCGATGGGTGGCCGATCGGCCTTCGGTCGAATGTGCCGTTCACCTCTCCCGTTCACATCCCGATTGACGGCTCTCTGCCCCTTCTCCAGGTAGGAAGATGCCCATGGCTCGTTCGTTGTTTGGCTCCGCGTCAGTGTGGGGCAGTCTTGCAGTGCTGGCGATGACTGGTTCAGCATCCGCCCAGTGGTTTCCATTTGGTGGAAGTAGTTCCTGCAATTGCGGTGCACGTCCCACCTTGATGGCTCCGTTCTCGCAATCAGCAAGTTACACGTCCGCGTACAATCCGGTCTATCAGACGGCCTATACCTCACAAGCCGTTTCGTGTGGACAGCCGGTCGCATGTACCATTGAGCAGCCCGTACAGACGGTTGCCGTGGCTCAGACGGTGCGAGTCCAGGCGTTGCAGCCCGTCGTTCACCCCGTCTACGACACGGTTCACGTCGTTGAATATCAGCCCGTCAAGCAAAAGGTGCAGCGGGCGGTTACGGATACGAAGTGGGTCGATCAAGCCGTGACGGAAATGCGGCCGGTGACCGAACAGCGTACTGTCAACGTGCCAACTGTCGATTATCAGAATGTTACTGAATACAAGAAGGTTCAGAAGCAGGTCGGCTACTACGCGACCAAGACAGAACCCGTCACGAAAGTTCCCGCATGTGCCTATGACAACAGCCCGGGCTTCGTGGGCTGGATGAATCGTACAGGCCACGATATCCGGAATTCGTTCACACCGAATACCAAGGTCACTCGCACATTTGTTCCGCAAACGATGACCTGCACAGTTCCGTGTACCAAGAAGGTGGCTGTCCAGGGGATGAAGCAGGTGACTTACAACGTCACTTCGATGGTCCCACACCAGACAACTCGTAAAGTCGCTGTGAATTCAGTGCGATACGTCGAAGAAGAAGTGACCGCCATGAAGGCTGTCACGGTCGCTCGAACAGTTCAGGTGGGAACTCGAGTCAGCTATGCCCCGATTGGAAACAACGGCGGGGTGACAGCCAGTGGACCTGGGAACGGCGGTTCGACCGCACTGACCCCGACACCGGATACCAATTCCAGTGCCAAGGGAGCAAGTCCTCGTACGGCGACCGGGCAGGATGACATTAATCCAAATGAGTTCAACAATAACGGGAAGAAGATCTCGTATCCCGTTCCGGAACGTGAATCGGATCGAAGCACGGTGACCGAGACGGTGATTCCAAGTCGTCCTGCAACGAAATCGCCATCTGTGATTCGAGTCAGCCAATGGGTTGCCCGAGCACCCAGCCCTGCGATTCCAGAGTTGAATTCGACTCCTACGATGTCGATTGCTGGAAACGTTCGCTAATAGTCAAATCTTCAATTACTGAAGATCCCCGCGACGCCGACTTCATGTCGGCGTCCTTTTTTTTGCCTCATCACCAGAACCCGGTATGGCACCTCTCATCCTTCAGCAGGCGACCGGGCTTATTGTGGCTCGCGAGCGCGAAGAAAATCGAAGATCAGTTCACGATGTCCAGATCCGATGACCTCGGGATTCTCGTTGAGATACTGCTGGAGATTTCCGACGATTAGTTCCAGGCTCTCCAAAAGCGATTCCGAGTCGGGAGAAAGTCTGGCGGATGCGGCGACGAGTAGCGGTAATATTCTTGGTACTGCAACTAGAGCATCCGGGCCAAACGATCCTAATGCGTGAGCCGCAGCAACAGCGACGCTGGTTGATGGATCTTTCAGGAGATTGAGCAGGATCTCGACGAGGGGATCTCCGATTCTTGTTATGTGGTTTGCGGGAAGCCCCAAACGCGGGATGATGATCGCCGCGAATTCTCGAACGGTTGGGTCTGAACTGAGCAGCTTTTCGAGAATCTGTTCAGCGACGGATTCTGGAATTGGCTGAGACTGTGTCAGCACCAGGATTGCAGTGCATTGGATCGCGGGCTCTTTCCTCGCGAGGCAGATCTGAACTGCAGCGACCTGCGCCGGAGAAAGACTCTTGCCATCGTTCCAATTCTGCAGAACGTAAAGGCACCGACTCGCAAACCCATGAATTCCCGGGTCGATTGGTTCCAGTTGTGGCAGGTCGATCCGCTCTGGATGGTGACGGTCGATCAAACAATCGCCCGACTTCTGAAGGTATCGGAAGCCGGAACGCATCGCTTCTGAGGCGTCGATTCCCAGGTATTTGACGGACGGAGTGGTTTTTGATTGCCGAAGGTACTCAATCACCCCCATTGCATAACCACACAATGAAGCCGTCAGGTAACCCGACTTCGAAATCTGCCAGTAGGAAATCTGGCCTTCGATTCCGCTTTTCTGTTTAATCGCCGTATTGCAATGAAACGTTCCCATCCCCAGTGCAACGGGCAGCAGGTCAGTCAACTGTTCGTGATCTTCTTCATCGCCGTTAAGCAGTTTCGAGCCAAGTAATAGGTCATGGGCAATTTCGTGAGCCATGACGGCGATCACGCTCTCTTGATCCGCCAGAATTTCGTCCTTGATGCTGATCGTTGGTGAACCCTGTTCCGCCTCGTAATACATGCCCAAGGCTTCCGGTCGTTCGCTTTCCGTGAATCTCTCTAACCGAAAACGGCTCGGATCGGCCCCCATGTAGTGGCAAACGCGGGCGAACAAGACTGGTAAATCTTCCGGTATGCCGTTGTACGTTTCGGGAAAGAATTCGTTAGTCGGCAGCACTCGCGGGGCATTCAGAATGCGATCGGCCCCGAATCGCTCGATCAGCCACGAGAGTCGACGTTCAACCCAGACTTTGGAGATGAGATCAACGGGGCACGTCGGGGCAAACCAGCCAAACATGGACAAGTCCTTTTTGTGAGTGATTGTTGAGTGAGGTCGCGCGTCCGTGTCGCACTGGAACATGGGCTACTAAAAGCTGCAAGATGATGTCCGCGGGACGCAATACGAAAGTTGGATGGGATCGAAATTAACGATTGGCCCCCGGTACCCACAGGACATCATTCTGCCCATTCTGGTTTGCAACACGCGCGTAAACAAAAAGCAGGTCCGACAATCGGTTCAGGTAGATGATCACCTGCGGGTTGATGCGGTCGCGATCAGCAAGTTCGATCACCGCAATCTCGACCCGCCGGCAGACCGTTCGAGCATGGTGCAGGTGTGCCGCTGCCAGAGATCCGCCGGGCAGCACAAAACTCGTCAGTGGCCGAAGCGATTCATTTGCGGCGTCAATCCAGTGTTCGAGTTGCTCAACCTGCGAGGCTGTCATTCTCAGCCGTGGCGTTTCGGAAGGAGTATCTGATTCGGGAACGCATAAGTCGGCACCAAGATCAAACAGATCGTTCTGGATTCGAACCAGGTGAGCCGCCAGATCGCTCTGTAATCCCGATGCGATGGTAATTCCCAGGACGGCATTGAGTTCATCAACACCGCCATACGCGGAAATTCTCAAGTCGGTTTTGGGAACGCGACAACCATCTCCCAGTGAAGTCTCGCCCGTATCGCCGGTTTTCGTATAGATTCGATTCAGATAAACCATCAGCCTCGTTCCCCATTTCCGAGCATCTCGGAAAGTATCGTTCATGCAACAAGATCGTTATTCTTAGGCACTCGTCCGCTGAGTTTTCACTTCACCCATGGAAATGATTCATGTCCAGATTTCTGTTACCGCTGCTGATTCTGTCTGCAGGATGCGGAACCACTGCGTCAGACCCGTACAAGAACGCATACTCGGTCGAGACGATTGAGTTTCTGGACAATGTGACTCCAAACTCCGAAGCCACAACCGACTTCACCAAGCTGACGTTTACCGACAAAGATGGCAAGTCGGTCAGCCTGTCGGATTATCTCGGGAAGCAATCGCTGGTGCTGGTGGTCACTCGTGGGTATTCGGGTTCCATTTGCCCGTATTGTGCCACTCAAACTTCGCGGTTGATCTCCAATTATCCAGAGATCAAGGAACGAAATGCCGAAGTCCTCGTTGTCTATCCGCTGGAGCGACCGGGGCAGGAAGGGCGACTCGACGAATTCGTCGAACGAGCCGTCAGCATGCTTCCGGCGGCATCGAAGAAAGTTCCTTTTCCGTTATTGCTGGATATCGAATTGAAAAGCGTCGAAGCACTGGGAATTCGCAGCAATCTTTCCAAACCAGCTACCTACATCTTCGACAAAGAGGGCAAAGTTCAGTTCGCTTACGTGGGAAGTTCTCTGGCGGATCGCCCGTCGGTCAAAGCCATCCTTTCGCAGCTGGATCGGCTGAACAAGTCTGCAGGGGGCTGAGGACGTCCCGATTCTTCTACGCTTCAACCGTACATCATGTCACTTGAATCAACTCGCGAATTCTTTGAGATCGCTGGACGGCACGGGATGTTGCCGCTGGAGACGCTGCGCGATCTGCAACTGGAAGCGAGTCACCGAGAAGTGGAAGGTTCGACACTGGCCTTGCAAAAAGGGCTGATGACGCCGCTAGATATCGAGATCATCGAGACCCTGCGGCACCCGGTCGACGCGGTACCGGGATATGAGATTCTGTCGATTCTTGGTCGTGGCGGGATGGGCGTCGTCTACAAGGCGCGCCAAGTTGCTCTGGATCGAATCGTCGCTCTCAAAATGGTATTGATCGGTCACGCCGACAATCCGGCTGTACTGGCTCGCTTTGAGCAGGAAGCCCAGACAGTTGCTCGACTGATTCATCCTCACATCATTACCGCCTTCGATTTCGGGAAACATGCCGGGCGATTGTATTTTGCGATGGAGTACGTCGAGGGTGAAGACGCCGAACGCTACGTGAAGCGACTTCATCCGCTGGATGAACGTCAGGTCTGGATGCTGATTCGACAGGCGGCATCGGGATTGGCTCACGCGGCCGAATCGGGGATTGTTCATCGCGACATCAAGCCCGCTAACATGTTGCTTGTGACGCCACCAAAGGGATTCCCGCTTCCACCGGGAGTGCCGATGGTGAAGATCGCCGACTTCGGTCTGGCGTTTCTATCGGCAGAAGTCAACGATCGTACGCGGCTGACATCCGAACAATCGACGCTGGGAAGTCCACATTATATGGCTCCTGAGCAATTGAACGCCGGGGGTGTTGTTGATTTTCGGGCGGATCTGTATTCGCTGGGGGCATCCGCCTTCCACCTGCTGGCAGGCCGCGCCCCGTTCGACGGACTGTCACTGCCGCAGATCATTGCGAAAAAGCTGGGGGCGGACGTACCACGACTGAATGAGGTTCGACCCGGGCTGTCGCACCCCACGGTTGAACTTGTCGAAATGCTACTGGTTACGAAGCCCGAACAACGGATTGGAAGTTACACGGAACTTCTGGATCGAATCGACATGCTGCCAGTCATGTCGCTAACGGGCAGCAACCCAACGATCCCGATTCCCCTCGGTGCCGAATCAACCATTGAAATCGATCGTCCAACAGCTTCTGTACACCATCCCTGGAAGGATGCTGTGCTGACCGTTATCGCGATTCTGGTCCTGATAGCGTTCGGCTTTGGTTTGCGGCAGTTTTTTGCCAGTAAGCCATCAGGCGTTACAGTTACCGCTTCGTCGCTGAAGCCGACTGGATGGACGTCTCATCTGCTGGATGGAGTTTCGCTTGATGGATGGCGTGCCGATTCAGGAACATGGGCTCTGGAATCAGACGACGAAGGTGGAGTGGTGATTGCCGGAACCAGCGGTGAGATCATTCGGGGGATTGCCAAAGTTATCGAAGGAAAGCCCGCGAGAATCGCTTATTATCGGCTGACGATTACAGCACGACTGCACGAAGCGACCGCCATGGAACTCCATTTCAATGTTGATAAACAGGGAGGCCGTGACGCTGCTCGAATAACGCTTGATCGTGTTTCACTCGGTCGTCGGGCGAGTTCCCGTTCAGACTTTGAGCCTCACGGAGAAGCTCGTGCCTTCGATGTCGGCGCTGAACAACTGCATGAATTAAGGCTGGAACGAGACCTGTCGGATTGGCGGTTCTACATAGATGAGAAACTGATCGGAACGATCGGTGTGTCGAAACTGCCCGAGCGTCCTGAGTTTCATCTTGTTGCCGAGGGTGGTCCGGCCTGGTTCGGCGACGCAATTGTTGAAGAACTCGCCGAACCCAAAAAGTAGGTACACTTCGATTGGAAATCGCCAAAAGAGAATCGCCCGATGATCATTGTTGAACGGGTTGGCGCCTGCAGAATCACTCAGCCATTGCTTCCAGGGATTCCCAGCGTTCATAAGCAGCGGACAATTCGGTTTGCAGAGTTTGAACGCGCTGCGTCGCCTGCGAGATTGTCAGCTTATCCTTCTGATAAAAGCCGGGTTGAGCCATAGTCTCGTGTAATTCCGCCTGCTCTGACTCCAACCGTTCAATCTGCTTAGGCAACTGTTCCAGTTCCTTCTGCTCTTTGAAGCTCAATCGCCGTGCTCGTGCCGGCGTTGCCTTCGCTGTGTCGGCTTTTGCCAGCTCGTTCCTGGTCGTCTTCGTAGCTGTATCTGAGGCGGTCAACGAGGATTGACGCTGGGAGAGCCAATCGTCGTAGCCCCCGACATATTCCTTGACGATCCCATCCCCCTCAAATACCAGCGTATTGGTGACGACTTCATTCAAGAACGCGCGATCGTGACTGACCAGCAGAACAGTACCGGGGTATTCGACGAGCAGATCTTCCAGCAATTCCAGAGTCTCAGCATCCAGATCGTTGGTCGGTTCGTCGAGCACGAGAACGTTCGAAGGCTTGGAAAAGAGCCGAGCCAGCAATAGTCGATTTCGTTCACCCCCTGACAGGAATCGGACGAGACTGCGCGAGCGTTCCGGACTGAATAGAAAATCTTCCAGATAGCTGATGATGTGACGCTTGCGACCGTTAATCAGGATTTCGGTCTGGCCCGAGGCGACGTTTTCCTGAACGGTTTCGTTTTCGTCCAGTTGAGCTCGCAACTGATCGAAGTAGGCCACTTCCCGGTTGGTTCCCAGTCGAATGTTGCCGGATGTAGGGTTGAGTTCTCCGAGTAACAGCCTGAGGAGCGTTGTCTTCCCCGCACCGTTGGGGCCGATGATTCCAACCTTATCACCGCGCATGATTGTCGTCGTCAGATTACGAACGATAGTGCGTCCAGTGACTTCGTATCGGTATTCGACGTCGCGAGCACTGATGACCAGAGCACCTGATCGTTCCGCCTCCTGCATTTCAACCTGAACGTTGCCGACTTTTTCGCGTCGCTCGCGCCGTTCTTCTCGCATCTTCTTCAGGGCGCGAACCCGCCCTTCATTGCGAACGCATCGCGCTTTCACACCACGGCGAATCCACGCCTCTTCCTGAGCCAGTTTCTTGTCAAACAATGCCTGCTGTTGTTCCTCGGCCAGCAGGGCTTCCTGCTTCCGCACGAGAAATGTGGCGTAATCGCAGGTCCAGTCGTACAGCTTGCCGCGATCCAGTTCGACGATTCGCGTCGCAACCTTTTGCAGGAAGACTCGATCGTGAGTTACGAAAATCAACGTTCCAGGAAACTTCAGCAGGAATTCTTCCAGCCAGGCAATGGCATCGATATCGAGATGGTTTGTCGGTTCGTCCAATAGAAGAACACCCGGGTCGAGAACCAGGGCTTTTGCCAGAAGAACCCGGCGTTTCATCCCCGACGACAGCGAATCGAATTTCAGTGTCGGATTCAGTTGCATCCGATCCAGTACCTGGTCAACGCGATGTTCGAACTGCCAGGTTGTTTCCGGATTCAGGGTCGCCGATTTCTGTTCCAACTCGGTCCGTTCCGCATCCGTCAGCGGTTCCGTCGAATGATGCAATCGGTTGAAGGCAGAAATCGCCGAGCCAACTTCGCCCAGTCCGGCAGCAACTTCATCAAACACCGTACCCGTCCGGCCCACCGGGACATCCTGTTCCAGACGAGCAACGTGAGTTCCGGCCTGACGTTCAATGACTCCGGAATCCTGAACGAGGTCGCCACTGATCAGACGCATCAGTGTCGATTTCCCGGCACCATTGCGTCCGAGTAATCCAATTCGTTCCCCGCGTTCAATCGAGAGATCAACGTTGTCAATCACGGGTGGACTGACAAAGCCAAAGGAAACTCCACGAAAACAGACGACCGCCATTCACCGCCCCTGTCGAAAAGAATTCACACGCCGAAGCCAGACACTTTTACGAAACTGAAGGGCCGAGCGAAAGGTCGCTGCGTTTTGATCAGTTTGGATCGTCAACTGACCGGCCTGTTCGATGCATCAACCAGCACGACCTTGGGCCGGTGCGTCGTCAGTTCAATTTCTTCGAATTGAGCATAACTGCAGATGATGACGAGGTCGCCCGGCGAGACGAGATGAGCTGCAGCGCCATTAATACAGATCACGCCGGTTTTGGCCGGGCCGGGGATTGCATAGGTGGTCAGGCGGTTTCCGTTGTTGACGTCGTAAATCTGGACTTGTTCGTACTCGACAATGTCGGCCGCCCGCATCAGGTCCGTATCAATCGTCACGCTGCCTTCGTAATGGAGTTGTGCATCTGTCACCGTCGCACGGTGAATCTTGGATTTCAGCAGAATTCGTTGCATGGAGCAGTAATCTTGTTCGAGAGCAGCGGTAATTCGCAGGGACTACGTGAATGACCTCTTCTTCCGGGGCTAGCCACGGCCCCGAAGCCATCTCCAGATTCTGCGCGATCTTGGTTCGTGAGCCAAGTCGCACTTCGCTCAATCAAGGCATCTCGGGCGAGATCGATGATTGCTGATTCCAAATTTGACTTCAATCAGTTATCTCTCGTGCAGTTCAAACTGTTCAGTCGGTGATTGCTCGGATTTTCGTCAAGTTGAATCTAATTCGTGCCACGGCCTTGCGATGCGTCGCATCGGCGAGCATGAATCGGCCCTGTTCGATGCAGTGGAACGGAATGGCTTCAGAATTGCCAATCAGAAAGTTTTGATTCGTTCGTTTGACATGGAGCCCGCACCAGATCATCAGATTCTGATGCTTGCGTCCAAGTATTGCAGGAAGCCTTGTCTGATGCCTGAGTACATACGCCCGATCCTTTCGGAAAGCCGTCTACGCGTGGCGGTTCTGGATTTCGACGGAACGTTGAGTCTGATCCGTTCGGGGTGGGTAGAAATCATGGTGGGCCAGATGGTTCAGGTTCTGCAGTCGCTGCCGGGGACGACTGAGTCGGAACCCGATCTGACGGCCTATGTCACCAATTTCGTTTTGAACCTGAATGGACGCCCAACGATCTATCAGATGGATTACCTGGTCCACGAGATCCGGCAGCGTGGCGGTGAGCCGAAGTCTGCAGAGTACTACAAGCATCAGTTTTTGAGGGCTCTGGAAACCAAGGCTGCTCAGCGAGTTGAGTTGCTGCAATCAGGCGAAATCACAACGGATGATTTGCTGGTTCCTGGAGCGAGAGCCTTGCTGAATGACCTCGTTGCGCGTGGCTTGCAACTGACGCTGGCCAGCGGAACCGCTGTTAAGAACGTACGGCAGGAAGCGGCAATGCTGGGGATCGATCACTACTTTGAAGGACGAATTCATGGGCCAGGCGAAGACCCTCGAACGTTCTCCAAACTGGCTGTGATGCAGGGCGTTCTTGAGGCGACGGGATCTCGCGGGGCTGAACTGCTGGGGTTTGGCGATGGATACGTCGAAATCGAAAATGTGAAACAACTGGGTGGTATTGCTGTCGGGTGTGCCACAGATGAAGAACACCGCAGTGGTCGAGTCGAAGAATGGAAGCGGACTCGATTGATCCAGGCAGGCGCTGATGTGATCGTCGCCGACTACCTGAAGTGGCCCACTTTGGCGTCGCGCCTGTTCGGTACGTGATGTTCTGCTGAACGGAATGGAAGAATGAAGTCGTCTAGCGATTCAGAGAAACCCTCGGTACTCTGACGAAGAATCTCATCTTCAGATTACTCGAAGGAACATCCCATGCAGAAGTTGATTGTTGGTATCGTAGCACTCACCCTGACAGGGTGTGGCATGAAATCGATTGATGAGCAAACGAAGAAATCGCCCAACAGCATTGTTGGAAAGACGACGCAGAATGTCACCGAATTCGATCCCAAGGCAGGTGCCAACGTCAGTGATTCCAAGGTCAGAGCTGACGTGACCAATCCTGTGACGGCCCCCGTCATGGCGTATGGTCCGATGCTTGAGCAGATTTCCAAATCGCACATTGAGCATGCCGTCAATCTGTTTCAGGCCACAGAAGGGCGATACCCGGCCGACCTGGCTGAGTTCATGGAAAAAATCATTAAAGCAAACAATATCAAATTGCCAGTTTTGCCGGGGGGCAAGCAGTACCAGTACGACGTCGAAAATCACAAACTGGTTGTGGTCGATGGGCCTGGCGGAGAAAACAAGTAATGGCGGGCAGTGTCAAGCTGTCGCGGATCGGTCAGATCGCAGTCAATGTTCGGAATGCCGAACGAGCGATTGCGTTCTACCGGGATGTTCTGGGAATGGAATTCCTGTTTCAGGTTCCGCGAATGGGATTCTTCAACTGTGATGGCATCCGGTTGATGCTGGCTGAGTCTGAATCTCCTGAGTTTGATCATCCTGCTTCCATCGTTTACTACGGCGTCGAAGACATTCATACGACGTACAACGAACTCTCAAAATCGGGAGTTGTTTTTACATCACCTCCCCGACGCATTGCGACCGTCGGTGAGATCGACTTATGGATGGCGTTCTTCAAGGACGTTGACGACAACACATTGGGACTGATGAGTGAATCCCCCAAAAGTTGATCCTCAGTTCATGTGAACTCGGATCAACGAAATTGAACAGATTGCCACGCTTCCCGATGGGATCACGCATTTCTACAATGGGGCTTCGCCGAAAACTTCGTGTCTTCTGAAAGTGAGATTGCAATGCAAGGTAAGCAACGAGTGATCGATATTCTCAACGCAGGGTTGACCATCGAATTGACCGCGATCAATCAATATTTCGTCCAGGCTAAAATGTGTCGGAACTGGGGCCTGAACAAGCTTGCCGACAAGCATTACCACGAATCGATCGGCGAAATGAAGCACGCCGAAAAACTGATCGATCGGATTATCTTCCTCGAAGGTGTCCCCGAGATCGCTCGATACGACGTCATTCGCGTCGGCGCGACTGTCGAAGAGCAGCTTCAGAACGATCTGGTTCTGGAAACTAAAGGGGTTCACACCTACAACGCGGCGATCCAGGTTTGCCTGGAAGAAGTTGACGGCGGAAGTCGTGAATTGCTGGAAACGATCCTGGTCGAATCCGAAGAACACGTCGACTGGCTCGAATCACAGCTCGACCTGATTTCGAAGATCGGAATTCAGCTCTATCTGGCTCAGCAGATCGGTGATGCCCCCGAAGGCCACTGAACAACTTTGCAATCTGCATCAGGCGGTCAGCAAGCGAAGTCTTGACTGACCGCCACGCGCATTCTCCCCACCCCAATCGCGCAGGTCGATTCAAGTCGCACGGACGATTTAGTCGATACCGACGATAGAGAAGTGTCTCGGCACGTCACCCTTGCGCGACGTGTCAGATTCCATTCGACAGAAGAAGCTGGACATTGCCTGAGTTTACTCTGCGATGCCCCTTGTTCTGCAAATTGAATCCGAGACTGTGGTTGTGGCGAGTCCTCTTGTTCGATCGGACAGGAGCCTCGAGGAGATGCGGCATGAATGGCCGATGGACAGCGCTACTGATGCTGATGGGCCTCTTGGGTGCGGATCGGCCTGCGCTTTCAGCTCCTCAACCGATTGCCACCAACAAGACCCGGTTTCGCATTCCGTTCAAGATTGAACCAGCCGCCCTGCAACGACTGAACGCCAGAGAACTTCAGTTGCACGTCTCTAAGGACGGCGGGGCCACTTGGGAATTGTCCCAAGCTCTTCCACCTGATAGTGCTCGCTTTGAATATCAGGCTGCCGGCGATGGTGAGTACCGATTCGCGGTCAAGACGCTGGATGGCCGCAATCAATTGCACCCTCCTGTCGGACAATACGAGACAGGTTTGATCGTTGTTGTTGATACGTTACCACCACTGTTGGAACTGTCATTGCAGCAATTGAGTCCTGGCAGAGTTCAGCTGACCTGGAATGCCGCCGATTCGCATCTGGATGTTTCGACACTCAAGATTGAATATCAGCAACCCGGCAGCCAGGAATGGGAACCGGTTGAGGTTTCCCCCAAAGCAACCGGACAGATCCCTTGGAATGTCGCTCAAGCGGGACAGGTCAAGGTCCGTGGTTCGATCGCAGATACTGCGACCAACGTGGGACGGAGTCAGGCCCAGGTACAGATCATCAACGTGGGCGATCCTGCGCCAAAACCGAAACCAGCGAGACGGGTTCCAATTGCTGGACTGGAAGGGCAGGAACAGGCCGCGGTCGCTCAACCATTCCCGGAAGAGCCAAAGCAAGTGACCAGTATGCCAGGAGCTCAACTCCCTGGACGGTCATCATTCTCTCCACAGGCTTCAGCCGATGCAGGGGATTATCGTGGCCCGATTATTACTCCGTTCAGTGGTCCTTCCGGTCCTGCTGCGGCGGTCAACAGTAACGGAATGAATCGTCCCGAAATCACCAAAGATCGGTGGGGACCAGATCCAGAACCGACGGTCACACGAACAAATCCAGCGCCCTCTCACTCAACGCAGCCTGATCTGGCTCCTCGCAATTCGCATCGTCGAATTGTCAATTCGCGACGGTTCCAGGTTGGCTATACGATTGACGATGTCGGTCCATCGGGAGTTGGTGCCGTGGAACTGTTCATCACGCAGGACCAGGGTCGCAAGTGGTGGAAGTACGGAGACGATCCTGATCGACGCAGCCCATTTGACGTCGAAGTTCCGCAAGATGGCGAATATGGATTCGCGATCCGGGTTCGTAGTGGAGTTGGCCTGACCATTGATCCACCTCTTCCAGGTGAAACTCCGGCAATCGTCGTTGCAGTTGACCAGACTCCACCGACTGTCGAGATCCTGTCTGCTCAGCAGGGGTTAGGGGCTTCCAGCAACCGAGTCCAGGTTCGATGGCGTATTGCTGACGAGCACCTGGCCAGCAAGCCTGTCGCGGTCTATTCGTCCCCAACTCGAACGGGTCCGTGGGAACCGGTCAGCGGATGGCAGGATGATCAAGGTGGTTTCGAATGGACGGTCGGTGCGAATTCGCCACCACAGTTTTACGTTCGCGTGATGGTTCGAGACGTCGCAGGCAATACCGGCAAGGCCGAATCGCCGCAGCCGATCCTTGTCGACCTGTCACGTCCGACAGCTCGCATTGTCGATGTCGAAGCACCTCAAGGTGCCGGTCCGAAATAGTCTGAAAGAATGCCTCGACGACGATCATCGAGGCTTCGTTCATGACGCGTCACGACCGCTTATTTCGCCATCAGGTCCAGCAGAGCAGCAGTCATCGCTGTCACGCCGGTTGTGATGGCTTCCTTCGCGTCTGGATAATAGAACGGCGAATGCAGCGATGGCGGCGTCTTGCCATCCTTTTTCATCTCTGCCAGGCGATCAGCGTTTACGGACCCAAGCCTGAACATGAAGATGGGGACTCCGGCAAGGCCGTACTCAGAAAAATCTTCGCCCCCCATCGAAGGTTCCGCGGGGATGACATTCTTGTCTCCCAGAACCCGTTTGAAGACAGGAACCACTCGTTCGACCAGCGCTTCATCGTTACGTGTGGCAGGAGTTGCATCCGAGAATTCGACAATTGGTTCAGGAGCATTCGCACTGATGGCCGCGGCTTTTGCCTTACGCTTGATGCCGCTCAGCAACCGTTCGCGGATTTCCGGCCCATAGCTTCGAACTGTCAGTTGCAGACGGCAGCTATCGCTGATGATGTTGTGTTTGGTCCCTCCATGAATGGAACCAACGGTAATGACGGCTGGTTCAAACGGAGAATTCTCACGACTGATCAGTGACTGCAGATCGACGATCAGGTGTGCGGCCTGAACAACAGGATCGATCGTGGTATGCGGAAACGCTCCATGTCCTCCCTTCCCCTTCATCACGATGTCGACACTGTCAACATTCGCAAGAATATACCCGGCTCGATAACCGACCTGGCCCGTTGGCAGTGACGCATCAACGTGGAGTGCCAGAGCATATTTCGGACGCGGAAATCGTGTGAATAAGCCATCTTTCAGCATGGCCTGAGCGCCGTTGCCGACCTCTTCGGCAGGTTGGCCGACGAACATCACAGTCCCCCGCCAACTCTCTTTGTGAGTTGCCAGGTAGCGAGCCACACCAATCTGGCAGGTGATATGAATATCGTGACCACAGGCGTGCATGACTCCGACGTCATTCCCTTTGGGATCTTTTGCGATGACCTTGGAAGCGAACGGAAGTCCTGTTGCTTCGACAACCGGAAGTGCATCCAGATCCGTTCGAATCATGATGACGGGGCCATCGCCGTTTTTCAGCAGGCCGACAACCCCCATCTGGCCGACGCCCGTTGTGACTTCAATTCCCAGCGACTTCAGTGCTTCTGCCAGTTTTGCTGAGGTCCGTTCCTCACGAAATGACAACTCGGGGTTGGAGTGAAAATCCTTGTAGACATCCAGCAACTGGTCGACGTGCTGTTTCGACCAGTCGGCTGGTGTCTCTGCCGATAGAAGCACCGGAACGCAGGCAAGAAAGAGTGTCAGCACAACCGCGAATTGTAGACGCACGGAAATCCTCCTGAAGGAATCATGCAGGGACGCCAGATCATAACCTGGAAAACGTCGGATGCATGTCAGGCATGTTTCCAATGGGTTACATCCGGGCATTCGGATGATCAGTATGGACGAGGACGAACTCGCCCTTGAACTCGACCAGGCAGGCCCATGATCCGCAAGAATCCTTCCGCATCGGTCTGATTGTAGGAGCCACCCGCTTCCATGCTGGCGATCTTGTCGTCATAGAGGCTGTTCGGGCTGGTTCGGCTGCAGACCATGATGTTGCCCTTGTACAGGCCGAGTTTCACTTCGCCGGTGACAACGGACTGTGTCTGCTTGTTGAATGCCATCAGGGCATCCATTTTTGCGGTGTACCAGAATCCGTAGTAGACCATCTCGGCGATTTCTGGTGACAGTCTGTCTCGCAAGTGAAGCAGGTCACGATCCAGGGTCAGTTGTTCAACATAACGATGGGCTTCGTAGAGCAGCGTCATGCCGGGGGCTTCGTAGACACCGCGACTCTTCATCCCGACGAACCGGTTTTCGATCATATCCAGCCGGCCGACACCATTGCGTCCGCCGATCTGGTTGAGTCCCAGCACCATCTGCAGAGCACTCACTTTTGTGCCGTTCAGCGTTGTTGGAACACCTTGCTCAAATCCGATGGTGACATATTCGATCTTGTCAGGCGCCTGTTGCGGCGAAACCGTCATCCCGAATTCCGGAACATCAACTCCCATAACCTTGGGGTCTTCCAAAATGCCCGCTTCATAGCTGATGTGCAGACAGTTCTCGTCCGAACTGTATGGCTTGGAGACCGAAGCCTTGACCGGAATATTTTTCTCGGCGCAATACGCAATCATCTCGGTCCGGCCGGGGAACAAGGCGCGATATTTTTCGATGCGCCATGGAGCGATGATCTTCACGCCTGGTTCAAGAGCTTCTGCGGCGAGTTGAAAACGGCACTGGTCGTTCCCTTTGCCCGTTGCCCCGTGAGCATAGGCGTCGGCACCGACTTCGCGAGCGACCTGCAGGCAGATCTTGGAGATAAGCGGTCGGGCGATCGACGTCCCCATCAGGTAGACGCCTTCGTAGCGGGACTGCCACTGCATGACGGGAAACGCGAAATCCCGGCAGAGTTCTTCCTGGACGTCCACAATCCTGGCCGACTTGGCACCGCAGGTGTGAGCCTTTTTCAGGATGGCTTCACGATCTTCACATGGCTGCCCAAGATCGACGTAAACACAATGGACGTCGTAACCTTCGTCTTGCAGCCAGCCAAGAATGACCGAAGTATCCAGACCGCCGGAATAGGCGAGAACGCAACTGGGCATGAACAGATTCCAATCCACAATCGAGCAAACCGGACTAACCGACCGGCCGAATCAAAATGCACCTCGATGGTACAATAGCGCCAAACCGGAACACGAGTTGCGATTATACCCGAGGAGCGCCCGTAAGGAAGCGGACAAAGCGGCCTTCCCACGGAGTTTGCCAGCCAGAGGCCGTTGCGAAACCCACATTGACTTAACTTCGTTCCCCGACGATCATTCCAGCCGGTGGGAAAGGATTCCCCACCCAGGAAACCTGACGAGAATCAGCGTTCGAAAGATCCGCCAGTGGCGGGCCAGGGACGGCAAACGCAATGTCGTACGAATTGATCGATGAAATGGAACGGCTCGGGACCCCGCGCATCCTTGTTCTGGGGGACCTGATCCTTGATCGTTATGTCTGGGGTGATGCGGAGCGAATCAGCCAGGAAGCTCCCGTCATCCTGCTGCGTGAAGACAAACAGGAAACGCGCCTGGGCGGCGCGGCCAACGTCGCAAACATGCTGCGCGGCCTTGAAGCCGAAGTCACCTTGGCAGGTGTCATTGGAAACGACCCCGATGGCCGGATGGTCGCCAGCGAACTGGCCCAGGCTGGAGTCGATTGTTCTGCCCTCGTAGCCGACGATGATCGCCCGACCACATGCAAAGTTCGCTTCATGGGGCGAGCTCAGCATCGCCATCCTCATCAGATGCTGCGAGTCGATCGCGAAGTTCGTCACCCGATTGCCAGTGACATTGCCCAGAAACTGCTGGCAGCGATGTTACCTCGATTGCATGAGTTTCAAGCCGTCTTGATTTCAGACTATGCAAAAGGTGTCTGCACCCGAGAAGTCGTACAACCATTGATCGCGGCAGCACGTGCCGCCGGTCTACCCGTTGTAGTCGATCCTGCGGCTGGTGGTGACTACAACCTTTATCGTGGTGCCACCGGTGTCACGCCCAATCGGTCCGAGACGTTCAAGGCGACGGGAATCGAAATCCGTTCGATTGATGCCGCATACAAAGCAGGAAATTTGCTCGTTGAAAAGTTCGGCCTCGACATGGCCTTCGTGACGCTGGATCGCGACGGGATCGTGCTGGCTCGCGAGCACGCTGAACCAGTGCATCTGCCAACTCGAATTCGCGAGGTCTACGATGTGACCGGCGCAGGCGATATGGTGCTGGCCATGTTCGGCCTGGGGATGGCTGCAGGGATTGAGCCGACGCGACTATGCCGACTTGCCAACGTCGCCGGAGGACTGGAAGTCGAACAGGTTGGCGTCGTGCGGATCAGCCGCAAAGAAATTCTGACCGACCTGCTGCATGGCAGCCGTCGTACTCAGGGGAAAGTCTGTTCGCTCGAAGAGCTCACTCGACACGTTTCCGCACGGCGAAAGGCGGGGCAAAAAGTTGTCCTGACGAATGGATGTTTCGACCTGTTGCATGTCGGCCATATTTCCTATCTGAAAGAAGCAGCCCGCGAAGGGGATTGCCTGATTGTTGCCATCAACAGCGATGAGAGCGTCCGTCGCCTGAACAAGGCCCCGGATCGTCCGATCTTTGATCAGCAATACCGAGCCGAAATGCTGGCGGGACTGGAGTCTGTCGACTACGTCGTCGTGTTTGGCGAGGAAACACCACACGCGATTTTGCGAACTCTTCAACCTGACGTGCTCGTGAAGGGAGGAACGTATCGTGACGACGAAATTGTCGGACGCGAAGTTGTCCTCGAGTACGGTGGTCGCGTGAAAGCGATGGGAATAACTCCTGGAGTCTCCACAACAGAAATCGTACGACGATTGCGCGAGTCTGAAAATCAGTCGATCGCGATTCCCATCCCGATTCCAAAACCGGAACGCCGAGCCGCGTAACCTGTGTTATTGGGGCCTGAACAGCGTGTCTCTCGTTCGACATCCACCAGAATTACGGCGAACCAGAAGAATGAAAATCGGAGTTTTTCTGCCGAACTGGATTGGTGATGTCGCGATGGCGACACCCGCACTGCGAGCTGTTCGCGACCAATTTATGGATGCCGAGATCGTCGGAATCATGCGGCCGTATGTTGCCGATGTGCTGGCGGGAACAGGGTTGCTTGACCGAGCCATGTTCTACAATCCTCGCGGCAAGGATGCGTCGCAGAAGGGGTGGACCTTCGTCCGTACCCTGCGGAATCAACGATTTGATACCGTCCTGCTGCTGACGAACTCATTGAGAACCGCATGGCTGAGCTGGCTGTCGGGCTCGCCGCGTCGCATCGGGTTTGCTCGCGATCTGCGGAGCTGGTTGTTGACAGATCGGCTTGAACCAAAGTCACGTAAAGTCCCCAATCCAGTCATGGAAGAATACCTGCGTCTGGCAGAACGTATGGGTTGCCAGATCCCTTCATCGCGCCAGATTGAACTGGCTGTTCAATCCCGGGATGAGGAACGACTGGAAGAATTCTGGAATCAGGTGGAAACGCCTGCCAACAGATCTGCTGTCCGATGGATGCAGCGCAGCTACGTCTGTATCAACACCGGTGGAGCGTTTGGTGGTGCGAAGAACTGGCCGAAAGAATACTTCGCCGAACTGGCCCGTCGCGTAGTTGAAGAATTAGGCCACGGCGTGTTGATTGTCTGTGGCCCTTCGGAACGCGAGGACGCTCGCTGGATCGCAGCAGCGGCCGACAACCCTGCGGTGGTCAGCCTGGCCGATGCGAAACTCAGTATTGGTCTGACGAAGGCAGCGATTCATCGAGCGGAACTGCTGGTCACCACGGATTCCGGGCCACGCCATTTTGCGGCCGCTTTCGGTGTCCCCGTCGTGACGCTGTACGGTCCGACACACATCGCCTGGAGTGAGACGTTCTATGCCAAATCTGAGCACCTGCAATTGAAACTGGATTGTGGCCCGTGCCAGCAGCGCGAGTGTCCGCTGAAACATCATCGCTGCATGCGAGATCTTTCTGTCGATACTGTTTTTCAGGCAGTGCAGCGTCAATTGAGCCCTCAAAAATTACGCGTCGCCTGAACTGTCTTCCCCACTACGTCAATCGTGAAAAAATGCATATCGCCATCGTTCGACGCCATTGTTCTCTGAAGAAAGGTGGAGCAGAGCGGTACTGCGTCAACTTGTTTCGCGGACTGCAAAAGCTAGGGCATCGCGTGACAATCGTCGGCGAAGCGATCGATGATGAACTGAAAGAAGAAGTCGATTTTATTCCTGTGCCGGTTCTGAGACTGAACTCGTGGACGAAAAACAAGTCGTTCTTCGTGAACACCGGACGCGTTCTTCGCAAGCACCGATTTGATGTCGTTCACGGCCTGTCTCGTGTCGATGGACTGGATACGTTTCGCCTGACAGAACGATTGCAGATACACTGGGTCAACATGTACTACCGCAACCCGGTAGCTCGCTGGCTGCAGCATATGAACCCAAGACATCGCCTGGTCTTTGATCTGGAGAGAAAGATTTTCGGGCCGGATGGAGTCCGCAAAGTTATCGTTCAATCTCAACTCGATGCTCGCCTGCTGCGCGAGTACTTCGGTGTTGATGAATCGCGGATCTGCCAGATCATCAACGGCGTCGATACGAATACATTTCATCCGGGTGTCCGTAGTGATCGCGATGCACTGCGTGAGGAATGGAAAATCGGACGCGATGACCCATTACTGGTATTTGCCTCCATGGATTTTCGCGGCAAGGGGCTGGATTCCATCCTGGATGCCATGGCCCGGATGAAAAATCGAGAAACACGGTTGATCGTTGTCGGACAGGGAAACGTCGGCGCGTTTGAACGTCGAGCTAAGTCACTCGGGATTGCTCATCGAGTCACATTTGCGGGTCGTCAATCAGCCATCCAGAGATTCTATGGCGCGGCAGATCTGTTTGTTTTGCCAACAATTTACGAGCCGTTTCCTAATGTGAATCTGGAAGCGATGGCATGCGGTACACCGGTCATCACGACAGCAACGGCTGGTGGCTCTGAGATTATCCGCGAAGAAGCAAACGGTTACCTGATCCCCAATGCCTGGGACATCGACGCACTAGCAGAACGTATCGACCATCATCTGGGCCTGCCCGAGACTCGCAAGCAAGCCATGTTCGATTCCTGCTGGGATACTGCGTCGCGATTGCGGATCGTTGATAATGCCCAGAAAGTTGCAGAGATGTTCGAAAGCGTTGTTCGCAGCAAGGCTGCAGCGTAAACCTTGTCGAAGCCTGTCATTCTTTCTGTCTTTCCGCCGCCCCAACCGTCTAAGTCGGGGCATTATCTCTCCCCATGTTTGAAACTAAAGTGCCCAAATAGCTTCCGATTTCGACGAAGTGCATAGGCACATCCGATCGCGCAGAGAACAAACACGTTTCCTATAAGAAGCCAATTTGCAGGTACAGGGGGCGTGCTTGTACGCATGAGCGCATCGTACCCCAAATGCCCCTCAACGTCACTGACAAACCTCTTCACGTATCCTTGCTTGATAACGTAGTTTCTTCCTTCTCGCAAGTTGTCAACATAGGTCCCTTCCGGAAACGAAATTGTAAACTCCGAGTCGGGAAGGTCAGGGTTTATTTCGAGCTTTGTTACTTTGGCAGATATCGTTTTGTCGAGTGTGCCATTGAGGCTAAACGACTGAAATTTCCAACCACTCAACTGCCATTTGTGATCTGGGTCCTCCTGATATTCGAAGTCTGTCTGCCGCAGAAGCCCTGTGCGACGCTGGTCATGTAATTCAAATCGAACGACGAGAAAGTTTCGTTTCGGGTCCAGCCAGAACACATGCTTTAGCGGGCGCGAAGCTCCTTGCTCGGAGTAAACGACATATTCGTTCAGTGGTTCGGTCGAAAATGAATAGTTGTCATGTCTGACGACCTTCCAATCAGGGTCGAGCAGGCGGAAGCAGTGGAGGATAGGCTCAATGGCCAACAAACTGAGTTCGTTATTTGGGTGGTTTTCGGGATAAATTCGCCCGTAAGGATAGTGTCGACTTTGATTTGGCAGCGACAGCGACAGGCATTCTTCGCTGTTAAACGTGACGCGGGTTTGATCGTAGACGAGTTCACCTTCCTTCCCGTACATTCGTATTGCACCGAAATGTGACGTACGGTGCCCATCAATCGCGAGCGTATGGAACTGTTGAAACTCTGAGTCTGTCGGTGGCAGTGGAGATTTTGTGAACCTTGAGTTGCTGAATTCAGGGTTGAATCGAGCCCCTTTCGCTTCAAAGCAGTCTTCCTCCCATTCAATTTTCAATCGCTTCACTGCAGATTCACGTTCACGAGCTTGTTTGAAAGTAATTCTTGCGGTGTCATCTTCCTCCGCTTGCGCGTTCGGCGGAGTTTGAGTGATCAATGAAATCACGAGTAAGGCGAAATGTGTGCGACTACGCAGTGGCAATCCGATCATTGGAATTCGCCCGAAAAGCAAAAAACCAGAACCCATGACAGCATCGTGATTCAGCATAGCGACACACGAGTGTTTTGCAGCACAAAAACATCGCCGGGCATTGAAGTCAACACAAAAAAACGCGACTGACTTGCAACACGTGCATGAAGCGAGCACACCTATCAACACACCGTGTGACGCAGGTCAGTAAACCATGGATTATAGCTGGTGCTGCATCAATAGTCGGCAATCGACCCATCCGGCAATCGCCCTCGCGTAGGCCATTCTGGTTTGGCGGGGTTCTTCGCGAGTTCTTCCAACTTCGCTTCGTTCACTTCGCAGCAGAGGCCGACTCCCTGCGGAAGCGATGCATAGCCATCCTTGTCGATTGACCAGTTCTTGGTGACCAACCCCGGCGGCGAGATGCTGGGATAGTATTCATGAATCAGAAAGAAGGGGACTGCGGCGCTGCAGTGCAGGCTGGCGGTTGCCCCCAGGTCCGTGGTGACGCAGTGCGGCGCGATCGGGACGTGGTAGGCTTCGCCCAGGATCGCAATCTTGCGAAGCTGGGTGATCCCGCCCGTGTGAGCACAATCAACCTGCAGGATGTCGGCACAACCCTCTTGAAGATACGGAATCACTTCCCAGATAGTGCGAGCCTGCTCACCCACTGCCAGCGGGATATTGATGTGCTGTTTCAATCGCTTGAAGACTTCGATATTGCCGGGAACAGCGGGCTCTTCAATGTACAGCAGGTCATACGGCTTGATCGCCGCTGCCAACTGGATCAGGAATGGTGGCGGCAGTGCGCAGTGAGCATCAAACATGACGATCCCGTCGGGGCCGACCTGCTTGCGAGCATTCTCGATCGACTTCACAAACCCGTCGATCTGTTGCGGAGTCCCCGAAAATGGCTGCGGACCAGCACCCACCTTAGTGGCGTTCGGAGTTGGGTAGAACCGCAATTTGTCACGCGTCGGGCCGCCGAGTAGCCGATAGACGGGAACTCCCCACAGCTTGCCGGTGATGTCCCACAGGGCCATATCAATCCCGGCCAGCGTATGAGTCATAAACGGTCCACCGCGCATATCGCGATGCGAACGGTAGATCTTCTGCCACAGGTGTTCAATCCGTGTGGGATTCTCACCATCCAGCAGTTCGAACAGCGATTTGACCAGTGCTGTCGCGACGTACGGTTCCAGCTGGTCGATCTCACCCCAACCGGTCACACCGTGATTGGTCTCCATCTTCAGAAACACCTTGCGCATGACTGGTGTTGCCGTCAGCTTGGTGATCTTGATGGAAGTGGTCCGGTCAGTGACGTTGGCAGCCGGATTCGTGGAATCATCGACCCCTAACGCTTCATTCATCCCCGGACCGAATCCTGCCGCAGCCAGTCCTCCGGCAGCAAACGCCCCGACAGATGTCAGCCAGTCACGTCGATTGGTCATGGGTACAAATCCTGAAAGTCAGATGATGCAGTGGGCAGGATCGGCCATGTAGTACATCGCTTCGAGAACTCGCGGGTTATCGAGCGTTACCAGCGGTCCCGGGGTGATGATTTCCATCGGAGCCTGTTCGACCTTTTCTTTGTTACGGGCGAAGAACTGGCCCAGGAACAGAGCGGTTCGATGGATGCGGCAAACCGGGTTGACTGATGTCGCCGCCAGGACGCCATTCTTCACGGCATCAAGGCCTTCCTTCTGCCCATCGACTGCTGCAACCAGCATCTTTTCGTGGATCGTCCCCTTCAACGCAGGAACGGATGCCAGTGCCATGTCGTCACTGTGAAAAAAGGCCCCCGCAATCGGGGTTGTTTCCTGCTGCAACAGCGATTCAAACGTGTTGCGAGCCTTTTCCTTCTTCCAGTCGCACCAGCGAACACCGCCTCCCAGAACTTCGACGTCCGGATACTTCTTGACGATGTTTTCGAAACCTTGACGGCGACCCTGTGCACCGCTGTGGCCATCGAGCCCCCCGATGTGGATCACTTTCCCTTTGCCACCAATCTTCTGCATCAGGTATCCAACTGCCATCTCGGCCATGTTCACATGGTCTGGGGTCACTTCGGTCCAGACCCCGGTATCACGCATCTGGTCCATTTCCACCAGCAGCGTATCCATCGAGATGACTGGGATGCCACGTTTCTTCAGGCGTCGAGTCGGTTCTGCGAGGGAGTCCATCTGCACAGCCTGGAAGCAGCAAAAGTCCCAGTCGCGATCCACGATCGCTTCGATCTTGTTACGCTGCTTTTCGGGGTCAAATTCGCCATCCAGCCAGGTGATGTCGACATTCAGCATCTTGCCCCAAAGCTCTGCGGTTCGCTTGCCGAGTTCGCACCATGTGCTCTGCAGCCCTGCATTCGAGAAAGCGGCCTTCAGAGGTGCCCCCTCGGCCTTCACCGCAGCCGGACCGCAGCCCATTATCCCCAGGCTCAAACCTGCGACAGAACCTAATGACAATGTTTCCAGAAACTCACGGCGCGACGCGGACATGATGAGGCCTCACGAAGTCAATCAGAATGGTAAATCGCAGATGCACGAAAAATGACAACCGCGGTATCGTGATCCTGTCTGCCTCAAGACGCAAGGGACCCAGCCGTGAGGTAGTCCTGTGTTCATCGGAATTGGCGAAACGGAAACCGCGTAGGACTCATCGAGCCGTACATCAGAATGGCTAGGGCAACTGCTCGTCGTATCCGAACCACAGGTCGCGAAGTATCGAAATCGGATCAAACCGGAACTCCCTGCGTCTGGATGGACGGAACGATCGTGAACCGTTCTGATAGTGGAAATTCTCCATGTCCTGACCCGTCGACTGACCGGCAAATGGAGACTCGTAAATCATTGCCAGGAGATGAATGGATGGGGGCGAACAGTGCGGTTAAATTGAGGCATCATTCCTGCTTGAACCAGCGGACCCACATGTCGGGACGAATGAGCCACTTTTTTCGAAAGCTGCTTTTCGCCGTCAGCAGCGTGGTTTCTCTACTTACTTTGGCAGGAACCAGTTTGGCAGACGAGCCTCGGCCGAATGTTGTGCTGATCGTGATTGACGATCTGGGGTGGGCCGACCTGGGGTGTTACGGCAGCAAGTTTCATAAGACTCCACATCTGGACCGAATGGCGGCGGAAGGGATGAGATTCACTCAGGCTTACGCCGCCTGTCCCGTCTGTTCACCGACTCGAGCAGCGATCATGACAGGGCGTTATCCGCAGCGGATGGGAATCACGACTTGGCTGCCTGGCCATCCTGACAAGAACGAATATCGGTTGCTGTCGCCCAAGGTCAACCAGCAGCTACCTGCTGAAGAAATTACCATCGCAGAGGTTCTCAAGACAGCAGGCTATGTCTCTGCGTCCATTGGAAAATGGCACCTCGGGGGAACAGGGTCGTTACCGACGGATCATGGGTTTGATGTGAATATCGCCGGGGATCACGCAGGTTCTCCTTACAGCTATTTTTCGCCCTACACGAATAAGAAAGGGAATTCGATTCCGGGACTGGAGCAGGCTCCTGTTGACGAATACCTGACGGATCGACTGTCAGCAGAAGCCGAAAAGTTCATTGAAGCAAATCAGCAGAAGCCATTCTTTCTGTACCTGCCTCATTATGCGGTCCATACGCCACTGACGGCCAAGCCGGAACTTTTGAAGAAGTACGGCGCGATGCCTGCCCAGCCAAACGGCTCGCAGATCAATCCTGTTTATGCTGCCATGATGGAAAGCATGGACGAAGCGGTCGGACGAGTCCTCAAGAAACTCGACGAATTGAAACTCAGCGAAAAGACCCTCGTTGTTTTTACCTCGGATAACGGAGGGCTGTGCAACGGAAACGGACAGATCATCCCCCCGACATCCAATTCACCTCTCCGAGATGGAAAGAGTCATCTGTACGAAGGGGGTGTTCGAGTTCCCTTGATTTTCAAATGGCCTGGGGTTGTCAAACCGGGCACAACCAGTGATGCAATTGTTTCAAGCGTCGATTTCTTCCCGACGATCGTATCCGCATGCAAAGCAACCAGTAAGGCGTCGATCGATGGAGCCAACCTGCGACCGGTACTCGATGGCTCGGGGAAACTTGAGCGAGACGCCATCTACTGGCACTTCCCTCATTACAACGGCAACGCAGCGGCGAAGCCTGGTGCGGCAATTCGGGCGGGTGACTGGAAACTGATTGAGTTCTACGAAACAGGGCGACGGGAACTGTTTAATGTCGCCAAAGACATGCGCGAGTCCAACAATCTGATTGAACAGAACGCCGATATTGCAAAAGACCTTCATTCCAGGCTGACAGCCTGGCGTGAATCCGTCGGCGCAAAAATGCCGGTCCCGAATCCGAATTATGCTCCGAATCTGCAGAAGGCTGACGGAACTGTCACGATGCATTCGAGCACTGCGGACGTCAACGGGATCATGCTGCGCTACGAACCGCTGCCGAACAAAGATACGCTCGGTTTCTGGGTTAGGCAGGAAGACTGGGCCAGCATCGACTTCACGTTGACTCGACCTGGCAAATACCATTTGATTCCACACGTCGGCTGCGGTACCAACGGAGGAAGTCTGGTCCATTTCGAAGTTGCCGGACAGACGTTGCCTCTCACTGTTCCTGCGACAGGTGGTTTCCAGCAGTTCGTTCCGCAGGATCTGGGTATCGTCAACTTTGAAAAGCCGGGCCGCTATACCCTGACCATCAAGCCTCAGAAGAAGGAAGGGGTCGCCGTGATGGATGTTCGCGTGGTCCATCTGAAGCCGGTCGAGATGGTGAACCGCGAACGCCTGCCAGGGCTTCATCTGCTGGAACCGTTCTGGAACTCAGCGACAGTCTATCGGGAAAGTGTCTTATTCGTTCGCGAAGGAAACGATCCCAACGTCACGGGAAAGCTGTTGTTCCCCGCCGAGAAGATCATTGCTGTTCACTCAGCCGATGGACGTACGCAATTCCAGGCAGCAGCGGACTTCACACTCAGTCCCGATGGGACTCACTTGTTGAGGACCGAGAAGTCGCGCATTCCAATGCTCAGCAGCACCGATCTGTTTCCGCCCAAAGGAAAGCTGCCACAATGGTCGGGCAAGGCGTTAGTCGGACCAGAATCACTGCCTCACAGATCGGGTGATCCGGAAACATTCATCCTGTTCAACAACGGACACTGGTTTCACGATCAGCAAGTTGAAGTGACATACGTTCGCAAGTCGAATGACTGGCCGGGCGAGGTTCCTCGTTTCGATCCCGCAAAACTGCCGAAAACGGTGGCTCGACTGAAGTCGAAACAGAAGCTGAAGATCGGCGTCAGTGGTGACAGCATCACCTACGGTTTGAATGCGTCTGGACTGACCGGGGCGTCGCCCTTCATGCCAATCTATCCAGAATTGATCGCGGAGCAATTGCGGGCAACTTACGGATGCGAAGTGGATCTGTTCAATCGAGCCGTAGGAGGCTGGGCGGTTCCAAATGGGTTAGCCGACCTCGACAAACTGCTTGCACACGAGCCCGATCTTGTTCTGATTGCCTACGGCATGAACGATGTTGGACGCCGTAATGTCGATGCCTATCGTGAGGGCATTCAGAAGATGATCCAGCAGATCCAGAGCGCCCGCCCGCAGGCCGAGATCATCCTGGTCGCAACGATGCTCGGCAACGAACAGTGGCACCACACACCTCGCGAGATGTTTCCGAAGTATCGAGATGCCCTGGCATCGCTTTGTGGCGAAGGTATCGCGTTGGCGGACCTGACGACGCTTTGGACAGAGATGCTGAAACGCAAACGTGATTGCGATCTGACGGGAAACGGAGTGAATCATCCGAGTGATTTTGGCCAGCGAGTTTACGCCTCGGCGGTATTATCGCTGCTGGTCGAACCAAAGTAACTTGATGGTGAATCGCATTTGAAAATCGCGGAATTCCAGGAATTCGGGAACCTGTCTCATGAAGTCTATTCGAGTTGCCACCTGTCAATTCTCGGTCGAGGGCCGGATCGATCACAACCGCAAGTGGATGCTGAAGCAGATCGCTCAAGCGGCAGAACAGCAGGCCGATGTTGTTCATTTCTCTGAGTGTGCACTGTCGGGATACGCGGGGGTCGACATTCCTGGCATTTCCGATTTGAACTGGGATGAATTAACAGCGGCAACGCACGATGTCATCGCAGCCGCGCGGAAGCACAAACTCTGGGTCCTGATTGGCTCGACGCATCGACTCGACGACCACCACAAGCCCCATAACTGCGTGTATGTGGTCAATCCCAAGGGTCAGATCCATGACCGTTACGACAAGCGATTCTGCACTGGCGGAGCGGGAAAGCAGCCAACGCTGGATCTTTGCCACTATACGCCCGGCAACCGCAACGTGACCTTCAAGGTGAACGGAATCACGTGCGGAGTGGCAATCTGTTACGACTATCGGTTCCCCGAGTTGTACCGAGCGTACCAGCAGCAGGGAGTCAACGTGATGTTTCAGTCGTTTCACAATGCCCGAAAGACTGTTGCTGTCGACCCGAAGTACAACATCTGGAAGACCATCGTTCCCGCCACGATGCAGTGCCGCGCTGCAGAGAATCATTTCTGGGTCAGTGCCAATAACAGCACGACCCGTCCATCGTGCTGGGGAAGTTTTACAGTTCGTCCTGATGGAGAAATCGTTGGCAGATTACCAGTCCATCAGCCATCAGTACTGATGACGGAAATGTCATTGGATCCCTCCTGTTTTGATGCACCGGCTCCGTGGCGCGACCGGGCCATCAACGGACAACTCCATAGCGGGCAATTAATCAATCACCCGCGATCAACCGACACGACATCGCTTTAGAATTTCCTTTACACACCCGGAAGGCGATTGTGAGTTCAGTTTTGACATTCTTCTCACCTGCTTCAGTTCGCCGGAGAGTCAAACATTGACCCGGGGATCATTTGCGTTTATCTGTCGCCTCCGATTTCACCATCGCAACTTGTCGCGTGGCCATCTCTGCCGCGCAAGATTTGCTCGGTCAATTCGCGCGTCAAAAACAACATCAACTCCAAGATCAGAAAGGAATTGACATCTTTTGGCTGCAAAGTATCCTCAATGGATTCTGTTGAGAGAAATACAAGTTCGTTGGATAATGTAGTAGGCTGTCGAATAGTCATGGCCCAAATAAGATTCGATCTCGATCCAGCAAAGGTGGCCAATCCTGACCTCGACATTCGCTACCTACTTCCTGACCGGCTCGCGGCCATTCCCAAATCGACGATGACCGATAGCGGCTACGACTATTCAGAGGATGAGCCGCCTGTATTGATGGTTTTCGTAAACTCCGAAGATCCAGATGCTGATGTCGAGTTGGCAGTCCGCTTCCTGGCAACAAACACCCTGCTCGAAAATAATATCCTTGACGCAGCGACAATTCTTTCTTCAGACAAAGCAGAAGAATGGAAACAACGCTATCCTTCCCGGTAATGTAATGGCGTTTTGGTAGAGAATGGCTGGATGACGACGACGCACTGAACCATGGCAATTCGGTGCGGGTGCGACGTCAAGAGAGAGAAAACGCCAACGAACAAAACGCTGAACCCGAGTTGCCGAAGAAGGGTTTTTGAAATGGAAGCTCGCTCGCGGCAACCGGGTTAGCGTAGTCGTTCTATTGCTGACCCGAGCCATGAATAAGCGAACAGCAAACCGTTTGCTCGTCTTCGCTTCCGCGGCCATTCTTGTCGCCGGAATCGTGGCATTCTTCGTGCTAGGCCAGACCACGAAATGGGTCGGCCACACTGACCTCGAAGTTCGCTTTGTCGTCACCGATGACAAAACCGGTCAGCCGATCCCAAACGCAACGGTACAGATCCGTGCCGAACCGGGCGGATTCTGTGATGATCTGCCGCAGGTGGATTTCGCAATGACAACTGACAAGAACGGACACGCCACACAACTCGCGAGAAATTGCATGTGTTTTGGGTCCAGGGGGTCGTTTGAAGACACATTCGCATCTCACCTTCCGCACTGGTGGTTTCACGCAACTGCTACTGGCTATTCTGCAACTGAACCGGCATACTTGGATGTCATCGACAACGTACGGCAAGTACAACGCGGCGAAACGTTCGCAACGCTTTCAGTCCCAATCCGGTTGCGAAATGAAGCCGCAGAACCAGGCCATGCAGCGGAATGGCGGTAGTTTGCGTCTTGACATGGATACTTCCCCCCCCTTGCCATCCGCTGATGGCAGTCGTTATCCGGCAAGGACACGCGAGTGTCGAACACCGTCTATGACATCCCCGCAAAAGCCAAACGCCAAAGCAAGCGAGGCTCTCCCGCGTTTCAAGAGTTCTACCGCCACTTTTTCGTCAATTCGACAGGGCTAATCCGCCGCGAAGTTGATCTCAGCTTCCTGCAAGAGCTCGCGCCCGAAGAAACCGCGATCGCCAAGGACTTAATTCGGCGCAACCTGAAACTCAACTACACTCACATCATTGATGGTGCGGCGGCATTACGCGACCGTGAAGCAGTACCTCAACTACAAGACATGTTGGCGCGCGAGTCCAACCTGAGTCGTCGCTTATCCACTGCTGGAGCGCTCTGGAAGATTGCAGAGGATCCGATTTTCCTCGAATGTCTCCGCGACATGGCGGAATCGAATTACGAAACGCTCAAAGAAGCACACATGTACCAAATCCCTTGGCTCGGTAACGTAGACGCAATCAGCTTGTTGATCGATTTGCTCAAAGATTCTGGCAGCTTCGTTCGGCACTTGGCGCTGTCCGCGTTAAACGCGATCGAACATCGGAAACATTTTCTTTGTTCGTCGGATGAGCTGCCTTGCGGCCCAAGTGACTACACCTCCCGAAGGGACGATACGGAATTCATGAATGTAATGGTTCAGAATCTGTGCCAATGGTATAACGCTAATGCCGGATAACGATCCGTTGCACACGGAGCCGCGGGCCGCGCGGGTCTTGAATTCAACGTCGATCACCGCGGCCCGGTAAACAGTGTCGTTATCTGGCAAAGGCAAGCACCGAGACACATGGACAACGCCAAACTCAACGCGATCGCTCGCGAGCTGAATAAGCCGATTCTTGATGCGATCGAGAACCCACCACCTGAGTTCACATCGGCTCGTTCGTTTTCCCAAACCGACCGTGAAGCTCGACTGCAAGCAATCGCATGGTTTGCCAATCTGGGTGATCAAACCGATGTCGGCATTTCAATTCCGTATCGGTTCGCCAACTCGTGGGATGACGCTATCGCCAGCTGCTCATCACTCGAATGGGAGAACACCGAACTAGCAGCCCAAAACCAACTGACGCTTTGGCTGCACAACAACCACAAGACAAAGTATCAGGACTGGAACAAGTTCGTCGTCGCCCACAAAGAAAACACCATCAATCCGCTGATCGAACGCAAGATACAACCGATTGAAAGACGGCTCGCCACGAACGTTCTAACGCCTTCCGTGCAGTGGGACAGCCGAACCAGCCGGTCAACTTGACCCGCAGTCGCTGGTGGTTCAAAGTATTGGCGTGTTAATTGGAAGCCCGTCATTGATCGCGGGCAAGTTTTGGTCGTTAGGTTGCGGAGGTTGGATCAGGTGTCTCCTCCCGTTTGGGAATACGAGGAATCCAGTGACCATCTCCTTGGCGAGGATTCCTCCGCGTTCCCAGATCGCGTACTTGATCTGTTCCAGGTGTCGGAAGGTGTCATTTTCCTTCAAAGCGATCAACATCACGTCGAAATCTGTTGGCGTGATAGAGTCGCGGTGATTGGATACCGCGACTCCGATATGAGCGGTCTTGAATGTGCAATCACAGAAGCATCACTTGATCAATCCGAGTCGATTTCCTCGACAGAGTTGCTGGACTGGACGTGTTCGTGCTGCGGTGTTTCGCTCGGCCGGTTCACTCGAAGTATGCACATCCGACGTGAAATCGCCTTCGAGATTTTTAGGCATATCGTCGTCAATAAACGGCGACCTGATACGAGCAACGGGGAGGATGTCGTCTGGATGAATGCCGACGTTGATTAGTGTTTTGGGTGCGGAGCGTTAGCCCAGCAGTCGCCGAACGATGCGGTAAACTTGACCCGCAGTCGACGGTGGTTCAAAGCGTTGGCGCGTTGATTGGACGCCCGTCGTTAATCGCGGGCAAGTTACCTTGGTAGTTAGTTAGGCCGTTCCATAAGTCATGCGCAAACTCGCCGGCATAATTCTCTGTTCAGTAGCTCCTGCGTGGCTCGTTCTTTCGATGCTAGAGCCACGCTTGCTGGCGTCAGGCGTCCTGAACAAGAAAGACATGCCGCCTTTTGTCGGCAACGAGACCGGCACGGTTTCTGAGTATCTCCTCAACGTTTGGCACTGGGACGGGATGCTTTTACTTCTGATGGTTGCGGCATTGCCGTGCTTGGTGCTTGGAGTTCTGCTTTTTCGGAGCGGTCGAGTACACAGACCTCATGAGAACGCGGCCTGACGATGTGCTGCAACGAACCCGGCCGAGGCGTCGCGGTGGCCATCGTGGCGTCCCGTTCGCCGGGTTGCTGAATTTGGGTCGTTAGGCGGCAACCTTCGGAGAGGAGCGATGGCAGAAGAACCTCAAACTCCGGTCGCTCAAAAAGCCTGACTGGGATTGTTCGATTTGGCGGTGTCGCTATTTGCGATTGGCGTGCTCTTTATCCTGTTGCTGCCGGGTATAGCACATCGTAGTTCACCGTTGTGGATCGCTGTCGCGGGGCTTGCCTTGCTGGTTGCGTCGCTTGCCCTGGCATTCCTTCGGCGCTGGTTGCAGCGGACAAAACGACCGTCCTCCCAGATTGTCAAGGCGTTGCAGCAGACAGCGGGGGTACGTAGGATTTCCATAGGTCGTAGCTCGGCCCCCGCCGGTGCTGAGCTCTGTCGTCATGCAGAAAGAAGGCGACGAATGGCATTGTATGCAACAGGATCTGGGGGATCTGGGCGATACGCTGAGGTCTATCAGCTATCAGGCTGTTGGCCCTAAAATTGCATCGAGGCGATGTGAGCCGCGTGAACCCAGTCCGAAGGGACTGGGCTAGGTGAACTGCTGGACCTTTGGTCCGGAAAACGGCGAAACATTTGTGCCATCCATCCGAACTGGCCTTCCTTCCAGTGTCGATGATGTGTTCGGAAAGCCCCTGGTTGTCGATCGTTCAGTCTGCTGTGTTGCCATAAGCCTGTTCCCTTCATTGAGCTCAAATCAGAGTGTCCAATGACACTCCCCGCGCAACAGGGAACTCAGACACCTATCAGCCCGTGGTAAAAGGGGTCAGACCCTCTCCGGGCATACGATTTCCAAGTCAAATCGACTGCCCTCCAAAGGGTCTGACCCCTTTTACTACGGACTGCTATAGCATGTACCAGCCGATGTTTTGTACAAACAGCGAACAAGTCATCCCGCCGGGATAGCGGCTTACTTGAGCAAACCAATGCAACCGAGCGGCGAAGTCGGGCGTTTTCAAATGGGCAATCTCTCGTCGCCTCCGGGTGAGTGGTGTCGTTCGGCCAAAGGAATGTGCGAATGAGACGCTTGTTGCTGGTCGCCATATGCTGCGTTCTAATCACTGTTGACATGGTTGACGCTGACGGGCCTCAAGGTCAGCAGGACACGACTCTGGCCGAGGACGCCAAGCGTCTCGATGGTCGCTGGGTACGTCCGGCGATCAAAAAAGGCATTGTCCCCATCCTGCAATTCGATGTTGGCAAGTATAAGCTCAAGAAATATCCCGATACGCTGGGCATCGGGACCGAGACTAAAGACGGTGGGGCGGGATACGTCTTCGGCCCCTTCCGGTTGGAGGAGCAGGATAATCGTCGCTTTATCGTTTTGGGGACTCAGGGCACGACCCGTGTCGAGTACTCGTTTAAAGGTCAGAGCCTCAAGCTGATCTGCCCCGAGAAACTGGTGCCGAGCGGGGTCGAGTTGCCGGACGATTTCGACCATAGCGGCGAATGGACTCGCAAAAAGGGGTTCTTCCGAGGTTTTGGCGGGAAGGATTAAATGGTTGGTGTCAGCCAGTCAACGAGAATCTGCCGTGGTCGCGTGTGAGTATTTTCAATTTGAGATGTTCATCGTTTCTGCAGCCGCAGGCTCGTGGCTGCGGAACACCAATCCTGTGGTTGATCCCTCCGATGGGCCCGCTGGAGATGCGTTTGGTGCACCAGTTGAGCAATCCCTGTCGGTGAGTGCGTAATTGCGAATACCGTCGCTATCGGCGGTTGGGTGGCACCGTCGATAGCGACGGTCAACGGAAAACTGTCGACGTCAAAAGTTCGGTTTTGGGTGCCACTGGCGATTGCCCTGGATCGCCAGTGCGTGCGATTGCAAGTGTGCTAAATCGGGAAGGTGGAAGTCCTTTCCAGGAGGTTAGAGTTTGATCCTGTAGCTGACCGAAACTGCGTTGTCGCGAGACAAGGTGGAGAGCATCGGAAGGCGAAGGT
>CAXBSB010000059.1:0-33631 GCA_963977965.1 uncultured Schlesneria sp.
ATGCTCGCCCCTGCCATTGAAGAACTGGCAAACACGTTTTCCGGCCGCGTTCGCGTCGGAAAAGTGAATACTGATGACAATCCGGGAACCCCGTCTGAGTATCGAATTACGGGAATTCCGACCGTAATTCTGTTCAAGGGGGGGCGAGAAGTGCAGCGATTTGTGGGGATGACCCAGAAGTCCAAGCTCTCCGCGGCCTTGGATGGACTGCTGTAGTCAAGATTTCGGAAACTGGAATTGTGCTCGTCGGATTTCCCGACGAGCCAACGATGTTCGGGACAATTCGACCAGGCCTGCAAGGATTCGCAGGCCTTTTTGGGAAGGATTCCTCTCATGGACGAGCGGAAGATCGAAGCCCCGCCGCAGCGAGTCAGTGCGCCTGCCGATCACCCACATCCGGATTCCAGGACCGTTTCGATCAACGGCGCGGAACTGCGTATTGATCACGGGCATGTCTCGGATTCCATCGGATCGCCCCCGGCCGCCAACATCTCAGCGAAGCCTGCGACCCCACAGTCACAGTCACCTTCTCGTGCGAATTCGCAATTGCTGCTCGAAGCGGGCCGAATCCTCGAACAGCTTCAGCTTCAGGACGCGGATCTGTCCGAACGTCAGGCACTCCTTGAAGAACGTATCACAGCGTTTGAGGCCGAAAAACGCCAGTTTCATTTGCGCCAACAGTCCAACGAAGCGGCGCTTGATGAGCAGCGGCGGAAACTGGTCGCCGAAGAAATCCAGCTTGCCAATCGTCTCACCGAGACACAATCCCTCCTCGCACAAATCGATGCCGCTCGACTGGCAGTCGAACACGAACGCGCGGATATCGAAAAACGCCGCGAATCATTACGCGACGAGTTGCTCGCTGAACTGAAATCAGATCGACAGGCCATCGACGAAGATCGTCAAGCTGTCACTCTGGAATACGAACGAGCAAAATCGTTGACGTCCAGCCTCGAGAGCCGACTGCAGGAAGCGACTGAAGAAGCAGAACGATTGATCCAGGCCGAACGTGAGCGATTGTGGCAGGCCTTGATCGCCGAGTGGGAGGAACGCCGATCTCAGTTTCAGCGAGAACACGATGCGTGGATGACCAGTGTTCAGGCTGAAAAGCTGGAAATTGAACGGGAAAAGGCATTCTACGAAGCGGCTGTACGCAATGCTGAAACCGACTTTGCGGCCACACGTCTGGCTCAAGAAGTTGAGTTGCAGGCCATGCGCGAAGAGCAGATCTCTGCGATCCAATTGGAACGCACCGAACTGCTGGAAAAAATCGCGGCCGAACGTAGCGAGTGGGAGCAATCACTGGCTGAACAGCGGGCCGAACTTCAGGCCGCCCGCGAACAGCAGGCCAGTGAGTTGGAAGCCGAGCGAATCAAACATGCCGAATTCCTCGCAGAAGAACGGAATCGCTGGCAGGCGGAACATGAGGAGTGGAACGCAACCCGCTCAACGCAGCTTGCAGAAGTCCGTGGAGAGCGAGCGGTCCTCGAAAATCGAATCCGCTTCCAGCAGGAACATCTGGAAAAATTGCGAGCGGACCTGGATCGAGCACAGAATGATCATCGACGCGAACGTCAGGTCGAAAGACAGCGGTTGGAAGACGATGGTCGCCAGGTCATTCGCAGGATGCAGCAGATCGATCTCTATCGCTCATCGATCGACGAGCGCGAAAAGTCACTGGAACGCGAGCGAGAGGTTCTCGAAAAGTCGCGTCGCGCGTTCACCAGCAGTGTCGATATCGATCGACTGAATCTGCAGCGCGAGCAAAGTGCCTGGCAGGCCGAACGGCAAGCTCAGCAGTCAGAACTGTTGAAACAGCAGGAACTGTACAGTTCTCACGCCGAAAGCCTGGAAAGTCGTCGCATCCGTCTTGAGAAATTGCGCTCCGAACTGGAAGACACGCATCGATCCACTCTGGAAATGCGACTGGCAGTCGAAGAGGCCTGGGTCGAGCTCACACAGACCGCCGGTCAGGAAGTGGCTCGCCAGCGAGTCGAGCAGGTACGCAATTCGCTTGTCGGATACTATCGCCAGTTGCACGAAGGGCTGGTTGAACAGCGTCGTGAACACCTGGAAGCTCAGGCGAAATTTGAACGATTGCGAGCCGAATTCCACGACGAACGTCAAAAGCTGATGGAATGGATCTCGACGCGAGATCAGGAACTGCGCGTGGGCGAAGAACGGTTGCGACTTGCAGCCGCTGATGCCGCCACACGCGATTCCGCCTGGCAGTCGGCACGTGATCGCTGGATGCACGAGAAGGCCGAAGCGGAGCAAGTGATCCGCAAGCTGCTGGCAGAACTGGGAAATCAGCATCGCGATCCCCAATTAAGCCTGGCGAGTGGTCACTCGTTGCTGGCATCCATCGCCGACGCAACAAAGCCGAGTACTGACGACGCCATGGATTAGTGCAGGTTGCGGGCCCGCGAGACGCTCACATCAACGAGATGTTTGCTCAGTTCACATGCGTCAACGGTCCGAACAAGCGGTGCAAAATCGCGAACGACGCTACGTGCGCTACGTAGACCGTCGACCGCCGCACTGACGATTCCACCAGCGTACCCTGCCCCTTCACCAACCGGATAGAGTCCTGCAATATTCGGGCACTGGCGTGATTCAATAGCGCGATCGATGCGGATGGGCGAGCTTCCTCGCATCTCAGGCCCGACCAGGATCGCATTCTTGAGGAAGTCGCCGCGCAGCTTGTGATCGAGAATCGGCAGGCTCTGTCGAAGCGCATTGGCAACAATCGGAGGAATCACTTGATCCAGTGCCGCCGGACGGACTCCTCGCTCATAGGAACATTCCAGTCGGGCATGCGGATCAGGTGTTCGATGCTTCAGAAAATCTTTGGCGGACTGGATCGGACAGTTGTAATTGGCGTCGCCGATCTTGAATGCTGCGGCTTCGTACCGCTGCTGCAGGTGCATTCCTGCCAGCGGATGACTGCTGCCAAATTCATGAGGTTCTAACGTCGCCATCACACCACTGTTGGCAAATGGCGTGTCGTGCCGCGAGTTACTCATGCCATTTGAACAAAACATTTCGGGTTCGCTGACACTGGGGATAATGATTCCCCCGGCACACATGCAGAAGGTAAAGACATCTTTGTCTCCACGAGCCTGCAGGGTGTAGTCTGCGGCCCCCAGCAATGACAGGTATTCAGGCCGAGCATACTTGTGCTTGTTAATCTGGTCCTGAGGCTGTTCGATTCGCAATCCCAGTTGAAATGCCTTCTGGATCATCGGAACACCCTGATCGTACAGAGCCTGGTACGTATCGCGGGCACTATGTCCGATCCCCAGGATGGCATGATTCGTCGGAATGTAGCCACTCGATGTCTGCAGGCCGCGGACACGACCTTCACGAATGTCCAGTCCTTCCAGCCGACAACTGAAACGATATTCGCCGCCGAGTGCTTCGATCTTGCGACGAAAGTTGCGACAGATCATGGGTAGCTTGTTGCTTCCCAGATGAGGCCGGTTCTCGTAGACGATGGATGGTCGACCACCACATTCCACGAAGCGTTCCAGGACCCATTCAACATCAGGGCCTTCCAGACGGCACGTCAGTTTGCCATCGCTGAAACAACCAGCGCCCCCCTCTCCGAAGAGATAGTTGTTCTCTCGATCAAACACACCACCTCGGTCAAAGTCGCGGACGGCAGGAACGCGTTCTTTGACGGCAGGTCCTCGTTCCAGAATCAGCGGACAGTAGCCTTTCCAGGCGAGGTAATACCCAGCCAACAGCCCGGCCGGACCTGATCCGATAACGACGGGACGATGCTCCAGCGGCCGTTGACCGCTGGGAGGGTCGTCGAATTCCGGTGGCGTAAACGATTGAACGTCACTCTTCAGCCGTTGCTGAACTGCTGCAGAATTCAGAACCTCGTCTGGGACCTCGATCAGACTCGTGTAGACGAACTTCAGTTCACGTGCAGACCGAGCGTCGAGACTCTTCTTGAGGACACGCCAGCGGGTAAATTGTTCCGGTGTGATCCCGAGTCGCTGCGCAAGATGACGCGGCAGTTCAGACTCGGGAACTGTCACCGGCAATTGAAGATTGGAAACTCGCAGAGGCATCAAACCGCTTCACAAAAACAGGTATTTCGGGATACCCGTTGTAACGTAGCGGAGGCGTCCCGCAAAGAGACTGATACTGTTGTCACGGCGATTATTTTGGTGTTTCCAACTTGAAGTCTGCTTTGTTTGCCCCTTTGGCAACTGTTGTTTTCAATTCACTGTTGGCATTGTACTTCACCGGGATTTTCTCCTCGAAAATCGGCATCTTGGGGCTATCCGGGGCGTCGTATGCTGACTTTTCACCGACTTTTTTGGGCGCACGGATTTCGACCCGCATTTCACCCAGTGGGACGTCGACACGATACGTTCCGTTGGTGATTTTTCCGCCCGTGGAAATTCCAACACCGTTGCTTGGCATGAAGCTGATCTGCCCTTCTGCCAGCGGAGTTCCGTCCAGGGTCACTTGCCCGCTCACTGGCGATTTTGCTGGACCATCTTCTTTCTGGCACCCCAGCAGTACAACCAATCCCAGCAGACACACAAAAGTACGGATGTTCAGCATTGATCGTGTTCCTGGTCTGAACGACTCAATTGAAATCGTCATGGAAAGAAAACTTCGAACGGCAAAGGAAATAACTGTTTGTCATTTCCCGTGCGGTTCGGTCAGGCAACCTGCTTGGACGATCAGTAGTCACCAACAGTCTCGCCACCGTCCATGGTCCCCAGAGCCTGCCAGGTTCCGAGAAAGATATTATTGTTGACAAAACGAACGGCACCGTCCCCCATCAGGACATGCACACCGCCAATGTGTCGACTACGGGCTGCCGCCTGTTGATTGCCGCCTCCCAGGCACGGCATCATCGGATCGGTATTCGATGCACCACAGTAATTATTGGTGTCGGGGTTTTTCGAGTTTGGGTTGTTTGTGGTCATAAATTGAAATGATACGAAGCTAGGGTCATCGTTGAAGAAATCTCCGCGGATATCCCAGGGATTCGAATTGTCGATTCTCGTCATCAGAATCTCTGACATCAGCAAGGTGTTTGAAGTACCGTCAGTAAAGTTTGCAAACTTGCTTGATCGAGGCGTTGACGGGTTGTCATTGAAGTAACCAAATGGTGCCAGCGCCGTCGGTGCTGCAATCTGGGGACGAGTGACATTTCCCCAGTTAACGACATACTCACCGCGAGATCGCCAATACGTATCTCCCGTCCAGTACCCATCCCGATCACTCGGACATGAATAGATTGACAATTTCTTGGCAATCAGCCCCGTCATCGCGTTCTGAACGCAATTCGGTGGCTGCCAGAACCCAAGTGAAAAATTGTACTGATTGAACAGCGGCGCCTGATCAAGTTGCGGCCAGAGACTGACAACATACGTGTGACGCGGAGTCACTGTTGCGGCGAACGGCAGAACGTTGTTTATGTCGTGATAATTGTGCATCGCCAATCCCCATTGCTTCATATGATTCTTGCATTGGGTTCGACGGGCGGCTTCCCGTGCCTGTTGAACAGCAGGAAGCAGAAGTGCGATCAGAACAGCGATGATGGCAATAACCACCAGCAGTTCGATCAGTGTGAAACCACGCTGACGAGAGCGAGCCATGATAAACCTCCAGAATTGCCGCGAGAAAGGTATGTGATGAACCTCTTCAGGCTAGAGTTACAACCCATCTTATGTCAAGCGTTTGTCACATGCTCCAAGTCCTTTCCGCGACCTTTGTTCAAAGGAACGAGGGACGATATCATGCAGCACCTGTCAACTTCATCATCCTCAGAATTGTCTTCGCAATCTTCACATCCTTAATCGCCGCGAATCTGCACAAGGATCGTTCGAAATGACGTACACCATCAATGGAATCGGGACGACCTATTTCGGGAAATCCAATCAGCAGTCACAGGAAGGGGTTTGCTCGTCTTGTAATTATCGGGGTAAATTACTGAGCTACGAGACTTGGCATTGCGTCTGCATCTTCTTCATCCCGGTTCTTCCTTTGGGAAAGAAGCAGATTCTTGATTACTGCCCGTCCTGCACCAGACACCGGATCCTTCCGTTTCACGAGTGGGAGAAGATCAGAGAGGCCGCCATCAATGAAACTGCCACCCAGGTATCGGCCTCGCCCGACGACCCTGACGCAGCGATGCAGATGCATGCCACATTGGCAGCATTTCAGAAGCAGGATGAGGCAACAAAGTTTGCCGAAATCATGAGTTCCAAGTTTCCAGAAGTCGCTCGGGTCCTGTTCTATCTCGCAGCCTGGTATGAACGGACAGGCAAACCGCTATCGGGGAATCCGCTTTTTCTCAAAGCCTATGACCTTGAGCCTGAAAACATCGATTATCGCCGTGCAGCTCTGCTGACATTTATTGAAGAAGGGAACGTCGATACCGCAAAATCGATGATTCAGCCCTACTTACCGGGGACAGAGAACTATCAGCCCGCGTTGTTCTATGCGCTCGCCGCAGGTTTTCAGAAACAACAACGTCATGAAGAAGCGGTCCAGACGTTGCGAATGCTATTGGACGCATCGCCGGGCCTTCGTTCAGACCCGACATTTCGGAAGACCCTGGCAATCTCTGAGAAGGCCATGGGGGTCGAAGAATTGACCATTGCACCCGACCCATTCTATCGATCCAATGCGTTTCTGTGGATCTCGGGAATTACCACCATCCTGGCGGCGCTGGCGCTGTACAACTCCTATCTGGCATCAAACCGAAGTGTCACAGTCGTCAACGGCCTGCCCATCCCAGTAGCTGTCAAGATTGATGGCCGAACGGAACTTCAATTGGCTCCCGGAGATCAGAAACAAACAATTCTTCCGGAAGGGACGCACGAAGTTGTCGTCACAGTTCCCGCCGATCAATTTCCTGCACTGAAGTTTGAGATGAGCACAGGTTGGTGGGAACGCTTCGTGCGCAGTCCCGCGTTTGTTCTCGATCCCACCAAGTCTGCCGTCGTCGAGTGGGAGGAAGCGACCTATATGAAAGTCAGGCCAGGCCAAGAACCCCCTGAGAACCGATCCGAGCTTCGAGTTGGCCAGTTATTTTCATACTTCAAGCATATCGATTATCGGTTCCAGGAATTCCCGGCCCAGCTTACCGTCAAAAATTCATCGAGCGTTGTGAAGACCAGACTGTCGATCCTGCGAGATGACCCAGCGACTTTGATACAACGTGCCCAATTCATGGGGACATCCCCAGCCAGTCTTTTGCCGTTCCTCGAAACGCATCTCATGGCGGCCCCGGATCGCAATGACCTGATGCTCATCTATACGGCGTGGTCATTCGCGGATGGCCGATTCCATCAATGCCGGGACTTCCTCAAGAAACGCCTGGCAGATCGCCCCGCACGAGTCGATTGGCATCGAGCCTACCAGGCGATCGCTTATCGTGGTGTTCCGAACGCCGAAGCAAAAAAACTGCATGAGCAGTTAAAGCAGGAATACGACGCGCTGTTGGCCAAGGAACCAAACGACCCCTCAATGCTTTATTTGCGAGGGCGAATCGAAATTCACAGCACAAAATCGTTACCTTATTTTGAAAAGGCCTTGGCAGCTGATCCACAGTTTCCATATGCGCTCTATGCGATTGGTCATAGCCGCATGGTCCATGGAGACTTTCCGGAAGCCCTGAAATTGCTGACGAAAGCAACGGAATCAAAACCAGGCGAAATCATTTTTGAGCAGCAACGACTCCTGGCACAATTCGCTGCCCGCGATTTCGAATCTTTGGAGAAGACATCGCGAGACCAGCTCACCAAGGCTTCGCTGGATTCATCCGCACTGGAAACTTTGCTGAAAACCCTCGTCGCGACAGATCGTGCGACCGAAGCTGATCTGGAGTTCGAAGCCTATTCTACTCGATTCAAACAGATGGCTCCGCCGCAATTTCATTCGATGCTGCTGAAGACGAAATGGATGCTGGCTGCGTTGAAGGGAGAGTTTGGCCTGATCGACCGTGAAGCGTCGGCAAGCCCGCTTGACTATGCGCGTCCCTATGCGTTTTTCGCGAAGCTGGAACTGAATCAGTTGGCTGATCCCCCAGGAACGCCGGCGGCATACTGGCATCTCTGTCGCGAAATCGTGGCTCATCGTTTGGGCGATGAAAAAGCAGCACAGGCTTCACGAGAAGCAGCGATCGCGGCACTTGAACAACAATCTGAGGATGACTGGCCCATTGCTGATCTGTTGCGCCGCTCGAATGACATCACGTGGGAAGAAGTCGAAGACATCGTGAGTGACCCGGTTTCCAAAGCTGTCGTGCTTGTGACACTAGCCCGGGACCAGAAGCAAATCCGCAGTCAGTTACTCGAACTGGCAACGAAGTTGAATTTCGATCTCGAGTTTCCCCATTACCTGCTGAATCGCGAGATCGAAAAACTTCAGAAGGAATGACATTCAATTCGCGGATGCGGCACATCGAAAACCGACGTGTGACATTCCCGTGTCCGGAGAACAGCCATGCCGAGCGCTGGGGCGATATCGGCTGCAGTAACTGTCATGACAGAGGAATGAGCCCCCACGCTGACTTCGTTGTGGCTGAAAGGGACGAAGTGGGTCATTACTGCGGACCGGCCCTTTCGGGTTGACGGTGATGCCAGTTCGATTCTGATAGGCATCGCGATCATACCAGTCACTGCACCATTCCCAGACATTTCCAGCCATGTCATACAATCCGTTTCCATTCGGTGGGAACGATTTGACAGGTGCTGTTCTTGCGTAACCATCCTCCTCAGTATTGAGGAACGGAAACTCGCCCGTCCACAAATTCGCCTTCGCCTTTGAAGCGATCGATGGCTCACTTCCCCAAACATATCGAGTCCCGTCCAGTCGGCCACGAGCGGCAAACTCCCATTCCGCTTCGGTTGGCAATCGCTTTCCGGCCCAGGTGGCATAGGCAGTAGCGTCATCCCATGAGACATGCACAACGGGATGATCCTCACGTCCCTTCAAATCGCTTTCAGGCCCATCGGGATGCTTCCAGTTCGCTCCAGGAGTCCACGACCACCATTGCCGGAAATCATTCAGGGGGACTTTCTGTTTGGGCGGTGTAAAAACCATTGACCCCGCGACCAGCATGTCTGCAGTAGGCGGAGCCGTCCCGGGCGGAACCTGCGACATGATCTCTTCAACCGACGGCACCTTTTCGGCGGTTGTTACGTAACTGGTGGATTCAACGAACTTCTGAAACTGAGCATTGGTGACCTCGGTGACATCAATCCAGAACCCATCGACTCGAACTCGATGGATGGGCTTTTCGTCATCCCAGGCATCTTTGTCACCGGTTCCCATGCGAAATTCTCCACTCGGAATCCAGACCATTCCCGGCCGATCGGCACCTGGATCTGAACCTGATGGCGGCGCTTTCGTGACCTGATCCGGCGGGGCATCGCCAGATCGTACCAGCAGACGACTGACAGCAAATGAAACTCCGAACGCAGCAAAGCCGAGAACCAGCATGAGAACGATTTTTGAGGTATTGGCTGACATATTTCTGATAAATCTGGAACCAAACACAGGTCATGGATGTCGCAGTGTCGACGGTTTCAGATTAGCAGGTTGGACGATAGAAATCTCGCACGATTTCACACGCATATCTGGTTTGTATCACCGAGCAGCAACCAACATCCGCTTCGTAGTGACATACACGACATCAGTGTTCTCACCGTATCAACGCTCATCGGAGATAACCCACACTTCATTTTTGGCGAGAGCTGAGATATTGTTCGCCCGGTTGACACGGATGTTGAATCAACGTCTGTGTTGAGTTTCGATTGAAACGCCCCTCAACACGATGTGTGAACACCATGCTGGCTGAAGCAACAAATGTCCTGATCGCAACTGCTCGAAACAACCATGCGACAGAAGCCCAAATCCATAACGCAGCTCAATCATTCTTGAATGCCGCGGCCGATGCCAGCCCCAAAGATGTTGGCACTGCACTTCGCTCGTTGAGTCGTCATCTCGATCTTGCTCCGCGGCGAGCCGCTATTCTCGCACTCGTCTGTGGAGCGATGATTGAACAGGGAGCCGATCCAGAACTGGTCGCTGACCGCCTGACCGAAGGCCTGCGTCCACTACTTTCTGCGGCGGTCGAATTAGCAGAGGCTGGCATGAATCGTCTTCCGGAACTCGGCGAGGACGAGAATGCTGCAGAGGCGTTAACGGCGATTCTGCCGGAAGTCGCGAACGAGATGCCTGACCAGTTTGCTGCGTGGGAAGCTCTCGATCAGTATTGGCGTCCAGCGATTGCAGTCTATTCAGTGAATCCTCGCGCACGAAATGCGGCGAAGCCGCTGTTCGAACTGGCTTCGAAAATCTCGCAACTGCACGAAGGGGGCCACTGGCTGGCACTGATGCTGTCAGTCCTGGATGACGAACCGATTCTCGTCGTCGAGCCACAAACATCGATTGGTGTCGTGGGCCGGATTTCAGGAGTTGTGGACAACTTTCAATTAAACACGCTGCTGATGGACGTGTTTCCGCGGTCATCATCTACCGCAGGACGCCGTGTCACTCCGACGGCAGCCAACGTCGCACGCGGCGAAGGGCCGCAGGAAAGCGATGAAACGGTCACTTCGATTTGGAATCTCTACACGTGGCAGGGATTGCAACCCGATGGGAAGTTACCCGACGCAAGCCACACAGAAGCCACCGAGACATGGATCTGGAATGAAGGGGTTCCTGCCGATATTCCTCAGTTCGAAGGATACCGCGTGGTACTTCTCGGGCCGGCTTCTTACGCTCGAAGCTGGCCTTCGCAACGAATGTTTAACGCGTTGCCTGCAACGCTCCGGATCGAAAAAGTCCTCGATGCGACAGAGGTACACGAGTGGCTGAACCGAATCACTGCAGGGAATTCAGGCTCACCAGAATCCTGATTCAACCTGCGTACAAACCGATCCGCGACTGAAATGCTGGTTGTGGTAAGTCTCGGCGATCGCGAGAGGTCGGCTGAAATGGCCTGTGGCGCACAGTCATACGGATTATTCATATTCTTCCGGATGCGCAGGACAACCACAGTGTCTACGCAATCCCCTCAAGCTGCATAGGTGTTCAGGTCGATGGCAGGAGCAAGAATTGCCGAAGTCTCCACAGACGTGAAACTACAACCTGCACCGGAAGGTACACCGATGACTTTCATTCAGAATGAATCTGGAGCGGAATCCCCTTTTGTCATCCGAGCCGAACTGGCTCTTCGCTCCTTAAAACAGACCGTTACATCCCATATTGATCGCGAAACTCGCCTGTGCCATGTCTATGGTGAATGGCAGGAAACCTGCCTGACACGGACTGAGCAACTGCGTCAACAAGTTGCTGAACTGCAAGCGAGACTTGCCCCGTGGATGCCCCGCGGCGAATCACCTCGCCTGGCCGTTGTCTCAAGAACAGAAGGTTAGATCGCATCCAACGTAAGTGTGGTGTCCTGCGGGCATCGTGCCTGTAGGCAGATCAACGCTGGTGAGTCGAACTTTTATTTGGGCGGTGTGATCGCAGCACTCAAATCCCGCCCATCAGCGGTCACCAGCTTTTCGGTCGATTCGCCAACAACCTGAAGTAGCGTTTGATTTCCAAGAGCATTGATTGCGGTCTTGTTGACGTTAGAAACATACGACCGAACCAAGCCACGCTCGATATCGAATTGAATTGTACCCGTTGGCGTCTGCTGAATCAGCTGCTTTTCGACATCTGGGTCCGAAATCGGCTTCATTGTCAGAGTCTTGAACTTGATGATGGCGATGCCATTGGCAACTCCACTCAATTCAAAGATGCGGCGCATCGGCATGGGTTCTTTCAACCCTTCGTTGATCGTATCAACGGTAAATTCCTCGCGCCATTTGTCTCCCACGGCAACAGGATGGTCGGGAAGAATCGGAAGATATTGGAAGCGAGTTTCCAGCTTCTCGGCAGACATTCGCAGTGAGACAGGGGCATTCGGATCAATCACAATCGCCTTGACCAGTTTGCCGTTGGGAGCCACTTGAAACCGGGCGATTGGTTTGCCAATCGCATCACGGATCGCTCGAAACTCAGGTTCAGGTTCCGTCTTGGAACTACTATCGAAAAAGACTGGCGGCTTGTCATGCATTCGAGCTGCCATCTGGGTCCGCTCGATGACGGGTTCAATCAATGCAAGCCCAGATTCATCCACAGTGACGACCCGAAAGCGGGTCCAGATGTCGTTCGATTGCTGTGAAACGTAGATATGTTCCGGGTCCAGCTGACTCTTATATTGAACTCGGCTGGTTCCTGCGTAGTGAGCGAACATGCCGGAATGGAATTTGTATGCAAGATTGATTGCATTCGACGGCGCCAGCGCTGAGGCGGTTGCGGATGCTTGCGTAACAACGGCCCCTGAACCCGTACGATGAACAGGCTCGTCTGCCACGGCAACGGCACTGCTACCGATCACAAACATCAGTAACGCCACCCGAACGACTCTGGTCCAGTCAATCTGAAAACTCATGGACGTTACTCTCCAGGAAGCCTGCACTCTGAATTCCAGGGATGAAAATGGTTATCGCTTAATCGGCCGTGGCGAAGGAACCGGTGCCTGCTGTGTCTGGTTGGAAGGAACCTGACCTGAGTTTTTCTGCGGGGCGGTTTCGGCAGCTGGTGGAAGGACAAGCTTATACCCTTGCCCTTTCAGATCTGGACGGAAAATGTCTTTGTCGCGCCACCCTAAAGCTTCGCTGATACGTGTTCGAATCCCCGTATCGTTGATTTTGACGGATTCAAATTTGTAGACCGTTTCCATTTGTGCAGTGGGGTCAAACAGCTTGACTGCCGTTGGCAGATAGTTGGTCTTGTCGAGAATCACAAATGCTTTGGTGTAATTCTGCAAGTCCGATTCCAGCTTCGGATGAATGATCAGGACTGCTGTATCCTTGTCCTCTTTGCTCAACTCGATCCGAAATCGTCGTTTCGCATCATCTGCTTTCATGCCGAACAAAAAGGGTAACGGAGTGTTGATGATGTTTTTCCCCTTTGCATCTTCTGGCAAAGGAATGACTTGAAAAGTCTTTTGCTCATCGTCAACCATCACAATTTCATCACCGGTACAGATCCATTTTTCTGAGCGATCAGGAACGATCTTGAATGGCTTTCCTGCGGCACCAAGGCGTGCGGCCTTGGCATCTGGTTTTGGCTTTTCCCCTACCAGGTCAATTCGCCCCTTATCTGGCGTTTGCAGAAAGAACTTCCCCTTTGCAATTCGCTCCTCTTCAAACACGAGATTGTAAACAGTTCGCGTGTGTGATCCGTGCAGGGACGTGATCTGCGATGACTTAATTTCCCAATCACGCAGGATCTTCTCCAGTGCTGGTGGTAAGACTTGTGGCTCAAGTTGCAGCTCGCGTTCGGGACCGCGGCCGGCCACAGGAACGACTTGAGCAGTTCGAGATGGGTTTTCACCCGTCTTCCCGCTGGCAGGGACAGTATTACCTGGCGGTCGATTCGGTTTTGTTTCAGGGGACGCCTGCTGGCCAGCAGCGGGCTGAGTTCTTTGAGTTCCATTCGTCGGTGGTGTCGATCCCGGCCGGGTCGGCTTGACTTGCTGTCCGATTGCTGGAACCCATGCTTGTGCAAGAATGGTGATCGCAACGGGAGTCACAAGGTTTCGGAACGAATATCTCATGATGGGATTGTTCATCCTGAACAGGTTGGCGACGATTCATCCATGATCCGCGCAGCCTCGCCCTGCCCTGCAGGTGGAGGGGGCGGGGACTGTAATAAAAGATCCAATCCGAAGCCAGATCGATTTTTTCCAGAATGTTGAAATGAAAAGAGCGTCCTCGGATCGAGGACGCTCTTCGTATTGTCAACAGAAATCAGGCCGAATCAGCGTGCCATGAAGGCAACAACGCGACCGATTTCGATGTTGGGAACGGTGGCATCGCTGCCTGACGGAAGCGCCTGTACCCGGGCTTCCAATTCCTTGGCATCAAATGAGATCCAGTCGCACGACTGACGTGATGAGCCGTCAACGATTTCACGATACAGCTTGCGGACGTTTGGACGATTACGCAGGGTAATCACGTCGCCAGGCTGGACGAAAATCGAAGGCTTGTTGATCGTCTTACCATTCAACTGGAAGTGGCGATGGACGACCCCCTGCCGTGCCTGCATGCGAGTCAGCGTGAAACCGGCTCGTCGGACGACGTTGTCCAGACGACGCTCACACATCACCAGCAGAATATCGCCGGTGTTACCCTTTTGAGCACGTGCCTTGGCGAAGTAGCGACGCAGTTGTGCTTCGCGCATCCCGTAGTGGAACTTGATCTTCTGCTTGTCGGCCAATGCCATACCGTAGGTCGACAACTTACGTCGACGTTCCGCCATACCAGGAGGATTCGGGCGCTTTTCCAATGCCCGTGCCGCACCTGCATTCTCAAACACCATCGTCCCAAGCCGGCGATTGACACGTCCCTTGGGACCAGAATAGCGACCCATGCACTCAACTCCCGCGCGAAATCCTAGCGCTGCTATACGTAACACCAACTCTACAAACAATCAGATCAGCCATGATGGCAAACCGATCTTCATTCGTCAATGGACTGGCAGCCAGTGCCAGACAATCAGTACCTGTTTCTTAAAACAACATCCACGGCACCGAATCGACCACGCCTGACAACGATGGCAAGGCCTGGCAATTTGTGCAACGTAAATTACTGCAGGAACACAGGTTGCCACACCAAGGCTGGCAATTGGAACGTTATTTTCCGCTGGCTTGTTCCGCAGCCAGTTCTGCCATTCGCTGGGCCGGCACCACCAAGCGATCCCAGTTGCTCAGCATATAATCGGGTGGCCCTCCCTTGCTGGCCACGGCTTGCGCAACTTGAACCGTTGGAACAAGTTCAATCGCATCCCATGGACACACGGTCAATTCGTAGGGGTCCGATTTTTTTGTGGGGATATGGATGCAGACTTCGCAGCCCACACACCGTTCCACGTCGATTTCACACCAGGACTGCAGAACGGAGATCGAATCACCAGGAACTTTATAGATGCAGTCCACGGGACAGACTTCCAGGCATGATTCGCAGCCTGTGCAGTTGTCCGCATTAATGACCGCAACTTCCTTGGGAAGCTTCTTCCGCCCGCCAGCTTTGGCCATGAAAGGTTTCTCCGTCAATCAATTCTGCAACATCCACCCACCAGCTCATCATCGGCTGGCCGCTGCAGTTCTCATCAAATACCTGCCAGATACGTCGTCGCGGGCCACACATTCGCCGCAACATTTTCCAGTGTGGGTGATTGTAGTAATAGACTTGCGACGAGGCGAGCGGACGAACCCGATTTTCTTTGGGGTGAGAAACTGAAATTCAGGAAATCGGTGGCAAAACCTTCGACAACTCCACGCCGAACGACACTCGAATCAGACACACACAGGCCATAAGCCATTATTCAAAAACAATTTACATCAGAAGTCACAACAAAAGCTTTCAGCCGCCTACGAGATAGAGCTCGCTTGACGTACGACAATGCGGTTTCCCGTAACCGAAACAACCTCGATTGATACGTCAGGCAAAATGAAGGGGCCTTCGCTGACAACATCGACCAGACGGTTGTCAAATTCTGCCTTTCCCGCCGGCCTGAGCATCGTCCGCGAAATCCCCTGCTGTCCGATTGGAACCAGTCCATTCGACTCGCCTCCAATCGCCTGAAGACGCAGTTGAGCTTCTCCACCTGCTACCCCTGGTGGACCAAGCACCATCGATTCAAACATAGGAACCTGTGGGAGAAACCTCGCCGCACAAATCCCAAAAACTCCTACGCATCCGAATGAAAGAAGTACCCATCCTGTCTGTACTGCTAACTGATGGGCGTTTGTAAAGGAGTCAAATGTCCAGGTGTGACCGGCCATGACTAATGATGCAAGAATCAGGGCTATCCCCGAAATCCCAAAGACACCGAAACCGGGTATGACGAAGATCTCCAGTCCAAGGAACGACAAGCCGAGGATGAAGAGAACGACTTCCAGCCATCCAGCAGTCCCTCCCAGAAACCGACTCCAGAAAAAAATTGCGAAGCACAAAACGGACAAGATTCCCAGAATCCCCGTCATCAATTGCAATTCGATGTAGATCAGCACCATCGCCAGCACCAATAACATCACAGTGAAACCGGGCCTATTCAGACTGTGGACAAGATGATCGACCCAGGTCTTTTCAATCGGACGAAGTTCTGCTGAGGCTGGCAGTCCGATGCGTCCTTTCAGTTCAATGATGTCCTGAACGGGAGCTTCGGCAAGTTTGACTTCGTGAGCGCGAACTCCGTTCACAGTAAACAGATTTTCGCCACTCAGAGTTTCAGGAACTTGTGGTCCAATGATCCATTCTCCGGCCGACGACGCGATCTCGTGTTCGGTCATGTACCAGATACGACCGTTGTCGCGATGAGTCACCTGAAAGACTTTCAGACTGCGATCCGCCATCGCCATGCACAGCGCTTCAGGCCGATGCTTTCTTCGGGCGATTTCCCCCAGTTTGATCCGTAGAGGACTCAAGATTTTTTCGGGAGCCCGTTCAAACACTTCCCCATCACGCACTTCGATTGGACCAGCATCTCCCAACCTGGCATCGGGGTGCATGATAATCTCATCACATCCCAGCGCGATGATTGCAGCGCCACTGAATGCTCCATGTGGAACGTATGCAATCGTGCGGACTTTCCGCTCTTCCAGTTGCATGATGGCCTCTGCCAGATTCTCGCTGGAATGGAGGTATCCGCCTGGCGAGTCGATTTCAAACACAATCACTTGCGCCCCCGATGAGACCGCACGCTGAATCTGACGCTCCAGGAAGGTTTCCTGAACCGGGTCAATCATTCCATCGACTCTGATTAACCGGACCTTGCGAGCTTCCTTTTCGCCCGACTGTTCGCGTTGAGCTTCACGAGGCAAGGCGTATAGATCTCCCACCGCACTTTTCGAATTGGCCGTCTGAACAACAAGAATATCCAGTTCCCGAGCTGTCGCACCGCGAAACTGCCCCGGAAGGCCTGCTTCCTTGACGACATCGCTCTGAAATTCCACGTTGGTTTTCGCCAGAACTTCCAGTTCGTCCTTCGTCACAACGCGCGTATCGAGCTCTTCTTTTCCTCCATTTGTCGACCGCACTCGAATGCGCCACAGCTGCTCGCTGGGATCCATCATCGCTCGAACAATCGCAGCGTTCACTTTGGGGTTATGGCGTTTCTGAGCGATCGCCAGTACGCCCTGCCGATCATCTGGATCCAGCGGCTTGCCTCGCCCGATGTCCCCCAACTCGGCATCAGGATGCATCACGATCTGTCGGCAGGCGAGAGCCACGAGCACATTGGCACCCGTCACTGTTTCAGGAACCCAGGCAACGGTCGTGACATTTTTGATTTGTGCAGAAGTCAGGAATTTTGCCAGCCCCTGCACATGGTGAAACTGGCTCGTTCCGGGCTCAACCTGCAAAACGAGAAATGCAGGACGTCCTTCCTGAACAGCTAACCCCTGCAGTTTGATCGCCGCACTGGAGACTTTTGCGTAAACAACGTCATCAACCGTCGCACCGATCGTGACGAATTGCCCGATCGGCGTCTTGCGGGCTTCTTCCTTTTCTTCTGCGGGATCCTGTGCATGACAAGCGAGTGAGGCTGCTTGTAACAGCACGAGCACAGCGAAGAATCGCTGAAAGAGCATCCGGTGGGACTGAGAAGTTGTCATGATTCCCAAACCTGCGTTGGCAAAGGCCATCATGCGTCGATTTCCATGTGAAATTGTAGGTCCACCGAAATAGTTGCCCAGGAAGCGTCCGATTCAACCAGCAGATAACGATCGCCCCGGCGGGATGATTATAGCCGCATGTCGAGTGATTTGGAGCATTTCCCCAAACTCGAACCTGTTTTCTCTGTCAACGTAACATCCAGAAGTTGGCTCAATCGATTTCAAAAATTGAGTTATTTTCGAAATTCCTGAATCTCAGTCAGCACCAAATCCCAGTCTCCGCGAAATCGAATTGCCCGATCATCAACGTAGACAATTGCAGGGGGTTTATGTTCGCAGACCTCATCCACTTCGATTCCGTGCTTCTTCAACCAGGCTTCAACCGCAAGTCGCCCAGCCTCCGTATGACATCGAGCCGAGTGAATGACCACACGGTACTGACGCCGCAAACGGGCAACGGCGTCTTTCGTTCCATGTATTGGCGGATCAGGGATCACCTCTGCGCCACACCAGCCTGAACGATAGGAATGCAGCACACCATCAAAGTCGAGGCAAATTGTCCGCTGAGCCCGGACGATGCCGACCTCTCTCAATCGCTCGACGGAAGTACATCGGGTCGCGAGAATTCGGTCAATTGCGTCGTGCCCATCGAGCCAGGGATGATCCGCAAACGGTTCATCATTCCAGACTCGCGTAAAATGAGGCCTCGAATGATGATGTCCCGGCAGACGTAACCAGTCACCGTATCGGTCCCAGCTCGGCTTGTCGGGAAAGATTTCCGGAGCCTGATCGAGCCCCATTTTCGCAAAATCGGCAACAAACCGGGCTCCGAATTCATGGACGCTGGCGGTACTCATTGGTTCAGAAAACACAACAAGAATGTGAAAGCCGCCAATTCCGTTGGAATCCATCAGGATCGGATCGAGTTCCAGATCTGCCAGACGTTGCCTCCATCGACGGGCCGCAAAAAGATTGCCTTCACGGGTGGCCGTGCTTTCGTCGTCGTGCAAGTCGATATCAATCGCCAGCCACCGCGAAGTCAGGTCGCTGCTGGCACTGTGCAGCCCCAGTTGTCCCGAGGCCTGACGTCTGCGAAAGTGCTTTCGAAGTGAATCCAGATCGAGAAACGATTTCCCTCGCTCATCTCGAAACGGGGCCGTAACAGCCAAAGTGGTGTCATCCCCTTTTCGGCGATGGTACCGTCCCCAGGCATCGGTTCGATTGACCAGATGTGTCAACGTCCACTGCGCCAGTTCGCTGGCCCGCTCGGACCATTCGTTCCCAATTCGTTCCAGGTAATCCATGGACTGCGTTTCCCGGTACGTTTCAACGGAATCTGGCGACGGGTATTGTAATAGTCAGGACTGATGAAAGAGAAATGTCGACAGTTTCGCAATTCAAGTCGCAAGACCTGACACTTTCCCCAAGCTGAAGAACCCGATAGGATTCGAAATTAGATCACATTCAGCTTAAGCGTCGCGCCCCACGAGCACCCAAGTGCCAACGCGACACGGAAGTGGGGCAGTCGATTTGGAAATCGCATGCCCGGTTGAAGGCAGGATGTTCGATGTCGACTCGAGATTACGGAGTATCTGGCTATGTTTGATGAGCGTTTTCCCACCATTTTGCTGTTTGGTGCCCCCGGAGTGGGAAAGGGAACGCAGGGGATGATTCTTGGCCAGATCCCCGGTTTCTACCATTTGTCGTGCGGCGACGTCTTTCGCTCGCTCAATATCAACTCGCCGGAAGGCCGCGAGATTTACGAATTCAGCTCTCGCGGCCAGTTGGTCCCGGACGAATTGACCGTAAAGATCTGGAAAAAATCGCTGCTGGGTCACATTGCGATTTCACGTTATCGCCCGCCGGATGAACTGCTCGTCCTCGATGGCATTCCGCGAAACCCTCATCAGGTCGAGATGCTGCGCGACACAATTAATGTGCTGCACATCATTTACCTCGTTTGCGCCGACATGGACAAGATGATCGACCGAATCAAACGCCGTGCAATTCGTGATAATCGAGCTGACGACGCCAACGAAGAAGTCATTCGATCTCGATTTGAAGTCTACCAGCGAGAGTCTGAGCCCGTTATCAGTGCTTACCCGGCAGACAAGATCTCTCAGATCGACGCTATGCGGTCTCCGGCAGAAGTGCTGGTCGATGTGCTCCAGAAACTGATTCCCGTCCGCAAAGCATGGCTCGACAGCCTGCCAAACCAGCCCTTCTAAATCGCATCCAGCTGAAGTGTGGCGTCCCGAAGGCAGTGGACGGCAACGTCAAACCCACGTTCCGACGCGACACGGACGTGCAACCCGCACAAATCGGTCTGCAGGGAATCAAAATCGTTCCCCGCGTTGGCTTTCGGTGTGCTGGCAGAGTCGGTACGATCTTCCCAAGTTACGGAGTACTCCCGAATCACGTGGAACTGCTATTCAACAGTCCACGAGAATGGGATGTCTGTTTCTTGATCGGTGGGGTACCTCCGATCAGCCGGTTTGTGATGCATGATCTCACGCTCGATGTCACCACATCGAGTTTCCAATTTTAGAAGCGGTTTTTGACTCGTGGCCTCAGAGAACCTGCGTGAAAATCACGCCGTCCTGCTGCCAATGCGTTGAGTACTTCTAAGCAGCAGTAGGAATCCATTATGAATCCAGAGCCGATTGCCGTGACAGGCATCAGCGCTCTGTTCGCAGGCTCTCCCGACGTGGCTTCGTTCTGGCGCAACATTGTCGCCGGTCGCGATTTAATCACGGACGTGCCGCCATCGCACTGGTTGAGTAGCGACTACTACGATCCCGATCCGCATGCACCAGACAAGGTCTACTGCAACCGCGGTTCATTTCTCGATTCCGTCGGGTTCGACGCCCTCAAGTACGGACTTCCCCCCAGCAACATTCCTGCAACTGACACTTCGCAATTGCTGGGGTTGATGGTTGCGGACAAGCTGTTTCAGAGTATTGCCCCAGACGCTTTCAACCGAATCGATCGCGAGCGGATGAGCGTCATTATCGGGGTGACCGGCGCAACCGAATTAACGGCCCATATGTCGGGACGAATGGCCCGACCGCAGTGGGAACAAGGCTTGCGCGACAGCGGTTTGCCTGACGCAGAGGTCAAACGAATCGCCGATCAGATTGCCGCACAATTTGTTCCCTGGCAGGAAAGCACCTTCCCCGGTCTGCTGGGAAATGTCGTTGCGGGTCGCATTGCGAATCGTTTTGATCTGGGTGGAACGAATTGCATCGTCGACGCTGCATGTGCCAGTTCTCTGGGCGCTCTGTCGATGGCGATCAACGAACTGCGCCTCGGTCAGGCAGATATGGTTATCACAGGGGGCGTCGATACCCTGAACGATCCCTTGATGTATCTCTGTTTCAGCAAGACTCCGGCACTGTCGCATTCCGGTGACTGTCGCCCGTTTTCCGATCAGGCGGACGGGACATTGATGGGCGAAGGTCTCGCATTGCTGGCACTGCGACGACTGTCCGATGCCGAGCGCGATGGCGACCACATTTACGCCGTGATCAAATCTCTGGGCTCATCTTCCGACGGGCGTTCAAAAAGTGTCTATGCTCCACGCTCGGCAGGCCAGGCCAAGGCGTTGCGTCGCGCATATATCGGTGCGGGATACGATTCCACGACGGTGGAACTGGTCGAAGCGCATGGTACCGCTACGAAAGCGGGGGACCTGGCAGAGTTTCAGGGACTGCGGACCGTCTTCGGCGAGCAGGCCAATTCTGCAGAACCGTGGTGTGCACTCGGTTCCATCAAATCGCAGATCGGCCACACCAAAGCAGCAGCCGGTGTCGCAGGCCTGACTAAAGCAATCCTGGCACTCCATCACAAAGTGTTGCCACCGACGCTCAAAGTTCAGCGTCCGAATCCTCAATTCGAAATCGAGTCCAGCCCGTTCTATTTGAATACTGAAGCCCGTCCATGGATCCGTGGATCAGACCACCCGCGACGCGCATCGGTCAGTTCATTTGGATTCGGCGGCAGCAATTTCCACGTCGCGCTCGAAGAGTACACGGGCCCCGGTTCTCGCCCCAACAAGGCCGTGCACCTGCCGAGTGAGTTGTTTCTGGTCAGTGCGTCATCAACGGCCGAACTGCAGACTCGGCTGGCGGCGATTATCCAGGAATGCCACGAGACGAAGATTTCCGGTGATGGACTGTCTCGACTGGCACAGCGGACACGTCGTGAATTCCAGTCGGCACAACCTTGCCGAGTTGCTGCGATTGCAGAGTCAATGTCGCAGTTGACACAACGGCTTGGCACTGTCGATCGTCACCTCACATCGAACCCCGCAAAGCGTCTCTGGCTGAACGAGGGGATCTACTACGATACCGCCTGTGCTACCGGCAAGATCGCCTGGTTATTCCCCGGACAGGGAAGCCAATACGTCGGCATGGGACGTGATCTCGCATTGACATTTGAAGCGGCTCGCGAAGTCTGGGATCGAGCAGCATCGTTGCCGAGCTTCGAAAACGCACCACTGCACAAATACGTTTTCCCAGCACCGGCACTGACTGACGAAGTTCGTACCCAGCAGGCGAACACCTTGCGTCAGATGGAAATTGCCCAGCCAGCAATTGCGGCCTGCAGCCTTGCTGCCATGCGGGTTCTGGAATCATTTGGCCTGAAGAGGGATGCCGTCGCCGGTCACAGCTTTGGTGAACTGACGGCACTCTGTGCTGCAGGTTCTCTTTCCGAACCGGCTCTCATTCCTCTGGCTCGGCATCGTGGTCAGGCAATGTCTGATGCGTCGTCGTCCGGAACGGGAATGACGGCTGTTCGCGTTTCCGCCGATGAACTGGCTCCTGTTTTGAAGTCGTATGTCGGCCGGATCGTCCTGGCAAACCGAAATGGCCCGAATCAGATGGTCGTCTCGGGTGAGACAAACGCTCTCTCGGAACTGGAAGCGGAATTTGCTCGCCGCCAATGGGCCTCACAACGCCTGAACGTCGACGCAGCTTGCCATTCCCCCTGGATGCAGTCGGCTGTCCCAAGTTTCACTCGTGAAATCAATGCGATTCCGATGGAGGCACCTCAGTGCACCGTCGGGTGGAATGCAACGGGAGGAATCTGGGCAGGTAAAGCCGACGGGCTCGCTGCAGGACAGGCTCAGCAACTGGTCAGCGAAGTCCACTTCTGCGCGATGATTCAGGCCCTTTACGACGATGGCGTTCGAACCTTTGTTGAGGTCGGTCCCTCGTCAATTCTGACGGGTTTGGTCAACAGTACGCTTCCGCATTCCGATGTTCTGGCAGTTTCAATTGACCGTCTCAACGTGTCTGGTGTCACCACGCTGTGGCAGGCACTGGGGCAACTCGCAGTGCAAGGGGCAGCACTGGACTGGACCTACGCTGAACGCGCCGTCCCGGTTTCAACAAGTGCTGCGGAAGCAGTTGATGAACGGCGGACAATTCAGATTTGCGGTGCCAATCCTGGGAAACCGTATCCTGCAAATCGGACGACGACTTCTGCCGTGAAAGCGGTTGATCAAATCGTTTCATTACCAACGGCGCCGATTCCAAGCCCCCCAATTGTCACTGCAGCTGAACAATTCCAGCAGATCGATTTCCCCCCAAATACAGCGGAGATCGTCGTAGATCCTGGTGAACCAACCGTTACGTATCACCACGATTTGATTGTACGAGAACCTTACATCGCTAATGGTGAGTCCCGTGATGTCGACTTCGAAATGAGCTTCGACCACGACATCAACAGACCGGAAAATACACTTATGCAAGATCCAGCAAACGATCCCTGGTTGTCTGCGTTTCGTGAGATTCAATCGCAGATTGCTCAGGCACACCAGATTTACCTGCAAACGATGTCCGAAACTCATCGAGCGTTTCTTGAAGCATCGATCGGACAGGGAGCAGCAACCGGCCCGCAGCGACCAACAGTCAGCCATGTTCAGCCAGTGTTCGCACAACCTAGCGTTCCTGCAGCTCATATTGGCGTGTCAACCACACCAGTCGCACCACCGATACGCAGCGTCAGATCTCAGCCGGTTGTTGAACAAGCCGTGGTACACACCTCGACACCTACCCACGCATCAGTTGCGCCGCAGCCAACAATCGTATCTCCACCTGTTGCGACGGGAATTGATCTGGCAGCAGTCCGGCAACTCGTACTCGACGTTGTTGCAGACAAGACGGGCTATTCAACCGAAGTTCTCGATCCGGGACTGGAAATCGAAGCCGGATTGGGGATCGATTCGATCAAGCGAGTGGAAATCCTCAGTGCCCTCGTTGAACGCCTTCCACAACTGGAAGGGATGGATCTGACCGACTTCGCGACCTATCGCACGCTGGGTGATGTGACGGCCGCCGTTGAGAGTGCCGTTCAGGCGAAAAATGGCGGTGCTTCGGCAACTGCAGTATCCGCCCCCACACAATCCGCCTCAGTTGCGGTTTCCACGCCCACAGCGTCAGCACCTGCGACTGCCGACGTTGATATCCAGCAAATTCTGATGAGTGTCGTTGCTGACAAGACCGGCTATCCGCAGGACTTGATCGATCTCGATATGGACATCGAATCCGGCCTGGGAATCGACTCGATCAAACGCGTGGAAATTCTGAGTTCCCTGATTGATCGTTTTCCCGAGTTATCCGCCGTCGATGCGATGGAATTCAACAGCCAGCGTACGCTTCGCGAATTGCTTGCCAAGGTGGATCAGTTCCGTCCAAAAGCTTCGGCACCCGCATCGCCAGCGGCAACCGTGTCAGCTCAAGCTCCGGTCGCGAAACCTGCAGTTGATCATCGGGCGATGCTGCTGGAGATCGTGGCCGACAAGACGGGTTACCCACAAGACCTGCTCGATCTTGATATGGATATCGAATCGGGATTGGGAATTGATTCCATTAAGCGAGTGGAAATCCTGAGTTCTCTGATTGATCGTTTTCCTGAGCTTTCGAACGTCGATGCGATGGAATTCAATAGTCAGCGAACCCTGGGTGAACTCCTTGGGCGTGTCGATGCCTATCTGTCGCCCAACGGGACACATGCGGCTTCGGGTTCCCCGCCCGAACATGCTTCAAATGGGTCTTCAGAGCACCGTTCCAACGGCTCTGACTTAAAAAAAAACGACCTCGCACCGGGCATCAGCCTCAAGTGCCGGTCGGTCGAACTGATTGAATCGCCGGTTGCAGGGTTTGCCCTGCCTGGTTTGGTGCCAGATGCCGTGATTGCCATCATGACGGGCAGCCACGCAGATGCGTTCACGCGCGAGACCGCTCGGGAACTGCAGAAGCTGCTGTCAAACAATGGGATTGAAGCGCAGGTAACCGAGGCCATTCCACAGAATGTCCACGGCGTGATTCACCTGGGTGGAATGACGGATTGCAGCGACGCAGCGACCGCCGCGACTCGCACTTGGGAAGTCTGCGAAGCGGCCCAGCAATTGCGACTGGCTGTCCCCGATGCGCCCGTTGTGTTCGTCACGATTCAAGATACGTCGGGGAGATTCGGTCAGTCTCAATCCTCGATGGAAAAAGCACTGAATGCTGGCCTCGCCGGGATTGCGAAAACGGCTGTGCGAGAATGGCCAAACGCTGCGATCAAGGCGATCGATCTGCAGCGAAAGGGACGCACTCCTGAAACGGCGGCCGCAGTCATCGCCGATGAATTGCTGCTGGGCGGCGCTGAACTGGAAGTTGCTATTCCAGTGGACGGACCTCGATCGACGCTCTGCTGCCGCGACTGGGAAGTTCCTTCCGGTTCGATGTCACTCGCCGGCAAGTCAACTCGACCAACGTTTGTGGTCTCTGGCGGTGCTCGTGGCGTGACGGCTGCGACTTTGATCGCACTCGCCCGACGAATTCAGCCACGTGTTGTCCTGTTGGGTCGGACGCCGCTGAATGAAGACCTTTCGAAACTCGCTTCATTCGCCGATGAACCGGCCTTGAAAAAGGCACTGGTGGCAGAAGCCAAGAGTCGTGGCGGTACCATAGATCTGGCACAGATCCAATCGCGTGTTCGTCGTATTCTTGCACAACGCGAAGTCCAGAAAACGATCGATCAACTGAAATCGGCTGGTTCCGAAGTGCGTTATCTTCCCGTCGATGTCCGTGATCAAAAGCAATTGGAATCGTCGCTCGACGAAGTGCGACGTGTCTGGGGTCCGATTCGCGGACTGATTCACGGTGCAGGTGTTCTTGCCGACAAGCGAATTGTCGACAAGCAGGCTTTCCAGTTCCTGGAAGTCTTCCAGACCAAAGTCGATGGACTGCAGGCGCTGCTGCAAGCGACTGCATCAGATCCGCTGGAATGGATTGCACTCTTTTCATCGATCACCGCGCGCATCGGAAATGCTGGTCAATCTGACTATGCGGCGGCCAACGAGGTTTTGAACAAGATCGGACACTACGAATCGCAGCGCCGCGCCGGTGCCTGCCGCGTTCTTTCGATCAACTGGGGAGCCTGGAACGGTGGCATGGTCGACGAGTCGCTCAAGGGCCACTTCGAAAAACAGGGGGTCTCGCTGATTCCGATCGGTGCTGGTGCCGAGATCTTTGTAGATTTGATGTTGCAACCGCAGACACCGCCTGTCGAAGTTGTCGTCACGGCAGAAAAGAACGTCGACGAACGGTTGCTCGCCCCGGTTCCTGCCTGTCTCGATCGCATGTCAGTGGAACTTGCTCTCAAGCGGTTTCCATTTATGGAAAGTCACAAGGTCAAGAACGAACCCGTTCTGCCGCTGGTACTGGTCGTCGAATGGTTCGCCCGCGCGTTACGCCAGCGATACCCCCATCTGACGCTGCTCAGTTTGAATGACTTGAAGGTTCTGCACGGTGTCTCGCTCAGTGACGAAAAGACGGGGCGATTACTGCATGTGGATTTTGCGAATGTTCATCACAACGGAACGCTGACACTGCAACTGGAACTGTGCGGTCCCGATGACGTCGTTCATTACCGATGTCAGGCCGAACTTTCATCGGTTCCTGCATCGAATGGAAAACCAGTGTCTGTACGGCCCAGCGGCGGCGGCAATTGGCCATGGACGATCGAAGAGGCGTATGAACATTTGTTCCATGGACCGGATTTCCACGTGCTACGGTCCCTTGACTCAATCGGCGAAACCAGTGCCAGTGCGACGCTGAATGGAGTCCAATCGAAGGAGTGGATCGGTGGGCCATGGACCACCGACCCTGCAGCTCTCGACGGAGGTCTGCAGGTCGCTCTGCTCTGGGGAATTCATCAAAAGGGCCGCCAGACACTCCCTTCAGCGATCAAATCGGTCAAGTTCCATCAGGCCGATGATCCGTCGTCATGGGTACATTGTGATGTGACAACGAAGGCGATCGGTCCCTACCAGCACACGTTTGACATCCATCTGACATCGCCGACCGGTCAGCCGATCGTCGATTTGATCGATGTCAACATGACAGTGTTATTGTCGCCTGCAAAGCGATAACAATCCATCACTCGCAAGATTCGCAGGTTCCAGGAAACGTTGCCGATGCCTTTCAGTCCCATAGCAATCGTCGGGCAGGGTTGTATCCTTCCCGGTGCCCTTTCTGTGGGCGAGTACTGGGACCTACTCTACCACGGTCGCACTGCGATCCGGTCGGCCGATCCTGGTTCATGGAGCCTGGACCACCGCCGTATCGTCGCCCAGCCAGGTCAGGATCTGGTGAATCGCGCTGTCACCGATCATGGGGGATATGTCAGTGGTTTTGCCGAAAGATTTGACCCAAGTGGCTTTCACTTCCCAGAGCAGGAAGTTCTATCATTCGACATCAATGCCCAGTGGCTGCTGGAATCATCGCGGCAAGCGTTGACGGGGTGTTCTCGCTCGGGAATCGATGCCAGCCGACAAGCAATGATCGTCGGAAATCTCGGATACCCGACCGCCATGCAGAGTCGCCTCTGCGAATCGATCTGGCTCAGAAATAACGGCTTTTCCACGAACGGATTTTGCGGAGTTGGCCAGACGTTTTATGGCAACCTGGCGGAACTCGCTGGCCGTGGGCTCGGATTCCAGGGAGTCTCGTATGCAATTGATGCTGCCTGTGCATCGTCGCTGTATGCAATTCATCTCGCCTGCCAGGCTCTTCATGATGATCGCGCCGATCTCATCCTTGCGGGCGGAACCAATAACTCGGACGATTTGTTTCTTCATATCGGCTTCTCCACACTGAAAGCACTCAGTCCGACTGGCTTCAGTCGTCCATTCAGTGTTCAAGCGGACGGGCTGATTCCGGCACACGGGGCTGCCGTTGTAGCACTCAAACGCCTCAACGATGCCGTTCGTGATGGTGACACGATTCTGGGGGTCATCCGTGGAGTCGGAGTTTCAAACGATGGCCGTGCCGGGGGATTCTTGTCTCCCGCTCAATCCGGGCAGGCTCAAGCAATCCGGATGGCTTTTGAATTTGCCGAATTGAGTCCGGCTGACGTACAAGTCGTGGAATGTCACGCAACGGGAACTTCGGTTGGTGATGGGGTCGAACTCGCTGCATTGAGCGAAATCTTTGCAGGAGCGGGTTCGTTGCGAATCGGTTCCCACAAAGGAAATATCGGGCACGCGATCACTGCTGCGGGGGCTGCAGGGCTCTTGAAGGTGCTCGGGATGTTTCGTCATCAGACGTATGTTCCGACAATCCCCGGAGAGAACTGGCGTCCCGATTTAAAATCGTCTGTGATGCGGATCTGTGACCGGGTTGAGCCGTGGACCACAACGCAGACTCGACGGGCTGGCCTGAGTGCATTTGGATTTGGTGGTGCCAACGCCCACATGATCATCGAAGAGTGGACCGGAAAGCCATCGACGGTTTCGGCGACGTCTCCTCGAATCGATCTTCGATCAACCGAGTTCGCAATTGTCGGAGCCAGCACATTGACCGGGGCGAGTCGGTCATGGAGCGAGTTTGTTGAGATTCAGCAGCGACCGGCCACAGACAATGATCGGACGATTGCCGACTTCCAACTTGCGGTACGCGACCTTGGGTTTCCACCGCGTGACCTGTCGATCTCGATGCCCCAGCAGGTCGGCATTCTGGCTGCAGTGCAAGATGCGGTCAGCGGTGTGGCCACACTGACGCATCGGACTTCTGTCTTTATCGGTACGGATGTTGAGCCGGAGATTTCGCGGTATGGGTTACGCTGGCGGTTTCCAGAGTTGGCCTCTGAAGATCCTGAGCGGATGGTGCAAATCAACGATGCCTGGATAAATGGCCTCAACGCTGTTCTGGTTTCCAAGCTGGAGCCTGCAGGAGTGACCGGGACGATGCCGAATATCCCCGCTCACCGGATTAATGTGAAGCACGACCTGCAGGGCCCCGGCTTCACCGTCTCTGCGGGAAAACTCTCGGGGATCCGATCATTGCAGATTGCGATGCGAGGTCTCGCGAACCATGAATTCGACGCGGCTGTTGTCGGTGCGGTTGATCTGTGCAGCGAGCCAATCCACGAATACAGATTACAGAGCGAGTCTCAAGCCGCGGCGTTACCGGGCGATGCCGCAGTCGCGTTCGTTATCAAGCGACGTCAGGATGCAGAACAGGCAGGAGATCGCATCCTGGCCATGATTCGACTGCAGGAAGCCGGGCATGTTGTCGAATCCCGGCAAGCGTCGAGCAGCACTGTGACTGCACGATTCGGGGATTGCGGTGCAGCCGCTGGACTGCTGGAAGTCGCCGTCGAATGTGCGATGCTTCAATCCCGATCAAGCCATGCCGTCATCAGCTTCACTCCTCAGGCGGCCCCCGCAGTTCATGTCGAATTGATTTCAGCGGGGCATTCTAAAACTCAGAACTTTCCAAAAGAGACTTCATCGGATCAGCGGCTCGTGTTTCCGGCACATCCACCACGGCTGGTCTTTCCACCGCTGGCGGGCATGGTAATGAGCCCAAACTTTCCAAAGCCATTACCGAAAAACGAACCCGCTCCATCACATGCGGGGAATCCCCCCCCAAAGGTGATGCTGCCGCTGACCGTTCCGCCTGCAGTCAAGCCGTCGGTAGTCGAACGTCCATTGCATCCCGTTTCACAACAACCACGACCCGCTCCTCCTTTGCGTGAATCGACACCTATGTCAGGCCAGTCTCACATCGTCTCATTGCATGCTCAGTACCTTGAAGAACTGACGCGCAGCCATCAAATGTTCCTCGCCGGTCGCGCCAATGTGCTCCGTGGGATTCAGGATCAGAGTCAGGGAACGGCTCCTCGTATCCTTCCTGCGGCAAGCCCAACCGTTCAGATCCGGGATGCAGTTCCTCCTACTCACTCACCACCGACAGCACGTGTTACAACTGTCCCCGCGCTGACTCCGCCGAAGGCACAGGTTGTACCACTTCCCCCGCCGTCCGCAGTCAGCACTCCTGCGATGCCACCGGTAACGACGGCTTCGCCTCCGCCGCCAGTTGCCGCAGCAAAGCCTGTCAGCAGTCGTCCTCCGGAATCGACCAAGCCTGCAGTCAGCCGACAGTCGCCTCGCGGCCCCAGCTTTACACGACAACAACTGGAGGTCCTCGCTGGCGGAAAAATCTCGGAAGTGTTCGGTCCACTGTTTGAACAACAGGATGGCTACGAACGGCAAGTCCGGATGCCGATGCCTCCACTGCTGCTGGCAGATCGAGTCACTGGGATCGATGCGGAGCCCGGTAAATCGGGAACGGGAACAATCTGGACAGAAACGGACGTCACTTGGAATTCGTGGTATCTGCACCATGGAACCATGCCCGCGGGTCTGATGATCGAATCTGGTCAGGCAGACCTTTTGCTGATTTCTTGGATGGGTGCCGATTTTCTGAATCGCGATCAACGTGTCTATCGCCTGCTCGGGTGTGAGGCCACCTTCTATGGCAGCCTTCCCAAGCCGGGCGAAACGATGTGCTACGAGATTTCGATCGACGGACACGCCCGGCAAGGTGATATTCGCCTGTTCTTCTTCCACTATGATTGCCACGTCAACGGGGAATTGCGGCTGAAAGTCCGTCATGGTCAGGCGGGGTTCTTCTCCAACAAAGAACTCGACAACTCTGACGGAGTTCTGTGGAGTCCTGATGCTCGCGCTTTGATTGAGTCACGCGTGGATGCTCCTGCCGTCACCTGCGAGTACTCGCAATTTGCTCCCGCTCAACTAAAAGACTTCTACGAAGGAAATATCCACCTTTGTTTCGGTCGTGGCTTTGAACGAGCGAATACTCATATTCGAACACCATTGATCGGCGGTCCGGAACTCAACTTTATCGACGTCATCCATTCCTTCGATCCGTCAGGTGGTCCGTGGAAGCGAGGCTATCTGAAAGCGGAGCGGACGATCCGCCCAGACGACTGGTATTTCACTGGACACTTCCTGAATGACCCCTGCATGCCAGGCACATTGATGCTGGAAGCCTGCCTGCAGGCGATGTCGTTCTATTTGACCGGACTGGGTCTGACTCTGCCCCGTGACGGATGGAAGTTTGAACCGGTTCCTGATTCTGCTGTGACAATGCAATGTCGTGGTCAGGTGACACCGAAATCGAAAAGCCTGGTGATCGAACTGTTCATTGAGGAAGTACATTCCGGCCCTGATCCGACCGTGTTCGCAGATTTGCTCTGCACCGTCGATGGCATGAAGGCTTTCTACGCTCGGCGGATGGGACTGCGACTGGTCCCCAGTTGGCCCATTACCAGCAATCCCCTGGTGATCGATACCCAAGCTGACGCAACTGCCGTTTCACGTGGCGGAGTGCGAGGTGACTACGAAGCATTTCTGAATTGTGCCTGGGGGCGTCCTTCTGTCGCCTTCGGTCCCGACTATATTCCGTTTGACACCTATCGTCGCACCCCGCGACTGCCGAGTCCCCCGTACCACTTCATCAGTCGAGCAACACGAATCGATGGAGATCCCGGCAACGTCAAGCCCGGTGCTGAAGTCGAAGTAGAATACGATGTCCCGCGCGAGGTCTGGTACTTCGACCAGACACCTCAGCCAACGATGCCATTGTCCGTGCTGATGGAAGCCGCGCTGCAACCTTGCGGCTGGCTGGCAATGATGTCAGGTGTCGTACTTCGAGCAAAACAGGAACTCTACTTCCGTAACCTCGACGGAAAATGCACGGTCTACGCCGACATCACTCCCGAGACAGGGACATTGCGAACCAAGGTCCGCCTGGTTCGTGCCTCGACCGTCGGTGAAACGACGATCATGTTTTTCGAAATGACATGCACTGCCGGGCCAGTCGTGATTGCTAAATGCGAAACATCGTTCGGCTTTTTCACGACCGCGGCTCTGGCACAGCAAGTTGGGGTGACCGTCCAGGAGGATGAGCGGGCGCGAATCGCTTCATTGAAGGCAGCCACGCCGGCGCTGGATACGGTCGCGGTCGTCAAGATCCCGATGCTGGAGATGACAGATCAGGTGCTGGAGTATTCCACCAGTGCCGGACGCCACAATGCTGGGCATATCTGCGCAGTTCAGATCGTCGATGCCAAGGCATGGTACTTCAAAGCTCACTTCTACCAGGACCCGGTCCAGCCAGGTTCACTGGGCGTTCAGGCGTTGCTCAATCTCCTGCAGGAGTGGCTGCGACGAACCGTCGGTGATCAGTTCCAGAATCCGCATTATCGTCCTGTCGCGCCTGATGAAGAGATGGTTTGGACGTACCGTGGCCAGGTCGTACCAACAGCTCAGAAAGTCCATCAGTGCGTTGACATTATTGAATTGAAGCGAGACGCACGCGGCATCAAAGTGATCGCGGAAGGAACGCTGTGGGCTGACGGACTGGCAATCTATCGATTGCCTCGGTTTGCCGTGCGTATTGAGGAGGGGCTGGCGACAACGACAAACACGCCATTGGAACGATCGTTGAACCTGACTAGCGAACCGTGGTGGGCAGATCATTGTCCGACTCATGCAGTCCCCACGATGCCATTAATGGGGATCGCGAACGAGATCGCTCAGGCTGCCCAACGAATCTGGCCAGCGGGAAAGGTTGTCGAGATTCGCCAATTGAATCTGGAGAACTGGTTGACGTGCGCCACACCGACGACTCTGAAATTTGCATCGCAGATTGTCGCGGGAAGTCCTGAATCGGGGAACTGCCAGGTTCAGATCAATCTGCGGGCCGTTTCGTCATCTGATGGAACTGAGAAATCGGTGGCTACGGGGATCGTGACTCTGGCAGATCACTATTCAGACGGAGTCGCGTTCAAGCCATCAACGGACGGATTGGAACTCCTGCCCGATTCGTACGCCGACGCCAGTCTGTTTCACGGTCCCGCGTTTCAGTTGGCTCGCCGGATCTGGTCAGGTCGCGGACGATCGGTGTCTGAGATCCAGATCGACGGATGTCCCATTCCCGCAGGAGCAATCCATCCGGGCCTGCTTGATGCCGCCTTACACGGCATACCGCACGCCCACTGGTCACGCTGGTGCGACAATGTGAAGCCAGGTTTGGCAGGCTTTCCTGTTCAGTTGGAGCGAATCACATTCTTCGGGCCAGCCCCGGCAAATGGAGATATTGTGGTTGAAGCGACGCTGCAAGAGGTCCTGGCAGCCGCAACCCAGTTCTCGATTCTGGTCCGAATCGTTGTTAACGGGACTGTCTGGTGCGAGTTCCTGTTGCGGGAAAAGCTGTTCCCGATGGGGGCCTTCGCAGGCACACCGCTGCCTGCTCTGCGAGCCTTTATGGGGCACAAGTCGTTTGTTCCTGAGGTTTCACTTTCACGTCGCGAGGGAGACGTGACCAGTCTGACAGTCGCGGCGGTCAACAGTGTCAACTGGTTGCCCGGGACCTTAGAGCAGGTATATGGAGTGAATGGGAACGCTGCAGACCTGACATGGCAGATTGCTGTCCGTGAACATCTGGCAACCCCCTGGCAAGTCCACCCGAGCCAACTGGAATGGGATGAAGTGAACAGCAGCGTCAGGCTCCCTGGAAATCCGGTTCGTACTCAGCGAGTCGAGAT
>CAXBSB010000060.1:0-33370 GCA_963977965.1 uncultured Schlesneria sp.
GCAGCCCTCTGGCTGCATTAACCGAATTCACGTGGAGTCCGCAGCCAGCGACAGCTCAATTGATCCAGCGGCTTCTGAACGAATGCCTGTCTCGCTGTTCCTTCGCCGCCGAATTATCTCAGCGGATGCTGAACGAAACTGGGACACGACTGGTCGATTGGCTCGACCACTTCGGGCTGCCGGATGATGATCCCGTCGTGCGAGAATTGAGTGACGTCGGCTATGTTCGAGCGGATCGCTCTTCAGGAACAGTCGTCTGGGAGCATCGTCAAGGCCTTTTCCCCCGTGTGCGTCTGCACGATGGTGTTTCGCGGCAGCTTGCGATCAAGGTGGAATCGGTCGTCGATTTCCTCGGCGCCCACGGATTGACGGGCGTGGTCATTGAAGGTCCGCCGCTGGCGTCGTTGCGTGAAGCGACGGTTGCTCGTGAGAACGACATTGAGGTGATTGTTGTCGAGCGACATGGATCGACAGAATTCGACGCCAATCCAGCGGAAGATGTCCCGCTGGCAGCCATCCTGCGACATTCCGAAGCGTTACGACTTCGCCGACGTGACTATGCCAGTGACGACGATGGGTTCATTCACGCTATCCAATTGATTGAACCGGCGATCGCAGACCTGGGTCGCGACCGAGCCTGCGACCTGTTTTTCGCGGCTGAGCGAGAATACTGGCTGCGTCGGAACAAGGCGGGGCGCATTCAGAAAGCCCGGCAGGATGCGCTGGGCCTCGGCTGGGCCAATCACGATCATCACACGTACCGTTCGAGTCGCCAGAATTTTTCTCTGCTGATCGCCTTCCTGGAACGCCTCGGTTTCAAATGCCGGGAGCGATTCTATGCCGGCCGGGAAGCAGGCTGGGGAGCTCAGGTAATCGAGCATCCAGCCACAGGCGTCACGATCTTTGCGGACGTGGACATGTCACCGGAAGAAGTCTCACTCGATTTCTCTCACACATCACTCCCTCCACGAAACCGCCTGGGGACTGTCGGCCTGTGGTGTGCCTTGCACGGCGAGGCCTTTCTGCAGGCGGGCATGCACCATCTCGAATGCCAGTTCGACTTCGCCGCCACCCGCGACCAGTTGAAAGATGCGGGGATCGAAACGATGCGACCATTTACGGATCTGCCATACCTGCGTCAGGCCTTCACGAAGGGCGAGCAATGGATGGTGGACCCTGCCAGAATCGAGCGAATCCGCAGTGCCGGCCTGATCACCGACGCACAAGCCGAGCAGTTCCTGTCCAAAGGAGCCCTGGGCTCGCACCTGGAAATCCTGCAACGCGAAGAGGGTTACAAAGGCTTCAACCAGCACGGAATCAATGAAATCATCTCGGCCACCGACCCGAGATCGGCGAATAAAGTGTGAGGTGTGGTGTAAGGTGCCACTCAACGCCGGTAACAATGTTTGTCGTTGAAGTCGTGAGGTTTGGAGCAATAATCTTGATCGCGAAACGACGCAGAACTTAGTTTCAACGCACTTTCCCAGGTCCGAAGAGGCCCTGGCTGGGTGAACTGTTGACCCTTCGGGCCGAAATGCGATCACGTCGATCCCAAATACAAACGTCATGTTCCATAGCACGGTCGTGGTGAAGCGGGATGGTGAGGTTCCAGCCGAACCGTCTTCGGATCGGGATGTGTAATACCCAATCGCGGCTCGGCGGGAGCCTCGCCCTCCCGTTTTGTTTGTAAAACAGCAGATCGGTCACAAACATGACCAAGACCTACCAGAGTTCCTCCTCTACGATTGCACCCAACGGTTCTGGGAAACTACGTTCTGCGATCGCATCGCGATCAAATCCTGTCGTTTGAAAATTGGTACCGCGATTCAAACAAAAACAGCCGCAATCCCACCAGAATTGCGGCTGTCGGTTTCACCAGATTGTCAGTCGAAGAACTATTCTTTCTTCTCTTCTGGCTTCTTTTCTTCGGTCTTTTCTTCAGCCTTGGCTTCGGGCTTTGCTTCTTCCTTCTTTTCTTCGGCCTTCTTCTCTTCTGGCTTTTCGGTCGTTCCGCCGGCTGGGGTTGGGACTTCTACGCCGCCACCCGTGGTTGAACCGGCACCTGGAGTCTTCGGCTTGCGAGTCGACTTGCGAGTCGGCTTTTTGGTTTCGGCGACAGCGGGCTTTTCGCCGTCTGCCTTGGCAGCTTCCTTCTTTGGTTCTTCCTTTTTCGGTTCTTCTTTCTTTTCGTCAGTCTTGGCAGGTTCTGCCTTGGCTTCTGTCTTGGGAGCATCAGACTTAGGGGCATCAGGCTTCTTGTCAGTAGCGGCTGGCTTGCCGCCATCACAGCCCATGCCGAACATCGATGTCGTAAACGCCAACAGCAACGAGCAAACCAGATAAACCTTACGCATTGACCAGTCACCTTGATTTTTGACGGCCCGGATCTCGAATCGTTCGGATCCAGACAATGTGAATTCCTTTCGTCGCGATGCATCACCAGCCCGATGACGCGAACCCTGGCGCGACGACTCCGACACCCAACGGTCGAAGGATGAGACCATTACAGTCCCGAAAGTTGCGGAAATCAACCCCCAACGGCACCTTCGACCAGATCCGGGATTTTCTGCAGCGCGCCGTAAGGATTGGCCAAAGTCTGCGGTTCCGACATCTTTTACTGGTCAGGCGATCCTCATCCATTACAATGCCTGACATGACACAGCCCTCACAACCCGTCGCCATTCCGCCTGGTCAGGTCCCCGCTGCCGGAGCCCTGCTGGGTCTTGATTTCGGCACAAAGCGATTGGGGATAGCAGTTTGCAACTCTGAACAAACCATCGCCGTTCCCGTCGAAACCTGGACAGTCCGCTCCCCGGAACTCAACCTGAAACACCTGCGGGAACTGATCATCGACTACCGCGTCGTCGGTTTTGTGGTTGGACTGCCGGTTCGAATGAGTGGCGTCGAGGGGGATCAGGCGAACCTTGTCCGTAAATTTGGAAACTGGCTGGCCGAGCAGACTCGACTTCCCGTCGCCTACTGGGACGAACGTCACTCGTCGACCGAGGCCGAAGTGTTGCTCTGGAACCAGGGATTTTCGCCCGCGAAAAGTAAGGAACGACTCGATCGGCTGGCGGCTCAAATCATCCTGCAGGGGTTTCTCGACGCCCCCGATCGTACGTCTCCCCCGGCCCCGATTGGATGACTCTTCACTGCTGTTAAGGGATCGCATGCCACTGCTGGATCGCGAAGAATACATCGAGCAGGCATATTTCTTCCGCACGTTTCACGAGCGGCTGGATGAGAATCTGCCGTCCCAGGAAATCCTCGGCAGCATCCGCGAAGAAATCCTGGCCACGACCAAGCTGCCGATGGCTCTGGACGTTCTACGCAGTGAACTGATGCACAAGGGAAAAATCTGCGAAGGGATGGCGCACCTGTCTCACTACTTCGCCCCGTTCCAGGCGTTTGTCATGGAACGAGCCGAAGAAGATCGATCCAAGTTCGATCAGCGGATTGCTCTGCAGGTCCTGGAACGCGAAGCCAAATACCGTGCCGATTCCCCTTCATCCGCTGGCCTGTTTGTATTCCAGTTCGAATGCATGGCCAGAAATCGGCTGGGGTACCACGATGGAATCGCATCGATTGCCGCTGACCCGATGTACGACACCGACTGGCGAGACTGGATCCTGAAAGCTCGCTCGCAACTGGGTGCCGTCGAATTCGCTGATCTGATCTATTTCCGATCCGAAGCGTATGTCGAAGAACGCCGCCGCACGGCCGGACCGGAATATACTCCCACGGCCAAAATCCTGTTCGGTCGGCAGGAAGGCCGCATCGCCCGGGCCAATCGAGGCAAAGATCCGCTCTACCTGTTCGGAGCTCTGCAGCGTCAACTGGGCTATCCGACGGTCCCGAGAAGCAAATCCGGTCGAGATTTGCAGCTTCCACCACTGATCGAACAGCGTTTCCAGCGACTGGAAAAACGTCTGCAACTGCTGGAAGCGGAATCGCAGGGAAAACTCGATCTGAGTGAGTTTTACGCAAATCCACCGAAGTTTGAGGACGAGACGTAAGGAGGGTGGCCTGCTCGTACGTGGAGTCAAACGCGACGTAGCTGAAGTCGTAAGACTTCAGAACAAAGGCGCAAAGTCTGGATTTGGACGAAGATGTCCGAAATTCGGGGAAAGACGGAACTCTTACGAGTCCCGCTACGTAACACACGGCAAATGAGCAGTGAACGTGATGTAGCTGAAGTCGTGAGACTTCAGATCGAAGGAACTGCGTCTAAAACATAGGGAAAGACGCCTGAAATTCGCGAGAAGACGGAACTCTTACGAGTTCCGCTACGTAAGACATCAGTACGATGGACATGTGCCGTACGCCGTCAAAATCAGATTCTTCCGTAAAATCGCTGCTGAGCTTCGCCAACGGTGCGGATGGTCCGGATGGATTTGTTACAGAAAGTGTCGTTCCCGTTTCGAGTTCTGCCGAGTTGATTCGAGAGCACGTATTATCAACGTGGCTCGCGGTGGATGTTCGTCTGCCGGTCAGGAGTTTGGTATCGGTTGGGTAGGAGTTTCGACCGATCAGCTCTGGCGGTGTCGCGAGCCGGAATGCTTCACCCCGCCTTCCAACGAGGCTTTTCCCATGCGTCAGTCGTCCACGTTTCTGCTTTGTGGAGGGACTCTTGTCGTTGGTCTCGTCCTGGGCACAGGTTTCGGCACATCTCTCAACAAAGCTCTGCTGGCTGACCCTCTCGATACGGCAACCAGTGATCGGCTGTATAAGGAATTGAGCCAGGAAGGGACATCGTTTCAGGAAGGAAGCAGCCTGCTCGCCAAGATCGCGGCGGTGTCGACACCTGCCGTTGTGCATATCCAGAGCGAACGCAAGATTGCCGGGGGACGCAAAGAAGAAGAGACCGGGTCGGGCGTGATCATGAATAGCGTCAAGGCTTCCGGATTCTTCGTCGTGACGAATGCTCACGTCGTCGACAAAACCCACATGGAATCGATTTCAATCCATCTGCACGATGGTCGCGTCCTGCAGCCTGACAAAGTCTGGACCGATCCACAGACCGACGTGGCCATCCTGCGGATCAGTGCGCCCAATCTGTCGGCCGCCCGCTGGGGTGACAGTCAGAAGCTGGATATTGGACACATGGTCCTGGCGATGGGCAGCCCGTTTGGCCTGAGTCGATCGGTGACATTCGGGATTATCAGCGCCAAAGGCCGCCGACAACTGAAGCTGGGTCAGTCCGAAGTTTTGAACCAGGATTTCCTGCAGACGGATGCGGCAATCAATCCGGGGAACAGCGGCGGGCCCTTAATCGATATGCAGGGGCGAGTCGTTGGAATCAACACGGCGATCGCTTCGTCGAGTGGTGGAAACGAAGGGATCGGATTCAGTATCCCCAGCCATCTCGTTCAGCGTGTCATGGAACAGTTGCTGGAACATGGCGTGGTGACTCGAGCCTGGATCGGGGTCAAACTGGATGACAAGTTTGACGCGAAAGTCGCTGCCAAGCTGAAACTGGATCGCGTTCACGGAACTCGCGTCAGCGAAGTCTTCCCGAACTCGCCAGCCGCTCGAAGTGGCTTGCAGTACGACGACGTTGTCCTGACGTTCGATTCGACGGATGTTCAGGATCATGATCATCTGATCAATCTGGTCAGCCTTTCGCCGATCGGAAAACGAATCCAGATGGTCGTCTGGCGAGGTGGCAAAAAGGTCACGTTGACGATCGTTCTGGCTGACCGCACGGAACTTCCAGCAAACAGTGAAGCTCCTCGACCGGAAATCGGTACTCCGGTTCGGACGATGGGACTGACAGTTCATCCTCTCGATGAAGACGTGGCCGATCAGGTTGGGCAGGCCCAGACATCACGGGGATTGCTGGTTCTGAGCGTCGACAAGACGAGTTCACTGTGCCAGCAGTTGCATCCGTATGACGTTATTGAAGCGGTCGGCCGAACCCCGGTTTCGACCTTGGACGAGTTGAATCAGGCTCTCGAATTGAACTCAAAACGAGAATCGATCGTGTTGCGGATTCATCGTCACAATGGATCGGAAACAGGGATGGAAGAGCAACTGGTCGTCTGGAAACGTTCGCCGCTCGCCGCTGGGCTGTAGGGCTATCGTTGGTGATCAGTCTGTAGCCGACCTGCTGTTCTAAGAAAAAACGGCGGGAGCCTCGCTCCCGAGCCACTATTGAGTATTACACGTCCTGATCCGGGTTCGGCTGGAGCCTCATCTTCCCGTTCCATGTATCCCACAGCCGCTCCGGGATGCTTTTTACAAAGGCGGTTACGTTCCGGGAGTTTCCGCTTCGCTGCCCCCCCGGCTCCTGAGTAACAGAGCGTCGGAATTGGTTCCGACGTTTTGTCGCAATCATGTTCATCATCGCTTTTCGGCCCGAAGGCCTGCGGGGCCGTTCGTCCATTCGACGAGTTTAAGGACCGAATGATCAGCCCTTCAGGTGTCAGTCCAATGAGACTGATTTCGAGGAGTCTGTCGTCACAAATACTCCGCAGGAGTTATGTCATATAGCCCGGGGTTGCCGCGTTTCGCGGCTACCCCGGGAATTCGTGCAGGAGACTCTTTTACCCAGAATGGGTTACGTCAAGAATGATGACGGAACCCCGTTGGCCCGTTGGGGTACACGGGAAATCCGTCCAGACCCAGGGTAGCTCACTTCGTGAGCAACCCTGGGCTTTAATACGCAACTCCGTTGGAGTTGAAGACATTGATAACAGCGATCAATGCCAGATCTCGTCATCGTTTGCTCCGAACAATAGAGAACGTCGTCAGCGCCGTCGCCGCTTTTTGGCGTTCTTCGGACAAATCCTAGCTTTGTCGACTCATCCGCCATCGGAAAATTGGTGCCAGGTTTGAGGGTCCGCCCGCTATGCTGGGGATGATCGAGCGTTGATTGCCAGCGGAAACCACGCAATCATCTCGGGATCTTCCGCAGTCTCACTCTTTCGTGGTTTCCTGAGTCATGCAGCTTGATCGATTGAAAGCCCTGTTAGATCAATTTCCCCAGCGGCGGATTGCCGTGCTGGGCGATTTTTTTCTCGATAAGTATCTGGAAGTCGATCCGGAACTGGCGGAACCGAGTCTGGAAACAGGCCGCGTGGCACATCAGGTGGTTGCCATTCGACGCAGCCCTGGTGCGGCGGGGACCGTCGTGAATAACCTCGCAGCACTCGGCGCCGGCCAGATGCATGCTGTCGGTGCCATCGGTGACGACGGCGAAGCGTTTGATGTCTGCCGAGGTTTGAATCGACTGGGGTGCTCAACCGAATCACTGCTTCGCTGTCCAGAACTGATGACTCCGACTTATCTGAAGCCGTGTGATCGCAATGTCGTTGGACTGGCAGGTGAGCATTCTCGGTACGACACCAAGAATCGAGTGCCGACCCCCTCCTCAATCGTTGATCGGATTGCCGCGGAACTCGAACGAGTCCTCCCGAGTGTCGATGCCCTGATTGTGATGGATCAGGTGGAACTGCCAGACTGCGGAGTTGTCACAGCCGTGCTGCGGGATCGCGTCGCGGAATTCGCCAGACGATTCCCAAAGGTTTTGTTCTGGGCTGACAGCCGCCGGTTCATCCGGAAGTTCCGGAATGTCACCATCAAGGCGAATCAGTTCGAAGCGATCCACAAGCTGAATCCTGCTGTCGGTGAAGAGGTCTCACTGGAGGAACTGCGTCGAGTCCTTCCAGAGATCCGTCAGGAAATCGGAGCGTCTGTCTTTATCACGTGTGCTGAGCGAGGCATTCTGGCGGGTGACTCAACGGGGACGCTGGTCCCTGGTGTCAGGGTGAAGGGGCCGATTGATCCGACAGGTGCTGGTGACAGTGCGACTGCGGGTGCCGTACTGGCACTGTCGAGCGGGGCGACACCTGTGGAAGCGGCTTTGATGGCGAATCTGGTAGCATCGGTAACTGTGCAGCAACTCGGAACCACTGGTTCTGCATCGCCGGAACAAGTCTGCGAGGCATGGGCCGAGTGGACTCGACAGCAGGCGGGTTAATCACGATGCCACTGCTGAACACTGCCGCGCCGATCAAGCTGCGTCTGAATCGAGATCTGGCGCGGACCATCAAACGAGGTCACCCGTGGGTCTATGCCGAAGCCCTGCGCGATTTTCCCCGGGCGCCGGCGGGTTCGCCTGCGGTGCTGATGGACAATCGCAAAGGTCAACCGGTGGCGGTCGGCATGTACGATCCCAACTCGCCCCTCGCGTTTCGAGTCTGCGATACTGACGGTGAAGCGAATCTCGACGATCGCTGGGCCGAGAATCGCTTGCGGAAAGCCTATGAGTTGCGTCGGGCTTTGTTCGATAGCCAGACAACGGGTTATCGACTGGTGAATGGCGAAGGAGATTCGACCCCGGGCCTGGTGATAGATCGTTACGGTGACACTGCGGTGTTAAAACTGGACGGTGCTGGCCCCTGCGGGTTCTGGAACGCCGAGGGGATTGCCGATTGGCTGAAGAACCATGCCTCAATCAAGACTGTGTACGAGCGACGGAAGGAGCGGGGACGCGAGGGTCGGGTTCTCGTGGGTGAAGAACCTCGTCAGCCGGTCGAGTTTCTCGAACGGGGCCTGAAGTTCACGGCGGATATTGTCCATGGTCAGAAGACCGGCTTTTTTCTCGATCAGCGAGATAACAGGCACCTGATCCGGTCCCTCGCCCAGGGCCGATCGGTGGTGAATCTCTTTTCGTACACAGGTGGCTTTTCGATCGCTGCGGGGATCGGCGGAGCATCACAGGTGACGACGGTCGACCTCGCACAGCCTGCTGTGACAGCGGCTCATGACCACTGGATCTTGAACGGCCTGGACCCGTCGGCACACGAACCGATTGCCACCGATGCCTTTCAATTCCTGTCGCAGGCCGGGTCGAGAAAGCGACGCTGGGAGATCACGATCGTCGATCCCCCGTCGTTTGCTCCCAACCATGAGTCTGTGTCGCGTGCTACCGCGGCCTATCAGACACTGATCTGCGGTGGAGCTCGACTGACATCGTCTGGTGGTTTGCTGGCAGCCGCATCCTGTTCCAGTCACATCGATCTGGAGATGTTTCTGAAGATCTGCGAAGAAGGAATCTCTGAGGCACGCCGCAGAGCAACAGTCGTGTCGATCCAGGGACAACCCCCAGACCATCCCAGCCCGCTGGCACTGCCCGAATTTCGGTATCTGAAATTCGTGCTGCTGCGGCTGGATTGAGCGATCGCAAAAAGGGAGTTGAAGCGAGTCAAGGGACGGGGTGAAGCTTCGCAATCAACGTTTTCAAGTAGAGAGACGGTGCACTCTCGACATCACACACTCCGTCATTCCGTATGGGCCGAAAGCCCACGAACAGCCGATGGTTGCGACATCGCCACACAACCGACAGAAAACGACATGGATAACCTTGTCTGCCACCTATTTCCCGAGAATCTTCAAATGGAAGTGAGACCTGCGGGGTGAAGCAACACCTCCGGATTGAGATTGCTTCACTCCCGGCCCTTGTCTCTGGACTTCAACTATCTGATTCGAATCACTGTCCCTTGATCTCGGGGTGAGCCAGCAGGAACTTTCGCCGCTGTTCGGCGAAGGCTTTCAAGGACATGTGAGGACGTCGTCCTTCGGTGGCTGGTGCGGCCTCGCCCGATACCGTTTGTCGAAAGGCTTCGTACGAAGAGAGCTTCTTAGTATCGGCCTTGATTTCGGCATCGATCAGGGTGACGTAGCGGTCGACGACAGGTTGCAGCTTCTGCCAGTCGAGCCATTCTTCGGCAATCGTTTTGACGTGAGCGAGATACCTGGCTTTGATGCTGGGAACCGCCAGCAATTTGCTGCGGAGGGGCTTGGATTTATCGGTCAGGCCAATCAATGGATCGAGTTCCAAGCCTCCACCCCGTGGTCCCTGAGGTCCAGCGCCGGGAGGCCCGTCGCCTCTGGGGCCATCACCGCGAGGTCCTTCGCCTCGTGGACCTGGACCATTCGGCCCCGGTTCACGCGGGCGTCCTTCAGGCCCACCTTCGCCGGGCCTTCCTTCACCAGGTCTTCCTTCGCCAGGACGACCTCGTCCGCCACCAAACAGATCACCGAATCCACCCATGGGACGGCCACCGGGGCCTCCCGGACCACCCATTCCAGGACCCATGCCTGGCTGGAATGTTTCATTCGAGTCATGGGGGACAATGTGGAACTTGCCTTTGTCATCGCGATAGATGCAGTAGTCGCTGGCGCGAATCCAGTAGCCGTCGCTATTGATCAAGGCATTTTCCAGAGCGAGGAACCAGAGAGCGCCATCAATATCCAGCAGGGGTTCCAGAGCCTCTTCCAGCTTTTCCGGAGGCGTTTCATTCAGAGTCTTGCAGAGCGTGATCAGGGCTCGCCAGTCCTTGTCACTCTCCTTGGTCTTCAGTGAATAGCGCGATTTGTAAGCCGCAGGATCGTCACCCAGATATTCCAGGCCACCCCGCCCCATGGGACTTCCCGGGACCTTCCAGCGTGCTCCCTTGGATGTCTGATAGTTCTCTGTCAGAAACTCTTTGTTGAACTGCTGAGCATTCACGTACACGCCCCAGCTTTCACCGTTGATCGCGACCTTCACAAAATTCGCTTTCGGGGCCGGGATGTATTTGCGAGCGATCTCAAGGTAGAGCACAGAATGCAGGAATGTGGGATCTTCGTGGGAATTCAGCAGGTTCAAGGTCTTGTAACCGTATAACCGCTGCTTTTCATCGACGAAGTCAAACGAAAGATTCAACGAACGCTTGGAACCGGCACCCACCATTCCGAAGGAAGACATCCCTCGGAAGTGAACTCCGACGTTAGGATACTTCACGCCATCGACAGTGACTGTGGCGGGAACTTCGACGTCGGTATTGTTGAAGTCTGCCAGTTCTGTTTCCCAGTCCGGATCTTCGAATTCCAGGAAGATCGTTCGCAGTACTGTCGGTTCATACAGATTGGTGTCCGAAATCGGCCGGACATCGGCGGGACTGATCCGTGGACCGGGCGTCGGCTTTTCATCTCGCTGACCGAACCCAGGGCGACCACCTGGGCCTCCGGGACCACCTGGGCCCGGGCCACCCGGACCGCCAGGGGGACCAAAACCGCGTGGCGGGCCAAATCCAGGAGGACCGAAGCCGCCGGGCCCTTGCGGACCAAAGCCACCAGGGCCTTGAGGACCAAAGCCGCGACCACCGCCAGCCCCTCGATCTTTCTTGAGGAATTCACGAGCGGCATCGCGTTCGGCGCGATTCAGTCGACCATCGTCATCTTTGTCGAACTGAGCGACCAGTTTTCGCTCCTGACCCATCATGCCACCCGGACCGCCGGGGCCTCCGGGACCACCTGGGCCGAAGCCCATTTCTGGGAACTGGAATTCGGCTCCCTGCATTTCCTTCCACTGGGCTCGCTGGGCATCCGTCAACACGGCCAGCACATTCGCAACGGCTTCTTTACGAACTTCGGGAGGGGCGAACGGAGCGAATGCTTCGGGCGGTTGATTTCGCAGTTTCTCGCGCTGGGCATCCGTCAACTTCAGTTTCTGTGCGATGTCGTCTCGCAGCATCGCCTGAACACCTTCACGCTGCCAGCGCAGTTGCAACAGTCGCTCAAATTGTTTCGGTTCCAGCAGCGACCGCAACTTTTCGTCCGCCTGCTTCATGACCCCTTCGGTCTTGGCTCGCCACTGCCCCACCACCTTTTCGCGTTCTTCTTCGGTTGCGGTACCGAGTTCCGCAAAATTGATGTCGCTATTGGCGGCACGCAATTGTTCTTGCGTCTGCCCGATCCATTCGCCGACCTGCTTCTGCCGAGCGTCATCCAGACCGAGTTCACGTTGAACTTCCGGCATGCTCAGCAACGCAACGTTGTCGATCGGCGGACCGAATCCGCGCGGGCCGCGACGATCCTGAGACAACGCCACGACCACCAGGGCCAGACACAGCACTCCGCCAACTGCCAAACCACGTCGCCACATACCATCCACCTTTCGATGGGAACTTTTTAATTCGCCGAAACCACGTCCACCCGCAGTAAAGGTCGGGCAACTTCGTCACACTTCAGGATCTCTTCACGTCGCACGGTACATGTACAGTCACGAAACGACGCACAGTACCGCCGCATCAATTTCCGATTCGGAAGTTTTAATTTCGTCCCAACCGAAAACTTCCGCGAACTCGCATCGGGATCAATTGATTTCTATGATACCGACCGATCCGTTCGAAAGATTTCTGTCCCCAAGAGAGTTCACATTATGACCGAACGCCTGCCGATCAGTCGTCGTACTGCCCTTCAAATTGCTGCAGCGACCGTGGCTGCGACCACGCTGAACACTCCCCGTCGCGCAGAAGCAGCGCGGCCTCGCGTCATTCTGCCGAATGATCGCCGTCTGGGAGATCTTAAGGACTTGAACGGCTATTTCCCATTTCAGCCATCGGCAACCGTCGCTGAATGGGAAAAGCGAGCGGAATATGTTCGGCGTCAGGTGATGGTGGCCTGTGGGATCTGGCCGATACCAACCAAACAACCGCTGAACGCCGTCGTTCATGGCAAAGTCGAACGTGATGATTACACCGTCGAACGAGTCATCCTGCAGACAGGTGACGGGCTGTACTGTACCGGCAGCCTGTATCGTCCCAAAGCCTCTGCGAAGGGAAAACGTCCGGCAGTACTCTGTCCACACGGACACTGGGCCGACGGACGCTTCCATCGGCACAACGACAAAACATTTGAAGGTGAATTGAAGTCCAAGGCCGAGACCTTCGAATCGGGACGTCATCCCCTGCAGGCTCGTTGTGTGCAACTGGCTCGAATGGGCTGCGTCGTCTTCCTCTATGACATGCTCGGCGTGGCAGACTCCAGTGCTCCGCTGCCAGCGGGTTTGATTCATGGATTCGCCAAACAACGCGATGATCTCAGCAGTCCTGATCGGTGGGGCATGTACAGTGCTCAATCAGAGATGCGATGTTTGCACTCGCTCGGCCTGCAGACATGGAACTCGATACGCGCCCTCGACTGGATCAGTGCTCTGGACGATGTCGATCCCAGCCGGATTGGTGTTACCGGTGCCAGCGGCGGCGGGACGCAGACATTTATCCTGGGGGCTGTCGACAGTCGTCCGTCGGCATTCTTCCCCGCTGTGATGGTCTCAACCGCAATGCAGGGCGGATGCACCTGCGAAAACGCAACGTATCTGCGAGTTGGAACCGGGAACATTGAGCTGGCCGCACTGATCGCTCCGCGACCACTCGGTATGTCTGCTGCGGACGACTGGACGAAGGAACTCGAAACCAAGGGCCTGCCGGAACTCAAGCAGCATTACGCGTTGCTCGGTGTTCCCGACAAGGTCATGGGTAAGTACCTGCCGTTCCCGCACAATTACAATCAGCCATCGCGACTGATGATGTACGAATTCTTTAATCGCTACCTGAATCTTGGTATTCAGGGGCCGATTGTCGAACGCGATTTCACACCGTTGACGACCGAAGAAGCGACCGTCTGGACTGGCGATCACAAGAAGCCCGAAGCAACTGCGGAAAACGAACTGCGGATTCTGCGAGGGTTTGCCAAGGACCAGGACGCTCAGTTCGCTCAACTGACGCCAACGGACGATGCTTCGCTGAAAGAATACCAGCGGGTGATTGGTGGCGCGTGGGATGTTCTGATTGGACGTAAGCTGCCCGGCAAGGACGATTTCACTCAGACGAACACCTTCAAGTCTGATGGTGAGGACCTGATGCGATTCAACACGCTTGTTCGCATCGGTAAAGCGGGCGAAGAAGTTCCCACGCTGTTCTACCTGCCCAAAAACTGGAACAAGCAGGTTGTCATCTGGGTTTCCGACGACGGGAAAGATGGTTTGCTGAACGACAACGGTACGCCAAAGCCTGCTGTTCAGAAACTTCTCGATGCCGGGGTTTCGGTTGCTTTGCCGGACCTGTTGTATCAGGGCGAGTTCCTGGCCGACGGCCAACCGGTCACGACAACGCGTCGTGTCCAGAACCCGCGAGAATTCGCGGGCTATACGCTGGGGTACAACCATCCGCTGTTTTCACAGCGAGTCCACGACATCCTGACGCTGGTCGCGTTCTGCCGGTTTAGCAAGTACGAACCGGCCGGGGTTCACCTGATCGGCTTGGGAAAACAATCGGGAGCCCTGGTGGCTGCCGCAGCCTTCCAGGCAGGGTCGGCGGTGAACAAAGTTGCGGTGGGAACCAGCGGGTTCCGGTTTGGCAGCATCACGGACATTCGCGATCCAATGCTCCTTCCGGGAGCAGTTCGCTACGGCGATCTCCCCGGCGTCCTGGCTCTGCTGGCACCTCATCCGCTCCTGCTGGCAGACGAAGCTGCTGCCCCCAAGGTGGTGGAAGCCGCATATAAGTCAGCCAAGGCAGCAGACCAATTGAAGGTCGAAGCCAAGGCCAGCGCCGAAGCTGCTGTCGCCTGGGTGATCGGTTGATCGAGCAATAATGTTTGAGCCCCTGAATCGTCATGACCATGTCGATTCAGGGGCTTTTTTGTTTTTGACATGGGCTGGCGTAAAGTTGGTCGGTGGTTCGTCACGATGTTTGCCGCTTGTGATCGTTCGAACCGTGGGATGGTCCAACTCCGAATTGACGTTGTTCCAAACAGGTTTTCAGGATGACAAGTTTTCTAGTTTCAACCCATCAGCCGGTACGCGCTACGGCCTGTTGATTTAATTTGCTTTGGCATTGTGAAGTAGGTTTTCTGATACCCCCGCCATTATCCGTGTCATCCGTGAAATCCGTGGTTGCAAAATCTGACCACCGAGGTCACGAACCAGCGCAGGATCGCGTGTACGGTTTGAAGAGAATTGGACCATCAGCCGGTACGCGCTAGCGTCCGGTTTCTGGAGACGGCGCGCGGCGCAATTGAACTCGAAAAGAGAACCGGACGCTAGCGCGTTCCGGCTGATTTCCTGCGTAAATCATTGCCGAGAACTGCGATTCAGGGGCTTTTTTGTTTTTGACATGCGCAGGCACGGTCACGCAGAGTCAATGCCCAATGGGACTGATTTCGGGGTGCGTGCCGTCACAAATACTCCGAAGGAGTTTCGTCATATAGCCCAACGTTGCCGCGTTTCGCGGCTACCTTGGGAAACGCGTGCAGGAGACTCAGTTACCCAGAATGGGTTACGTCCAGAATAATGACGGAACCCCGTTGGGGTACATGGTCGGAATCGCCTAAACCCAGGGTAGCTCACTTCGTGAGCAACCCTGGGCTTTAAGACACAACTCCGTTGGAGTTGAAGACAGTGACACTTCGGCGTTTTCGAAACGTGTCATTCCCTGTGGGCTGAAAGCCCACGAACATCCGTTGATTGCGACATCGCCACCCAACCGAGAGTTAAAGATCTGGGTAACGATGACTCCACCCCTATGAGAAAGCGATTGCCGGGATACCGTCACCCTGCGATATCAGTTCACGCTCACTCGCCGCCCCAATTGGTCAGCGATGGCTGAATCGACCATCAACTGAATCGCATGAAACAACAGGATCGGAAACGTGATGAACGGCAATGTCAGGTCGCCTGTGATTGCTGGCATTGCGGCGAGCAGCAGTCCCACCGGCAATGTTTTCTGACTCCCCGCGAAGAGCGTTGCCACTCGATCAGCTCGCGTAAGATTTAACGCTCGTCCACCTGCTTCGGCGATCAGCATGCCCAGCAGATGGACTCCGGCACACGCTCCCAGCAGCAGAGTGAAGTCGAAACCTGATGGCCAGACCTGTTGACTCTGCAGACGACCTCCCGCTTCGACCGCCGCTTTGGTCACAATCAGCAAGACGAGAGTCTGAGCGATGATCCCGATGCCAGATCGATGCTTCCTGGCAAACTGATCCAGCACAGACCAATAACGGCAGACCTGACCCAGGATTGTTGGCAACAGAACGTTGATCGACAGATTCATGATGACGGGCAGCGGATCGATGTCCGCTTCGACCGAGATCGTCCATTTCAGCCAGAGTGGTGTCAGAATCACGCTGATCAGGTTGGTCAGCAGGGTGACCAGCAGCGAAACGGCATCGTTCCCATGTGCCTGACGCGTCGAGACGGAAGCGGTGGCAAGAGTACACGGGACGACAGCAGCGATCATCAGGCCGAGTGAAAAATCGGTGAGCGAAAAGAGGCTTGTCAGCGGCCAGGCAATCAGCGGCAGAATGCCAATGTTGACGAGTGTTCCCCAGATCACCGGGCCTGGTGATCGAAAGGACTCTCGCAGTTTGCTGCTGTCCAGACTGAAGGCCATCAGGAACAGGATCGTGATCGTTGTCATCGCCGGATCAACACGTCCGACGGTTGACTGGCGCCAGGCGTCGGAGGTCCACCATCCCCATCCCATCCCCAGCGGGAGCAGGATGACGAGGCTGATCAGGAACCACGATTTTAACGCCTGGCGCAGCAGTTTGTTTTCCTGAGCCATTACTTGGCCCACTCGTTCGCAAGCTGAACGAGTACGTCAACCGCAGCCTGCATTTCTTCCAGGCTGGTCCATTCCAGAGGCGAATGAGGATTATGCTCCCCAGTGGACAGATTCGGGGTCGGCAGGCCCTTGGCTGTCAGCAGCGAGCCGTCGGTTCCCCCGCGGATGATGTTCAGCTTGGGGACTCGCCCCAGCGACTTCATGGCATCGACGGCTTTGGTGATGGCTCGTGGCTCAACAGCCAGACCTTCCCGCATATTGCGGTATTGTGGTCGAACTTCGACGAGGATCTGGGCTCGTGGATGTTCGGCTCGCAACGACTCGGCAATCGATTCGAGCAGGCGGGCCTGTTGAGTCAGGTTTTCGGTTTCGAAGTCGCGCAGGATCAGGCGGGCACTCGCTTCAGCAACTCCCCCTTCAATGTGATAGGGATGGATAAAACCATCACGTCCATCGGTGGTCTCGGGAGACAGCCTGGCTGTCGGCAGTCTTGAGATAAACGTGCTGAGGATGCGAATGGAATTGACCATCGCGCCTTTGCCGACAGAAGGATGCGTGTTGATGCCTTTGACAGTGACTTTGACTCCATCGGCCGAGAATGTTTCGGAATCGATTTCGTCGCGGCCACCTCCATCGAGCGTATATGCGACGTGTGCACCGAGCTTTTGCAGATCGACCTTGTCGGTTCCACGGCCGATTTCTTCGTCACAGGTGAAGCAGAGACGAACCGGTCCATGCGGGAACTCGCTGCCACGTCGGATCAGTTCGGCCGCAGCAGACATGATCACGGCCACACCCGATTTGTCGTCGGATCCAAGCAGCGTTGATCCATCTGTTGTGATGACCGTGTGCCCCAGACAGTGATTCAGTTCCGGGTTTTCGGCGACTCGCAAAACCTTGCCATCCTTGGGGAGGACGATGTCTCCACCGGCATAAGCTTCGTGAATCTGTGGATTGACGTTGACTGAAGAGTACTCGGGCGATGTGTCGACGTGAGCGACAAGCGCGATCACAGGAACAGAACCGGCGACGGTGGCGGGTACCGTCGCCATGACGATCCCGAATTCGTCGCAGGTGACATCGACCAGACCCAAGTCACGGCATTCATTGGCCAGCATCCGACTGAGTGTCAGTTGCTTGGCCGTGCTGGGGTAAGTGGTACTGGTTTCGTCGGATTGTGTGTCAATTCGTACATAACGAAGGAACCGAGAAAGCAATGTCGCCATGGTAGACCTTAGTTTTTCAGGAGAAACACAGTTGTGATTGCATCGGCGATCCCCATCAGGCTTGCTCCTGCGATGATTCCCGCGCAAATCGGTTCGTGATTTTCAACGAAGAGGTTTTTGGAGGCCTGTTCTTCTTTCACGCGACCGACGCCGAGGATCCAGAACAGCAGTGATCCCGCAAACATGGAGAGTGCCGAGCCGAAATCGATGACGAATGCGAGTCCAATGGCCACGGGCGAAAGCGGCAGGCGGTTGCGGCTGACAATCCGTGTCACTTCCATAGCCAGGGCGATGAGTGCCGCGACGACGACGGCGTAACGAATCGAAGGAGCCAGCTTGTCCAGTCCCGAAGTCAAAACCTGAGCCACGCCGCGCCACGCCATGACTGAAGGCATCGGGAATTCTTTACTCTGGATTGTCTCAATCGTTTCTGGCTTTGCCGGGTCATAGTTGTTAGTGAACAGTGCGTAGAACAGGAATGTGCTGGCGATCGCTCCACTGAAAATGCCAATAATGTGACTGATGGCCTGTTGACGAGGTTTTGCGCCCAGCATGTAGCCGGGCTTGATATCCATCAGCAGATTGGAGGAATTGCTGACAACTTCAGCAGTGATACCGGCCGTCGCCAGATTCGATTGAATGTCACCTGGACGAACGAGTCCATAAAAGAGTTGAGTGATCTTGCTGGTGGCACCGACGGGAGTCGCACCTGTCAGTGCTGTCGAATTGGCGGCGATCAGCGAAAGAACGAAGGTCAGCGGGAGTCCGACCAGGGAGGCCCAGATGGGGACATTGAAGTAATACCATCCCATCACGGCGACGATGACACTCATGATCGGAATGCCGACGACGGAAATCCACGGCGGGAATTCAATGTCTTTCAAAACGTCATGATCGGACCGCTTTCCTGTCAGGCTATGGAAAGCTCCTTTGATCACATCGGGCTTGGATAGGAACGAAACAAACGACGCCACCACCATCACGGTGACTCCCGGCCACAGAGACCAGAGAGTGATCTGTCGAAATCCATAAGAGACACCGTCGCTTGGACTGGGGTGGATTTCGTTCATCGCGATCATCCACGGAGCCAGGACCATATAGTTCAAGACCGCGCCGATCATCAGCGACACGCCTGCGCGAATCCCCATCAGTCCGCCGGCACCGATCATGGCCAGATCGAAGGACGGGTTAATGGTAAGTTGAGGCATTTTTGTCCCGAACCAGGTAGGAGTTCGATCACCAACCAAACCCACCAGCTCGAAGATTTCTTCATGCAGATGCCAGACTTTGTCCTTGGCGATACCAATCGACGTCTGCAGGAATGTCTGAATTCCTCCCGCCTGGCAGAACTTGATAAACGCAGCGAGTCCTGCTGCAGCGCCGAGGACCTTGGCTTTAAACAGGCCGACTGCGGCATCGGAAGAATGGAGGGTATCCATGACAACTCCCGCGGCCTGGCCTTCGGGAAACGGATGCTGTTCGTCATTGATAAACCGCCGCTTCATCGGAAATGCAAATAGAACCCCCAGGATCGATAGGGCAATATTCCAGGTGATGATCTGCCACCAGGGAAGCATGACCTGATTGACGATCATGTATGCAGCCAGTGATGACGTCAGGGGAGCGGTCATGTATCCGGCCGATGTTGCGATTGACTGCATGGCATTGTTTTCGAGGATCGTGAACTCACTGACCCCCAGCTGCTGCAGAACTTTGAAAAACGCGAACGCCAGGATAACCGAGGTAATTCCAACCCCCAGCGACCAGCCTGTCTTGGCGCCGATGTAAAGGTTGGTTGCCGACAGCAATCCTCCCAGAACGAATCCGGTGAGGGCGGCTCGCAAGGTCAGTTGCGGCATGTTTCCGCGGTAGACGTTTTCGAACCACCACCGGTCTTTTTGTTCGACTGTCCAGTCACGAATCTGTTCGTCAGACAACTGCTGAATCGTCATGAATACCTCCGCAGACTCGATGAATCACCGCCGTCGGTGCCTGTTCTGAAACGTGGAAAATCGGCTGACCGCAGGTTTGTACTCGACAGCGAACATTGATCCAAGCACAGAAGCCGAGCTTTTGATTTCCATCTGATCACCAACCTCGGATTTCAAGCGGGGACAGTCACCGAACTGTGGACGGAATGGTTTCCCGATACTTTGACAACGCACCAGAGGCCGCAGATGTTTGGCAATCGAATGGTTGACGGCGCCGTGTAATCTGCCCATCATTTCCCACTGAATAATTGATATGGAAATGGAGCCTGGTTGTGACAGATTACGTAGAACCACTCGGAAAGCGGATCCTGATCCGCAAGGACGAAGCGCGTCAGAAGACTCGCGGTGGAATCGTATTGCCGGACCAGGCAGAGATCCCCACGATCACTGGACGCGTTGTCGAAATCAGCGTGCAGATCGAGCGGGATCACGATTTTCCGGTCCGCAAATACGACAAGGTGCTGTTTCATCCCAAGAACGCGATCCCCGTCGACTTTGAATCGGACAATCTGTTGTACGTTGTTCCGATCGAAGATGTCGTAGCGGTCTTTCGTCGATCTGAAGTTCCCGCGGTCAAGAAGCGTCGACCGAAAAAAGATTCCGACGACGATCTGGGAGACGAATAGGGCGAGGCCAACTTCAGTGTGGCTTCCAGTGGACAATATACTGTCGCGTCTAAACCATGTTCCGATGCGACATGAAGGTACGACTCGCGCCAGACCTGGCGGTTCTCTCCGCCGTGTTTCACGCATCGCTCGGCCTGTTCGTCTTTTGAAAGTGGCTTGATGCAGACCGCCACACGGCACTTTCTGGACGATGGAACGCTTCGGACCGAGGAACTTCAGGCATCAGAATTGGCGATTGTCTGGTCGAGAATCTGTGAATCACTCGATGAATCACATTGTGAGGCTGGCGAAACCTGATAAACTCTCCGTCCTGAAGTTGAGTTGCGGTGAGCTCGCCGGAACTCGCAGTTTTCCTTCCTTCACATCGGTCGGACTCGCATGCGTTTCGAGGTTTCGAATTCAACGCCGCCGCATATGAATCGCCGTTTGCAACTGCGAATGCTGGGATTTGTGGCGATGTTTGGCGTGGTCATGTTCGTCATGACTTCGTTTCAGAATCAAAAAAATCGCAACGCCAAGGGACCAGCGCTTCCAGGCTCACCCGATCCCGATGTCTTCAAGGTTGAGGACGATCCCGATGGCCAGGGGTTGAAGCCTGATGAATTCTTGAGTCCCCCAGAGGAATCGTCCGATCCAGATCAGGCGGACCCAAAGAAGCGACGGAATCCCTGGACGGTTCCTGGACAGGAAACCAAACCCAGCGAAAGCGGTGATGGTCTTGATCAGGAGATCGCTCGCCTGGAGACAACCTTTGATCACGGCATCCTGCGCCGGGTGAAGGACAATACGCTCGGGATCCGTCGCGACGAGGCCGACGCTTACTATCGCCTCGTCTACCACACCAGCCGAGTTAATCCCGTAGAACTGGAACGGGCTGGCTTTACCGATGTGATGTATATCAACCTGATGACCGAACCTGATCGGTATCGTGGCGAACCTATCACCATACAAGGTGAACTCTGGCGACTTTACGAGTTTCAGGCGGGACCAAACGAATACGGACTGCGAACCCTGTACGAAGCCTGGATCTTCACTCCAGATTCGGATCGTAACCCGTTTCGAGTTGTTTTCACGAAGTTGCCAAGGGAACTTGAACCTGGCGATAACCTGAGAAAACAGGTGCGGGTCACCGGCTACTTCTTTAAGCGTGAGGGATATCCCTCTAAGGGTGGAATGCACGTCGCCCCGACGCTGATTGCCAGCCGCGTCGTTCCGTACCTTCCGCCGAACGCAGTCCCTTCGACCGATGCGATTGTCCCGTACATGATTGGCCTGATCTGTGCAGTTGGTCTGGCATTTCTGGTCACACTAGTGAGTTTCGCGATCAGTGATCGTCGCGCTGCCCGAGTGGCGCTGTTACGCGAATTGAATTCCCCTCGCCCCTCATTCGAAGGGTTGAATGTCCCTCCGATCCTTTCCGTTGGAGAATCATTACGACTGTTGGAAGAGGCCGAATGGAAGGACGAAACCCGACTGGGTGAGCGCGACGACGCGGCTGCTGCATTGCATGCCCGCGACCGTAAGGCGACGCTCGATCACACGACGCAGACATCGGCAACGCCTGTGGAATCGGTAACGCGAGACTCGCGAGAAACTCGACGCAACCAGGCAGCTACTGTTCGGACGTGGACGAACCGGCAGCATCGAAATGACTCATCGGATCAGGACCAGCATGCTGCCGAAGAAGACTCGCATGTCGAAGACGAAGAGACTGATTCCAGTTCCATTCAGTCGGTCGAACAGGTCGTGAGTGACGATAAGCCAACGCCCGCGGCCGGAAACGGACTGTCAAAACTGGCGGCCTGGGAAAGCGAAATTCAGCAGTTATCCGGAAAGGATTCTGGAAACGAGCGAATGACGGCAGAACAACGTGCCGCTCAGGCAGAACTGCGCCGCGATCAGGAAATGCGCGAACAGGATTTGAAAGACCGGTTGAACCACGAGCGAGCTGAACTCGATCGCAAACGCCATCGTCAGGATGACGACGAGGAGTAACGATTTGATTCATTGCGGAGTGGTCCCACATCATGTCCGTCATTCGAATTCGAGAAGTTTCCAATCTGCTTGTCTGCTGTGGTGCTTTAGCGCTGTTCAGTGCCGCCTCAACGTCGGAAGAACCTGTTTCGGTCAGAAAGCTTCCTGTCGACGAAATGAGGTTCCCTGACGAAAAACTCGGGGAAAAGTTTCGACGGATGGATGCGGTCTGTAATTCATTTGTGAAACAAACCTGGCACCTTCGTCCGTATCAGACGTTTGATTCCATTCAGGCGCGCGGAGTCTATTTCTCCGAGTGGGCGAGCTTTGCTGACAAGGGCCGAAATCCGGTCAACTATCGCGGATCGAATGAGATGCATTGCATGGCGATGAGTGCCTATTTCAATGCAGATTCGCCTTCCCCCACCACACATGACACGATCGTCGGGCTGGGTATCAATGCTGTCTGGAACCCACCGGAAACCGGGTGGCGTGCCGCCGTCGACTATTACACGATGCATGGTGCGATCTATCCGCGATCCGGGCGACAGAACGAGAGCTGTGAAATCCGCTGGGATTACGGCTGGGTACAGGGGCAGAAGCCCAGGCCAGGACTCCGTTGGTCGCAATCAGGAACTCAGTCATATTCCCAGAATTTCACATTTGGAGGCCAGTCAGGAGCGGCGGGTGATATCGCCACGCTTTATCTGATATCGATCTCAACAAAACCTGTCATCGGTTCACAAAAGACTCTGGATGTGGATGTCTGTCAGTTATTGAAGTCGCCCGAATCCTTGCGTGATCAGTTGCGGATTTCCTATCAGCAGTTGCTCGAACAAGCGAAGGTGGAACTGACTGCGGGGCGAGGTGTCCAGAACGCGTTGCGGACCGATCGACTGTCCCCACCCGCGAACGCGCCCGAGAACTACAGTCTCAGCCCTCGTGTTCTCAGCGTCGCCGAACGAGAACGAGTGATGGCTGCTGCAGTTGCTGAGATTCAAAGTCAGATCGAGGTGATTCAAAGCGATTTTGAATTGCTTTACGAATCTGCAGATCGGGCATTTCCGCTGCGAAAATGCCTCAATCCGGCCTCTGAACCAAGTCGCTGATCCGCACTGATCCGGACAGGGCGTCTCAGGTTCCAATAAGAATGCTGTTAAGATCATTATCGTCTGTACGGTAGATCGATCATGATGAACTACTTCTCTTTTCATCTCGCAGAGTGTGGGATTGCAGCGACCTTGCGGGGACTTTTGCGGCCACCCTGCGCGAGGTCGACCCCCGGGCTGGTACATGCTGAATGCATGATACCGATGAGGCTGGGGATGCCGATTGCCCTGCCGTCGCGGTATCGGCCATCTCAGATCGCGATGTTTGCGGCGTGGCAGCACGAAGATGCGATTGACGAGTTTCTGCGATCAGATCGACTGGGGAAAGCACTCGCGAAGGGCTGGCACGTTCGGATGGAGTTCTTGCGCCGTTGGGGCTATATCCACGAACTGGACGGTCTGCCTCTGGTGGCTCATGAGTACGATGATCAACGTCCAGTGGTGGCGGTCACTCTGGCCCGGCTCAGGATTTCCCAGGCATTTCGGTTCATCCGCTGGGGCAAACCGGTTGAAGAGCAGGTGCGTGATGATCCTGCGACGACAATCACACTCGCAGCGATGCGTCCGATTGGGACCCTTTCGACATTCAGCATCTGGAAGACTCAGCAGGCCATGACCGACATGGTGCACGGTCGATCCCAGTCCGCGGCGGCCCAACGGCACGTTAATGCCATGCGAGAACGCAATCGAAAGGACTTCCACCACGAATTCACAACACTCCGTTTCCGGCCGATCTCGGAGCACGGACAATGGCAAGGTCGCGACCGGCTGTTGCCCGAGTTGTGAATCACTTTGATGAGGTCCATAACAGGGAGTTTTCGCGTCCAATCCTTTTTCACTGAGGAAATAGAGCCACAGATGACATGGAAGAACGCGGATTCGAAGTGACTATTGATAACTACAAGCCTGCGGAAAGGCTGCAGCGGATTGTCCGGTGAGGTTGAACGATTGCAGCAAGCGGGTTGAAAAAAGCGTATTCCGTTCGGAATGTGATTTCACGCAAAGACGCTATGACGCAAAGATTGAAGTCAAAGAATCTTCATGGCATCTTCATTGCGTCCTTGCGCCTTGGCGTCTTTGCGTTGATTAACTCAGCATTCGGATTTTACTCTCGTTCATCGTACCAACACGAGTGCGTGTCGCACTTCCGTGTCGCGTCGAAACATGGGATAGACGCTGCAGTCCGATGCCCGTGGGACGCCACACTGAAACGGGATGCATTCTCATTGCCACCGGGTCTCCTCTTTGCGTCTTGGCGTGAAACCCTCTGCGAAACTGTGTATCCGTTGCTGATCGTCGGCCGACACTCCGAGCGATGTCCCCTTTTTTCGCAACGAGGGCAACATTCGTGTTGAATTTCGTGATCCAGACAAGGCTCGGTCACGTTCTACTGCGGAAGACGGCACAGGATGACCGGGAGTACATAGATGCTGATTCCAATCGGAACTGATGCACCAATCTATCACTTACCGGTCATGACAGTCGGGCTGATTGCCCTGAACACAGCACTGTTTTTCCTTGTTGGCCACCCGCAAGAGTGGATGTTGAGTATTGGAAACGGCTGGCATCCCCTTCAATGGGTGACATCTGCGTTTCTGCACGCGAACATCTACCACCTCATCGGGAACATGTTCTTTCTGTGGGCCTATGGTCTGGTCGTCGAAGGGAAAATTGGTTCGTGGCGATTCCTGCTCACGTATCTGGTGATGGCAGTCTCTGGGAGTTTTGCGGCTCAATCGCTGTTCGGTTTCGGAGGAAGCGACGGCCAAATCCGTTATGCCCTGGGAGCTTCGGGAGCGATCAGCGGATTGATGGCAATCGCACTGCTATGGGCTCCTGAAAACACGTTCACGGTCGTGGCTGCCTATAAATACGGGCCGTTCGCTTCAGCGAGTGATCATGAGCTGGGAATTCTGGATTTTTCGCTCTGGTTCATCGGCTGGGATCTGTTCATCGCAGCGATTAATCGATTCCCGCTGAGTACTCCCGTTCTGCACTTACTTGGTGTCATTGTCGGATTTGCTGTCGGAGTGACTTTTCTGCAGTTCCGCTGGGTTGATTGCGAAAAACACGATCTTTTCACGCGCTGGTCCGGTACCAGCGGTCGCCCGCTGCAGCAGTTGGCAAGTATCTGGAAGACAACAACTCACAAACGAAAGAAGAGCTCCGTGAAAAGTCGCCAGCCTCGCTACAAGGTCGTTCTCTTGAATGACGCGGATCATGAAGTCGAACCATCGCGAAAACCAAAACCTCGTCAGACGGCAGACGCGCCATGAACCTCAAGTCGCTTGTTTGCCGTTTCCAATCGCGGTTTCACGCCAAGACGCCAAGACGCAAAGTTGAAAAATCAAAGAATCGTCATGGACTCCTGATTGCGTCCTTGCGCCCTGGCGTCTTTGCGTTGAATAACTCCGCATCTGGATTCTGCGCGGGTTCACAGGCCGGGATCTGATCACCGCTGCAGGGCTTCCTCTTTGCGTCTTGGTGTGAAACCCTCTGCGATAAGCCAAAAAGCCGAGGCCACCTTACGGCAACCTCGGCTTTTCGTATTGCATTCCAATCTGAATCGCTGGCGATCAGGAAGCCCCGCCCTTGCGAGCCTTCTTGGCCTGATTTGCGGCTTCTCGTTCTGCCACGTCAACGCGTTCGACCAGTTTGGTCGCCTTACCAACGCGGTCACGCAGGAAGAACAGCTTGGCGCGACGGACTTTACCGTGACGCTTCACTTCCACCTTGGCGATCTTCGGAGAATTGATCGGGAACGTACGCTCAACACCTTCACCGGCGACGATGCGACGCACGGTAAAGTTTTCACGAGTTCCGCCACCTCGGCGAGCAATCACGATTCCAGAGAAAATCTGGATGCGTTCCTTGTCGCCTTCCTGAATTCGGGTGTGAACATCGACCGTATCACCGATTTCGAAAACCAGCGGGTCCTGGCGCAGGTGTTTCGATTCAACTTGCTGAATTAACTTGGGAATCATGTCTGTTTCCAATCAATCAAGGGGCGCGACCGGCCCGACCGTCACTCGTTTTTCAATCATCGCGACGGGCCGTCCGTCTGCGTCCTGTGTCACTATTCGGCATTTCCATTCGCGGGCGTCTCCTGAGAAGGAATGCCGCGCCGCTGTCTCGTCCGCTCCAGGCTTTGCTGTTCCCGCCATCGAGCAATCTCACCGTGATTGCCACTCAACAGGATGTCAGGAACCGTCATCCCCCGGAATTCTCGCGGACGGGTGTACTGAGGATATTCCAGCAAACCCGCCTCACTGAACGAATCGTACTTGCTACTCGTCTCGTCCCCTAAAACTCCCGGTACCAGTCGAATGACCGTGTCAATGATCAGCATTGCCGGAACTTCACCACCGTTGCAGATGAAATCACCCGCCGAAACTTCCAGTGGCTGCAACCCCTGAGCAATCCGCTCATCAAACCCTTCATATCGACCGCACAGCAACAACAATCTTTCGTAAGTGGCTAGTTCCCGCACCAGCGCCTGATTCAGAGGCCGCCCTTGAGGGGTCAGCATGATCAGTCGCCCCGGTGAAGGGGCTTCCGCCTGGACGGCTTCAACACACGCATACACGGGAGGACAGGCAATTAGCATCCCTGGCCCACCCCCATAAGGAGTGTCATCCACCGACTTATGGCGATCAGTCGCCCAGTCGCGCATGTTCCACAGCCGGACATCCACCAGTTGTTTTTCGATCGCCAGCTTCAACAGGCTTTGTTGAAGATAGCTTTGAAACAACTCGGGAAACAGACTGAGAACATCAAATCGCATCTCGATCGACCACGCGCTTTGGGAACCACATTCCGGCTGTCATTGACCTCCGGAATACGCCGCATCTATTTACTCAGCAGGAGTTTCCGCAGGTGCTTCGCCTTCAGCTTCCGGAGCTGCCGGCGGAGCGGGAACCTTTGGAGCAAGCATCGGCGGAGGAGCGGCGGCGACACCAAACCGGTTCGTCTTCACTTTCTTCACCAGCGTTGCCACTCGGTCAGACATACTGGCACCAACCGACAGCCAGTATTCGACGCGATCCAGCTTCACGCTGACTCGCTTCGACTTGTCGGCCACCGAAGTGTCGTACCAGCCAACTTCTTCAATCGCCATCCCTTCGCGATGAACTCGTGAGTCCATCACGCAGATGCGGTAGAACGGTCGATGCTTTCGTCCGATCTTCTTCATGCGGATTCTTACTGCCACTCAATTCTCCTTCTGTCGAAATTCCACCGTTAATTGACGATTTTCAAAGTCACCGCTGCCTGCCAGAGGGTGACAGCGAACCCATTTTCCAAACAGAGCCAACTAGCGATTCCGCTTTCTCTGTTTCTTGGCTTCTTTGCGAGCTTTCTTCTTCTTTTCATCCGCCAGTTTCTGGTCTGCCGGTCCCCGCTTGCTCCGTTCCTTCTGAGGAACGAGCTGTGCACCTGGATTCAGCAATCCGCCGCTGGTCAACTCCCTCATCGCTCGCATGCGATCCATCATTCCCAGGCCGGACATTTTCTGCATCATGCCCGACATGTTCTGGAAATCTTTAATCAACCGGTTGATATCAGCCGGTTCGGTACCGCTTCCGCGAGCGATGCGGTGCCGACGACTGCGATCGATCCGATCGGGATTGTTCCGTTCGTAAGGGGTCATCGAACTGATGATGGCATCAATCCGGTTCATGTCCCCTTCGGCATCGATGTCCGGGTTCGAATCCATCAACCCGCCCAGACCGGGGATCATCTTCATCAGATCCTTCAGCGACCCCATCCGCCGAATCATCTTCATCTGGTTCTGGAAGTCCTCCAGCGAGAACTTGCCAGCAGCCATCTTCTTCTGCTGACGCTCAACTTCGTCAGCATCCATCTCGCGCTGGGCACGTTCCACCAGCGAAACGACGTCACCCATCCCCAGAATTCGCCCGGCCATTCGGTCGGGATGGAATGGTTCCAGTCGATCGAGTTGTTCGCCGACACCGATGAATTTGATCGGAACCCCGGTCACTTCCTTTACGCTGATCGCCGCACCACCACGGGTATCACCATCAAGTTTGGTGAGGATCACGCCGTCCAGTTCCAGAGCATCGTTGAACGCCCGGGCACTGTTCACGGCGTCCTGGCCGGTCATCGCATCGCAAACCAGCAAGATCTGATCTGGTTGTACTTTACGATCGATCTGCTCGAGCTCTTTCATCAATTCGGCATCGACGTGCAACCGGCCCGCCGTGTCGAAGAGAATGACGTCAACACCCGCCTGCTTGGCCGCTGCCAAACCGTTGACACACACCTTGAAGGGCGTGGTTCCGGCCGGGGGCTCGGTATAGACAGGGACGCCAAGCTGCTGGCCGATGATTTTAAGCTGCTCGATAGCCGCCGGACGCTGCAAGTCGGCCGCGACGAGCATCGGGCGCCGACCTTGCTCTTTTATCATCCGGGCCAGCTTACCGCAGGTCGTGGTTTTACCACTCCCCTGCAGACCGCACAGCATGATTTTGTTAAGACCGTCACGTCGCAGGTGAAGCGAGTGATCGGTAGGCCCCATCAGGTTGCAGAGTTCCTGATGGACGATCCCGACAATCTGCTGCTCGGGACGCAGCGATTTCAGAACCTTTTCACCAACCGCCTGTTCCGTACACCGCTCGATGAATTTCGTCGCAACATCATAGTGGACATCAGCTTCGAGCAATGCTTTACGGACCTGAGTCAAGCCTTCACGAATGTTGGACTCGGTGAGTTTGCCACCACGAGTCAACATCGATAGCGCGGACTGCAGGCTGCTGGTAATGCCTTCAAACATAGCTTACGAACTCAGGTTCAGGAGGTCCGGAGCATGCACAGGCATGGCACCGCTTGAGCGGTGATCCAGGCGCACTTTGGCACCCAGGATCCGGGGCGAGCCGCGTAGTATAAGAGGCGGAAGCCGGGATGACAACCGATTGACACTTGTTGAAACTTGCTTTTTCTCCCTCACCAAACCACGATGTTTTCATGACTATTCAATGGGAACCCTTACGTCCGATCCTTGCCGCTCACCAGCGGTTCGTGATTTCCAGCCACGTTCGCCCCGACGCCGACGCCATCGGCTCGGAAATCGGGCTGGCGCGTCTGCTGCAGGCTTTGGGAAAAAGCGTGCAGATCATCAATTTTTCCGCGACCCCTCCCAACCTGTTCTTTCTCGATCCCAACCGGGAAGTGAAACAACTGGGCGAGGCAGGAACCGCGGAAGCGATCGCTGCGGCTGAAGTCCACTTTGTCGTCGACACCAGTTCCTGGATGCAGCTCAACGACGTCGGCAAGGCGATGCGCCAATCGTCAGCTCAACGCGTTGTGATTGACCACCACTTGAGTGCCGATGATCTGGGGGCGACCGAGTTCAAGGACACCCAATGTGAAGCGACGGGTTCACTGATCTTCGATCTGGCCCAGTTCCTGGGGATTGCCCTTCCCCCGGATGCTGCGACAGCCTTGTATGCCGCCATCGCCACTGACACGGGATGGTTCCGCTTTTCTGCCGTGACCAGCCAGACGATGCGACGCATTGCCGGTTTGATGGAATTCGGAGCCTCGCCCGCAGTGATCTATCGTGAACTGTACGAACGATCCACGCTGGCTCGCATGCATCTGGTCGGCCGAGCCCTGGCCCGGATGGTGCTCGACTGCGACGGAGAGCTGGCTTACATTTCGATCCCCTGGTCCGATTTTGAAGAGACGGGAGCTGTGTCATCGGACACGGAAGACCTGGTCAATGAATGCCTGAAGATTACCGGAACCCGCGGAGCCTTTATCGCGATCGAGTTGCAGAACCGGCAGGTCAAAGTCAGTTTCCGCAGCCGCGCTGAAGAGCTGGATGTTTCGAAGATCTGCGAGCACTTTGGTGGCGGTGGTCATCGTCAGGCCGCTGGCACAACGATGCCGGGACCGCTGGCCGATTCGATCGAAAAAGCCCGCACAGCCATGGCGAATGCCCTGGCAAACATCCGCAAAGCCGCAACTGCTCCATCCCCTTGATCCCTGCCCGATTTGTCCACAGGAAAACCTCACTTTCAGTCTCAGGAATCATTCCGCATGGCAAATTCGTCGTCCGAATCCCCCCCGTCGACTCACGTCGCCGAAGGGGCATCTGGTGAACCTCGTCGTAATTTTCTGACCAGCCTGCTGGCAATCATTACCGGCGGAATCGTTGGTATCGTTCCTGCCATCGCAGGAGGCCTGTTCTTTCTCGATCCGATTCTGCGAAAGCGAGCAGGCGGAGCGGGTGGTCTCCTTCGAGCAGCCGACTTGAGTGAACTGCCAACCGATGGTACCCCGATTCGTGTGGTGCTTCGGTCAGACACCACCGACGCCTGGACCTTGTACCGCAACCGGGTCATCGGCAGCATTTACCTTCGGTTGATGCCGAACGGACAGATCCTGGCGTTCAACGACACCTGCACGCACCTCGGATGCAAAGTGGACTACCAGGCGGCAGATCGGCAATTCTTCTGCCCCTGTCACCAGAGTGCTTTTGACCTGGATGGCAAACCCAAGAACGAAACACCTCCTCGGATGCTGGATGATCTGGTCGCCGAAGTGAAAGACGGCGTCGTATTCGTCGAATACAAGAATTACCGCACCGGAACTCCAGAAAAGGTGGCCACCCAATGAAAGCTCTCCTCGATTGGCTTGATCACCGAACTGGCTACAAATTCCTGCTGCATGAAGCGTTGAATGAACCGATTCCGGGTGGTGCGCGCTGGCGATACATCACGGGAAGTATGCTGACTTTTGCCTTTGTGGTGCAGGTCATCACAGGCTTCTTCCTGTGGACTGCGTATAGCCCGAGCACGCAAACCGCCTGGGAAAGTGTCTATTACATCCAGCATGAAATGGCGTTCGGCTGGCTGGTTCGCGGGATTCACCACTTCGCAGCTCAGGCCATGATGGTGCTGCTTGGCCTGCACTTCCTGCAGGTGATCTGGGATGGGGCTTATCGCGCCCCGCGTGAAGTCAATTTCTGGCTTGGCCTGGTCCTGATGCAGATTGTGATTGCGCTGTCACTGACCGGGTACCTGCTGCCATGGGACCAGAAGGGTTATTACGCCACCAAGGTGGCAACCAACATCGCCGGAGCCTCACCTGTTATCGGCCCGCAGATCCAGCAGATCGCTCAAGGGGGGGCTGCGTACGGGCACCACACCCTGACCCGATTCTTTGCTCTACATGCAGGTCTGCTGCCAGCGTTGATGGTTGTATTCCTGGCACTGCACGTCTACGTCTTCCGCCGACATGGAATTACGGTTCCTAAACATGCCGAAGGAAAACCGGCAGACAGCTTCTGGCCAAAGCAAGTGCTGTTCGATGCTGTTGGCTGTCTGGTGGTTCTGGGAATCGTCCTGTACTTCGCTCTGACGAAACCCGCTGAATTGACGGCTCCGGCGGATCCTGGTGAAGACTTTCCAGCCCGGCCCGAATGGTACTTCCTGTTCCTGTTCCGCTTCCTGGAATTCAAGGAGATTTCCCAGTTCGGTGTCGCCTTTGGTGCGATCTACATCCCCACGCTGTTGATGGGAATCGTCTTCCTGATGCCATTTATTGGCAAAAAGCAGTGGGGACATTACTTCAATCGAGGCTTCCTGTTGGCAATCTTGACGGGAATCACAATCCTGACCGTAATGACGCTGCATGAAGACAGCCACAATCAACCGCATCAGGCGAAGTTGAAGTTTGCCGAACGCGATGCCCATCGAGTTGTCGTGCTGGCGAAAAGGGAAGGAATTCCGCAGAACGGTGCTCGAGAGTTGCTGGTCAACGATCCGTTCTCTCAGGGTCCACGCCTGTTTGCCCGCAACTGCTCCAGTTGTCACCGATTTGAGGGGCACGATGCGACCGGGCAGTTGATCCTGAAGACCGTCGAGAAGGACGGCGTCAAGACTGTGGTTCCCGAACTGGAAACCGCCGCCGATCTCAAGGACTTCGGTTCGCGTGAATGGATCACTCGTGTCCTGACCGACTACGACACTACTTTCAAGCCGCTGGAAAACGCGGGCGAAAAGGGAAAAGCCATTCAAACGGGTGAAATGTCCAACTGGTTCAAAGAGAACCGGAAAGTCTTGACCGACCCCGCAAACGCCGAAAGCCTGAAGGCTCTGGTCGAATTCCTGGCCCAACAGAGTGGCCGCACGGATCTGGGAGAATTCGATCAGCAGCTGGCCGCACAAGGACGCGAAATCTTCAAGGGAGGCGCTCTGAAGTCAGGAAACCTTTCTTCAAGTTGCGCTGAATGCCATGCGATGAAAGTCGCGGGTGAAACGGAATCACTCAGCGATGGTGCTGGTGGAGGATACCCCAAGCTGACAGGCTACGGCGGACGGGAATGGCTGAAAGCCTTCCTGCGTGCTCCCGGACACTCCGATTTCTACGGAGAAAAGAACACCATGATGGAGTTCACGGAGAAACGAATGTCCGAACGTGAAATCGATCTTCTGGTTGACTGGATGACAGGGAATTACATCCCCAACCCGTCGCACTAGGTCATCGATTCGCGACCTGACAACTTACTGACGTTGGATCAACCACTTCGGCGCGGGCAGGAACCCCGCGCCGAACGCGGATCGGGAGGGTGACGCGGTGAGGCTCCTGCCGAACCGTCTTCGGTACAGGAATGTGGCTGGCTCCTTCCAGACCGCCTTCGCGCCGAGCTATCTAGTGCGGGTCGCACTTCCGTGTCGCGTCGAAACATGGGTCAGACTCTGCAGTTTGATGCCCGCGGGACGCCACACTGAAATGGAATGCGCTCTAACGACTCGCCTAACCCAGCTTCACTTTCTGTGACCAGACTTGCGGCGTGAAGGCAAACGACTGCCAGCGGTCTTTCGTCTGGACTTCACGTAACGTCAGCGTGTCATCTTTCAGGTGGAAGTAGAAAAATGCCTGTTCGTTGCTTGAGAAGTGGCTGCCGTTATCGACGTTGAAAACAGGAATGCCATCCTCAACGCGATCGGGAGTCCCGTTCCAGCGGTAAACCTGCCGGACATGGGTATGGCCATACAGGATCGCCATGATGTTGTATGGTTT
>CAXBSB010000061.1:0-33231 GCA_963977965.1 uncultured Schlesneria sp.
AGTATGAAGGGGAGTAGGCGCCGGGTGAGCACTACGAATGGGGTCGATGTCCATTTTCCCTTAAGGCGAAGGCTTCGCTTCTTATTCCCGCTGATTCGTAGCAAAACGCGATGATGTTCAACAGCCGTCGTTGTGAAGCATCGGCATGCTAGAAAAGTAATGGTCAAAAATCAAATCACAGCAAGCATTTACCGTTCTTCCAGAAACGTAGTTTCCCCGTGAATCAGGGGGATACTTCCAGGTCCGAAGACGGTTCGGCTGGAGCCTCACCGCCTCACCGTCCCGCTTCGGGGATCCGTCGGTCGCGCTGGGATCCTGCGATGCATGTAATTCACGCTGAGGTTCATCCTGATCAGTTTCGCCGAAATCAGTTCGCGAATGATTTTCTGTCGATATGATATCGCGGCCTTCATCAGGCGATCCGTACACGATCGTCATGTTTTGCTGGCGGTAAGGAACTGAGGATGGCCGAGACATTACTTCTGACAAAACTGAACGCTGGGCCCGAGATCTTCTACAGCCTGCAAGGCGAAGGAGTTTCGATCGGCTCTCCCAGCATTTTCGTACGTTGCAGCGGATGCAATCTTCAGTGCCACTGGTGCGACACGGAGTACACCTGGAATTGGCTCGGTACCAGCTTTTCACACGCAAAGGATCGTCCCGGTTCCCCGGCCAAATATGATCGAAGCATGTTTCAGGTGCGGCTGACAATTCCCGAGGCCACATCGATCATTACCCGCATTCCCTGTACAAACGTGATATTCACGGGTGGCGAACCAATGCTGCAGCAAGACCGACTGGCGAAACTCGGTGACGAACTGCATGCATTAAATCAGGAGTACGAGATTGAAGTTGAAACAAACGGGACATTGATTCCCACGCCTGAATTCGATTCCATCGTCACTCGCTACAACGTGTCGCCCAAGCTGAGTAACTCCATGATGGACCGCTCGGCTCGGCTGGTTCCAGTTGCGATTCAATCGTTTGCGAACAGCCCGAAAGCGACTTTCAAATTTGTTTGCTCCAGTGAAGCGGATGCCGATGAAATCGCCGCTTTTGAAGCAGAATTCAAAGTCGCACGACGACGCATCATCGTCATGCCGGAAGCTTCCAGTCAGCAACGGTTGGAAGAACGCCGAAAAATCGTCTTCGAGGTCTGCAAAGATCGGGGATGGCGATTCAGCGATCGGATGCATGTCGCGATTTTTGGCGAACGTCGCGGTGTTTGATCGCAACTTCGTGCTCGATGACTCGATCCTTCCGGACTTCGAAAGAACAACTACTGCTGCCGATTAGGCTTCGAAGGGGCAACCCATTCTGCCGGTTGAGGATTGGCAACGCGTAGCGGTTGCGTATCCCCAAATGCACGAAGATTCTTTTCCAGTCGCGATCTCAATTCGGCGACTCGATCAGCGTTTTCCGGCTTGTCGGCGAGGTTGCTGACTTCTTCGGGGTCGGACTGCAGATCAAACAGTTGTGTCTTTTCAACCTGTGGATAAACAATCAGCTTCCAGCGATCTTCGCGAATGGCTCGTTGTACTGATTTGTAACCAAATACCAATTCAGATCGTGCCGAAACAGTCGGCTCTTTCAACGTGGCCGAAAAATCGATGCCTTCGCTGGCCGCAGGTCCCGAAATTCCGCAGATCTTTCCGAGTGTCGGTAACAGGTCGAACAAATAACACATGGCATTCGTCCGCTGGTCCTGGACAATTCCGGGACCGCTGACAATCAAGGGGACTCGCATGGAATGCTCATAACAGTTCTGCTTTCCGATTAATCCGTGACTCCCTCGGGCAACTCCAGAATCGGCCGAAAAGACGATGATCGTATTCTTGCTGTGTGGCGTGGCTTCCAATGCATCCAGAACGCGCCCGATCTCTGAATCCAGGTACGTGATGTATTGATAGTACTCCGCAATCATCGAACGGATTTGCGCTGGCTGGCGCGGCCAGCCGAGTAACGCTTCGTCGCGAATCGTCATTTCACCATTGTTCCAGGGATGCTGCGGCAAAAAGTTTGCCGGTAGCGGGATCCGGCTGCTGTCGTACGAGATCGAAAAGTCCTCTGGAACAATATGTGGATCATGCGGAGCATCGAATGGGACGTAGCAGAAGAATGGACGATCATGCGGTTGCTTCAAGAACTGAATGGCCTCGTCGGCGAAAACGGCACAAACGTGCTTCGAAACGAGTTGTGGTGCGGTGAGTTTTCCATCGACGACATCGCTGAGTTTCGCATTGAGTGGATTCGTCATTCCCCCTGCGAAGATTCCTCGAGCCTGTTGGAATGAACGAGGGATCGACTTTTCGCCGTTGTGCCATTTGCCGCTGATAAACGTGGAATAACCAGATCGACCGAACGCAGCAGGCCAGGTTTCGTCGCGAAGCAACTGCTCATCAATCCGGAAAAGAGGGCGACCCGACAGCAGCATCGCTCGCGATGGGACACACGTCGCTGCGTTGAGGCCTCCCTGCATGTAAGCCCGGTCAAAGGAGACTCCCCGGCGAACCAGTCGATCCAGGTTCGGGGTCTTGATGTGGGAATTCCCCAGGGCTGCGATTGTGTCCGCTCGCTGATCGTCGGCAAACAGGATCAGCACATTGGGTGGCTGGTCCGCTGCACAGGCGAACGACATTCCGGCAACAAAGACCACCGCAAAAGCAACTGCTCGCATGGCAACGAATTCCCACAGATAGACGAGAGCCAACAATGATCCGGCAGGCAAAGAGATCCTGTCTTCGCGTTGTCAGTCCGCTATGGCGATATCTATGTCAAACACGGAAGCCCATCCAAAGACTCAACCACGCAAGCCGACCCGTTTCATGAGTTTGTCAGTTTCGCGGTACGCTTCGGCCACCCAGGCTTCGATCTGGTCAGGTTGAGGGCTGTATTCCAGTTCAATCGAGATCGCTCCATCAATCTCAAGAGCCGCAATCTCACGCAAATAAGGTTCAAACGGAACAACGCCACGTCCCGGAGGAAGATCGCCGTGCACTTTTCCATCGCAATCGGAAATGTGAACATGGATCGCCTTCCCCTTCAAACGCCGCAATTCTTCTGGAGCGACGTTGGCCAGGCACAGATGCGAAACATCGATATTGGCCTGAACTGCGGGATGATGGACGTCATCGATAAACCGAACCATGCTGTCGACATTGTTTAACAGCGACAAAGGGAACGGCTCAAGTTCCAGCGCGATCTGCACTCCCAGTTCGGCAGCATAGTCTCCCAGGCGTGAGCAGCTTTCCACAGCAAAGGCCCACTGGTCTTCAGGGCGAATGACCTCGCGATTCCAGATGTATTCTCCCACTACCAGCAGCACATTTTGAGCAGAAAACTCGCGAGCCAGTTCCAGATATTTGGCCACGCGATCAATGTGGAACCGCTGGACGCTGGGGTTAAAGTCGATTAAGCCCGTCGCGACGCAGCAGATGGAGATAATCGGCAACCCGGCCCGCTCGCACTCATTCCGGATCAGCAATCGTTCCTTGACGTCGATATCCAGCGGGTCGGCAAAAATATCGATGGAATCGAAACCGAGTTCCTTCGTCTTGTGAATTCCCCAAGCCGTTTCACGCCCCGCCTGAGCCCAGGCAGAGTTAATCAATCCCAGCTTCATTTTGCATTCCAATGATGAATTGAACCAGATCCACGTGACGTTCACCCGCTCAACGGACTGCCAGCGATTTGCCTATCGTCATTCGGCAGACAGCCGTTAGCATGATACACGAACATGCTCAGCAGGAAACCTGGCGCTACCCGTTTACACAGGCCGCGAGACTTCGGATGTGAGAGACACGTGTCGTTGCTCGTTTTCAATCCGGGCAACTCGGTAAACGGGGATGGAAGGGTTTTGGGCGAAACGTCACTCGCTTCCATCGCAGCTATTTTGACTGCTCCGTCAGGATGTCATTGATTCGTCCGATGGCCCGTTCCAGTTCGTCATTGACGACTCGGTATTTATACCGATCCGCCAGCTTTAGTTCGTCGTGTACCTTTTTCAGCCTTCGCTGAATTGTCTCTTCGGAATCGGTTGCTCGTGATCGCAATCTCTTTTCACATTCTTCAACCGACGGGGGTTCCAGGAAAATCGTGACGGCGTCGGGGTATTCTTCCATCACCCGGAGTGCCCCCTGGACATCAATTTCCAGGAACGCCCAGCCATTTTCGCTGCGAGCCCGATCCAGTTCTGACTTTAGAGTCCCATACCAATAGCCCGCACCAAAGACTTCGGCTGTTTCGAGGAAATCACCCGCGTTTCGCCGTGCTGCGAAGTCTTCAGGAGTCAGAAAGTAGTAAGAATCGGCGTGAACTTCGCCGACGCGCGGAGGCCGTGTCGTCGCTGAGACGCATTTGACCAATTTGACCGAGGCCTGACGGATCAGACGTTCCACGATCGTTGTCTTGCCGCTGCCACTGGGCCCGGACAACACCACGACTCGAAATGGACGTCCCTGCATTCTGTTTACCCGTAAATCAGCCGTTCCAGGCCTTATTCCAGACTTCCTGCACAAGGAAAATTATCAGCTTATTCGACGTTCTGAACGATTTCCCGCATTCGCTCTACGCAGACCTTCGCCTCAACCGCAGCGTGAGCTACTCCAACGTGATTGGACTTGGAGCCAATCGTGTTCACTTCCCGGAAGAGTTCCTGGCACATGAAATCGAGCTTTCGTCCCTGCGACGTCGTATCATCCACAAGTTTCAGGAACTGCGTCAAGTGGCTGCGCAGACGGGTAATTTCTTCAGTGATATCGCAGCGATCTGCGTGCAGCGCCACTTCTCGAAGGACATCTGCCGGGGTCAAACGCGCGTCCAGATCCTTCACGAGTTCGTTGACTCGTTGCAGAAGCTTGTCTCGGTATTCGTGAATCACCTGCGGAGCCATCGTGACGATCTGGTCGACATGGGCAGAGATCGATTGGCACTGAGCACGAAGCTCTGCCGCCATGGATTCGCCTTCACGTCGACGAAACTCAACCATATGGACAGCGGCCGCACGCACGGTTCGAGCAACTACTGGCCACATTTCTTGAGCCGTCGCTGCGTCGAAAGCACCATCGTCCATGACCCCAGGCAGGGTCAACAACTTGCCGATTTCGGGTGGGGTTACAGCCAACCGGCTGCAGATTGCATTAATCTGAGACCAGTAATCGGCAATTGCATCAGGGTTGATTCGTGGGGCGCTGGAAGACGATGTCCGGTCAAACCGAATCGACAGCGAAACGCTTCCTCGCGAAATCGTTTCGCGTAGGACATGCTCGATTTCGGATTCGAATTGAAGAAAGCCATCCGGGCAGCGCAGGGACAATTTGAAGTGACGATTGTTGACACTGCGCAACTCGACCCGGCACAAAACCTCATCCAGACGCTCACGCGCCTCGCCAAATCCAGTCATGCTTAACAGCACGGCATGCCTCGCTCAGGAATCGCATGGAATTCGAATGACCATAACCCTGTTTTCGGGCTGGTCGAGTCGCTGACGAGGTGCCAGCTACTTCTTTTCAGATTCCTTCGGGGCTTCGCCTTCAGGCTTCTTCGGCTCTTCAGGTTTCTTGGATTCGTCCGACTTCGGAGCTGAGTCCTCAGTCTTATCCGCCGGCTTTTCGGCTGGCTTCTCAGCATCCTTGGCTGGTTCGTCTTTCTTTTCTTCTGTCTTGTCGCCTTCAGGCTTCTTTTCACCTTCGGGCTTTACGTCAGACTTGTCATCCTTCTTCGCGTCGGTCTTCGGAGGATCGGAAGGCATCGGCAAGTCGTCAGCCTTGGAATCCTTCTTGTCGTCACCGGTCGCGTCTTTCTTGACTTCGTCGTCGGCTCCCGCCTTCTTCACGGCGGGGGAATCGTCAGTAAACGTTGCCTTGTTGGGGCGAGCACTACTTGTCGCCAACACGCACACGCCACTCAAAACGATCCAAACCGTCGCAAGAACGATAGTGATGCGAGTGAACAGGTCACCCGCTTTTGTTCCAAATGCGCTCTGTCCGCCCATGCCACCAAACGCACCGGCCAAGCCACCGCCGCGACCACGTTGCAGCAGGATCACTGCAATCAGGATCACGCCCACGAACATTTGCAGTAACATCAAGAACCAAGTCAAATAGATCATTCTGAACGATTCCCTGTATTCCTCGTCGCGATGAGCGAAGGCTCCATCCTCACGACCAACTCAATTGGCAACTCAATCGGCAATAAACTCATAGACTAGCGGGCGAGTTCGGCCGCAGCGTTAATGATTCCAAGAAACTGGTCACTCTTCAAACTCGCTCCGCCCACCAGCGCACCATCGACGTTAGGCTTGGAGAGAATTTCTTTGGCGTTTTCGGGCTTTACGCTGCCACCATATTGAATTCTTAATCCGGCTGCCAGTTGAGCATCGAAACGCGTCGTCAGCCAGTTTCGGATAAACGCGTGAGCAGCTTCGGCCTGGTCTGGAGTCGCAGTGACACCAGTACCGATGGCCCAGACAGGTTCGTAAGCGATGACCAGTTTGGCAACCTGTGCTGAAGTGAAGCCAGCCAGACCACCTTCAAGCTGCGTGGTCAGTACCGATTCGGTTTTTCCTGACTGACGATCTTCCAGCAGTTCACCGATACAGAAAATCACGCCGATACCGCGTTCGAACGCCGCCGCGATCTTTCGGTTGATTGACGCATCCGTTTCGCCGAAGAACTGACGACGCTCGCTATGGCCGATGATGACCCATTGGCAACCAACATCCAGCAGCATGTCCAGCGATGTCTCGCCCGTAAACGCTCCCGATTTTTCGTGATAGGCGTTCTGGCCACCGAGTTCAACAGGGCTGCCGGCAAGAACTTGTTTCACCGGATACAAGTAAGGAAAAGGTGGGCAGACAGCAACGTCGACGCTGGGGCTTGAGGCTGCTACCGCCGATGCCACTTCGCGTGCCAGCGATTGCGCCGACGACAGCGTGGTATTCAGCTTCCAGTTGCCCGCCACAAACTTTCGCCGCATGACTCTTCCTAACAAGTAACAGACCAGAACGCATAAGACACTTGAGAACGATAACTTACTCGACCGGATCACTCTTCGGATAGGAACCGAGGACTTCCATCCGGACAGCCATCTTGGACAGATCTTCCAAGGCTCGCTTGACCTTACTGTCCTTCATGTGTCCTTCGCAGTCCAGGAAGAAGATGTAGCCAGTTTCTGGCCCACGAAGCGGGAAGGATTCAATCCAGGTCAGGTTCAATTTTGCCTGCTTGAAGATCGACAATGCGTCCGACAACGATCCGGGTTTGTGCGGGATCTGCAGTAAGACGGAAGTACGATCGCGACCAGTTGGCATCGCCGGTCGATCACCAATCATGGCAAATCGAGTGACATTGCTCTTGTTATCTTCAATATTCTCGGCCAGAACCTGCAGCCCGTATTCGACAGCAGCCTGTTTTCCAGCCACTGCAGCAGCTCCGGGTTTATCTCGTGCCAACTGAGCGGCTGTCGACGTGCTGGTCACCTCGATCAACCGGGCTTGCGGCATATTTCGGCTGAGCCAGTCGCGGCACTGTGAAAGTGCCTGCGGCTTGCTGTAAACTTCGTTGATTTCGCCGCGGGCAACCCGACCCAGCAGATTGTGGTGGATTGCGAGTTGGATTTCTCCGCAAATCCTGAGTGGCAAACGAGTAAACATGTCCAGTGTGTCGATGATTCGACCGTCGGTACTGTTTTCAATGGGGACAACGCCAAAGTCGGCGTGTCCACGATTGACTTCCTCGAAAACCGCCGGGATCGTGTTTACGGGAATCAGGTCCGCCGATTCACCGAACCGCTCGATCGCAGCCATATGTGAAAAGCTGAAGGCAGGGCCCAGATACGCAACTCGTTGAACGCGTGACTGGTTACGCACCGCACTGAGGATATGGCGGAAGACGCCGCGGATTGTACGACCCGGCAACGGCCCCTGATTTTCCGCTTCCAGCTTGGCGTAAAGATCGTCGTCATTGCGAGGATCGTAGATGATCGATTTGCGGTCAGGTGCGGCTTCGATCAACTTCAGCGTGGCAGCCGCTCGTCGATTGATCAGTTTCACAATTTCCTGATCGAGTCTGGCAACTTCAGCCTCCGAACTCGCGACGACTTTTGCAGCCGACGAGGCGGCCGGCTTGGCCGAACTCGGTGCTGAAGCTGGCTTTGCGGGTTTCTTTGGCACCGGTTTGCTGGCCATCCACCACACTCCCGATCAGTCTGAACAAGTGAAAGCTCGCCAGATCCGAAGATTCCTGGCGGGCAATTGACGAAAGACACAGTTGAATTTCAAAGGCAAAGCGACTTTTTTACAGGTCGAGTTTCGCTTTTGCAAGCAGCCCGCACGAGTCTGGCTTTCGGCGGGTCGAAATTCTGTTCCAAACATTTCGAAATGTTCTCATTTCAACCAATAATCCCCAGCTTGAATTGAGAACGCTTGCCAATCGGGGAGTCTACCGGCAGACTTTCCGATGATTGCTGGCGATTGAGTGCCCGAGTTCGTTAAGGTTGATGGGTTTATGCACATTCGTGACGGAATACTGGGGCCGGAAGTCTGTCTGATCGCAGGTGCGATCAGCTTTGGGGCTGTCTGTTACTCCTTACGTCGTTTAAGGTTCGATCTCGAGGATCGCGCTGTTCCGTTGACGGGAATGCTCGCGGCTCTGATTTTTGCTGGTCAGATGGTCAATTTCCCACTGCTGGGCCTGCCGGTCTCGGGGCACCTGCTGGGAGGTGTGCTTGCGGCAGTAACGCTGGGCCCCTGGGCGGGGTGTTTGGCCATCAGCATGGTCCTGATTGTGCAAGCCGTCCTCTTCAGTGATGGTGGGCTGATGTCACTGGGGGCCAATATTCTGAACATGGGAGTCGTGGGAGCTTGGGGAGGCTACGCAGTCTACTCCACGATCAGGCGGGGGCTCGGCGCGAGCCAGGGGGCGACTGTTGCAGCAGCGGTGATCGCGGCATGGCTTTCGGTCCTTGCTGCGGCGACATTGTTCTGTGTCGAGTTTTTGCTGTCGTCACATTCATCCGGATTCGACTCGCGTGGAATTCTTGTATTGATGGTTCTGTATCATGCCCTCATCGGAATTGGGGAGGCATTCATTACGGGTGGTGTCCTGGCTTACGTATTACAACGACGACCTGATCTGGTTCCGGATCTGGGGAGTGCAGGGCCCATGGCGCGAGTCGGTAGCTTTGCGGTGAGTGGCGTGATTCTGGCTCTTGCCGTTGCGGCGATTCTGGCTCCCTTTAAATCCGAACTTCCGGATGGATTGGATGCTGTTTCTGAGCAAGTTGGATTCTCGTCGCTGGAAGTCGAACGACCTCCGCTGATCCTTGAAGACTATGCGATTCCATGGTTGGCGCGGTGGCCACAACTGTCTGTTTCGGTAGCAGGAATCCTGGGAACGCTGATCGTCTTTGCGGGTGCAGTGGTACTTGCAGGATTGACCCGCCGATCCGTGCCATCGATTGCCACCGTGGATGGTTCACATGGTGGTTGACTCGCAAAACAGCAAGCCGTCGTTTTTTCAATCGATGCCTGGTGGCCTCAAATTGGCGATGGCGCTGGCCATGATCCTGACTGCCGGTTTCATCCCGTTAGAGAACTGGCCGGCACATGGACTGTTGATTGGAATCATCTACGTCGGACTGAGTCTGGCGGGGGTGACAACAGGTTATTTGCTCAGGCGGCTGGCGCTGTTCCTGCCGCTGCTGCTGGTGTTCGGACTGTCGGCCCCTGCCGTACGTTCGGACGGTGCCGCATGGTCTTGGACAGTTTCACTGTGGCTCAGATGCACGGATTCTTTTCTCGCCGGGCTTTGGTTGATTCATGTCCTGCCCTTTCGAGATCTGCTGACGACGCTTCATCGCTGGCATTGCCCTGCTGTTCTAATTGCAATGCTGGGATTCATGTACCGCTACACATTTATTCTATGGGACGAATTGCATCGGCTGCAGAATGCCCGGGCCGCACGTGACTTTGGTGCGGTTTCGTGGAGGCGATCCTGGTCGACAAATTCACAGATGATCGGGCTGTTGCTGTTACGTGCGATGGAACGCGCAGAAAGAACTCATCGAGCGATGATGGCACGCGGGTGGGATGGATCGGTTCGCTTTCTGGAATCAGATGAATAGCCAAGACGCATTTTTAGAGCGAATTCCGTTTAAGTGTGGCGTCCCGCGGGCATGAAACGGCAGCGTCTAACCTATGTTTCGACGCGACACGTAAGTGCGACCCGCACTCGAACCGGGTGATTTGAAAGTGATGTGGTCCTGAATGGCGAATCCCGAACTGAATGCGATCGAACTTCGCCGATTGACGTTTCGATATCCCAATGGACGAACAGCGTTGGACGAAATCACGTGTTCGATTCCCACTGGGGAGCGAATTGCCGTGGTTGGCCCGAGTGGTGCAGGTAAGTCGACGTTGCTGATGCATCTCAACGGCTTATTGCCAGCGAATCCCGTTGTTTCCGATGATGCCGTTCAGGTTTTCGTCCAAGGTGTGGCGGTGACTCGTCAGAGATTGCGAGACGTTCGGCGACAAGTCGGTTTCCTCTTCCAGGATCCAGACGACCAACTGTTTTGTCCGACGGTACGAGACGACGTCGCCTTCGGCCCCCTCAACCTCGGCCTGAGCCGGGAAGAAGTCATGTCTCGCGTCGAATCGAGTCTGGCTGCGGTAGGTATGGGCGACTGTGCGAATCGCAATCCCTCGGAATTGAGTACTGGTGAACGCAAGCGAGTTTGTCTGGCCGGGATATTGGCGTGCAATCCCTCGATTCTGGTGCTGGATGAACCAACAAGTAATCTGGATCCTAGAGCCCGAAGGCAACTGCTGGAAATCCTGCGCGGGTTCCCGGGAACTCTCGTCGTCGCGACCCACGATCTCGATTTTGCCATAGATCTCTGCACGCGAGTTCTGGTCCTTGAATCTGGCAAAGTGCAAGCCGACGGCGTGACACAACGAGTTCTTTCGGATCCGCTGATCATGGATCGCTACGGGCTGGAAGTCCCTTGGCGCTTGCGAAAACCCGCCTCGTGACGTTTTGCCCAATAAACAACTCGTTGCTCAATAATCAGCGTGATCTGAGCTGTCCACAAGGTCACGCTTCCTCTTGACGACGCTTCTTTTCGGCCCGGTTATTGATAACAGGTCCCGGAAGTTTCTTTCGTTTTGGAATCGCGACTTCCTGTTCCTTCGAGTTCGGTTCCTTTCCACTGACCTGACGTTCAAGGACCGCGAGTCGATTCAAGACCGGCGCGAGGGCTCTGCGGATCAGTTCTTTAACGTAGTCGTCGTCGGTTGGCGTCATGAATCCTCTTTCACTTCGAGAAATTGTCGAAACAGTCAGGGCACAGTTATCGTTGAAAAATTCCTGCGGATCAAATGCAGTTATGACCACCGATTTCAGGCTGTCTGAATTTCGCGCGGCAGTGCTTAATCCGAATCTGTTTCTGATGTCGTTCGATTGGCTGCGAGCTGCTGGAGCGATAGCATAATCTGCAACACTTTCCTCTGTTCATTTCGCCTGATCGAGTTCGATAGCCTTGAGCGATCACAGACAATTTCTGTTGACTCTCCTGACATGGGGGCTGGTACTTTTGCGCGGTGTTGCTGCGCAGGATTCCGTAGAACCTGTTTCGAAGATCGAGAAGTTCAACCTGTCGACCGGGGGGACGGGGCTATATCGGCCTGAGAAGTGGGGCATGCTCAAAGTCAGTCTTCGAAACCCGCTGGACCGCGACGTTGAGCTGCTGTCAGCGACGTGCTTTGAACAGAATCCGACGCTGCAATATGGTCGGCGATTATGGTTGCCTGCTCAGTCTCGCTTGCAAATGTGGCACCCCATTCGAATGCCAGCCATTGAAAAAGGGCAGAAATCTTTCGATTTGCGATCGCTGGTTGTGAGCAGTTCTGGCGATGCAGAGACAGTGGCGACCAACGAATCCGGCTCGATGCAGTTCGAACAAGCATTTCTGATCGCCGCAGATGAGCCTGTCACTGCAATTATCATTGATCGCGGCAAACGAAGCGATCAGGAATTGTCTGCCGATGCAATCGCCCTGGCACTCACAGCCCGCTTCGATCGTGGCCTGAAGCACAACTTCACGATCCTGGGTGATGCACTGATCCCTTCCAGTGAAGAACTATTCGATGCGATGGATCAATTGATCATTGCGAGTGACCGGATTCGACCGGATTCAGCAGGAATCAGTGCCATCCGTCGATGGGTGTCCGCTGGTGGTCGACTCTGGATCATGGCCGACAAAGTCTCGCACGAGACCTTGGCTGCGATTCTGGGTGATGAACATCATGTCACTGAGGTCGATCGAGTTGACCTGGTTTCCATCCAGATTGAACCGGGCCCCGCCGCAACGGACTTCGCATCGTTTCATCGTGAGGTCGAAATACCAGTCCCCTTCGTTCGGCTGCTGGGACAGGACCTCGAAGTTCTTTACACCGTCAACGAATGGCCAGCGGCGTACCGCAAGTCATATGGGAATGGTGAGATCCTGGTTACAACACTTGGGGCAGACGGCTGGGTTAACAAGCGTCGCCCCTCGGATCCTCATCCACCTGCTGGTGCCAATTTTCAGACGTCATTTGTCTCCAGCGGCCCACTATCACAATTGGGACTGGATTACTATGTCCCGCGACAGACGGCGCAGATCCCTCAAGAGCTGGCAGAGGATCAGGTACGCCAGCTCATCGGAAACTCTATCCCGAATCGATCATTGGTCCTGGGGACTCTGGCTGGCTTTACCATTCTGATCATCGCGGGTTCTCTGTTGCTGACAAAGTACGGACGGCTGGAATGGATGGGAGCCGTGATTCCGATTCTGGCTGTTGCGTCAGCACTTGTACTGCTGATTGCAGGCTGGAGCAGTCGAGCGACAGTCCCGGCTTCGATTGCGATGGTACAACTGGTTCAGCCGGTACCAGGTACGGATCATTACCGGACATCAGGAATGGCAGGCATACTGGTTCGGGATGATGCGCATCCAGAGCTATCTGGCTTCCAAGGTGGCTGGATGTTGCCGGATGTGGCAGGCATGGAAGGGACAACCCGACGAATCGTCTGGAGCGATCTTGATCATTGGAAGTGGGAGAATCTGCCATCCAAGCCTGGAATGCGGACTGTCCCATTCCAAACAGGCGGCACGGCTCCAGAGGCGATGGAAGTCGCTGCACGATTTGATCTGCGGGGAATCGCCGGAAAGATTGTTCTTCCCGACGGATTAGAACCTGGGGATGCGGTGATTGTTACCCCAGCTGGACGCATCGGTGTTGACTTGAAACCCGATGGCAGCTTTACGGCACACGCGGATTCTGTCCTGGGTGGTGATCAATTCATCGCAGCACATGTGTTGTCGGACGAACAGCAGCGACGTCAGAGACTATTGTCTCAAATGCATGTCCTTTCCTCACCGCGATTCTATGTCTGGACGAAACCCTGGTCCGCCGGAACGTCATTAGTTCAAGACAAAAAGACAGTGGGATCCGCTCTTGTCACGCTTCCGCTCAATTGGGATCAGCCTGTGGCGGGGACATCGATTCTTGTTCCATCCCCCTTGATGTCGATCCGCGAAGTTCAAGGCCCTGATGAAGTCCGACCAGCCGGCCTGTATGACCGTCGCACTCGAAGATTTCTTGAGCGAACCGGCCCGGTGAAGTCCTGGCTGGCATTTCAGCTTCCGGCAGGGGCACTGCCATTGGAGACAAAATCAGCCTTGATCACGTTCAAAGTGCAAGGACCGTTACGACGCCTGGAATTGTCGACAGTCATCGATAAGCGTCGTCGCTCTCTGAAAGTCTGGGAAAATCCGGTTGGTACGTTGCAGTTTGAAATCACTGACCCTGAGGCATTGAAGCTGGATCCCAAGGGACGGCTGTTATTGCGGGTCGACGTGGGCGATCAAGCTGAGGGGAAACAAAGCGACGGGAAATCGAATTCGACGGATCCCGCAGCCTATTGGCAGTTTGAGGATGTTTCCGTGCAGATCTCGGGAAAGATCGCAGCGCCGAGCAATTGAATGACGACGTGGGCAAGTAATGAAAACACCTGTGGTGAAGAGACGACATGACCGCTGAACCTGTCATCGATATCCGACAATTGACCAAGCGATACGGCGAATTTACCGCGTTGAATTCGTTGACGCTTCAAGTCCCGGCAGGGCATGTCCTCGGATTGATCGGGCCGAACGGTGCAGGCAAGACGACAGCGATTCGTATTCTGGCGGGCTTATTACGGCCCACCAGCGGAACGGCGACGATCGCCGGTGCAGACTGCGTCAAACAGGCTCGGGATATCAAACGGCTGATTGGATACATGCCCGACCGTTTTGGTTCGTATGACAACATGCGAGTCCACGAGTATCTCGACTTTTTCGGAGCGGCATTTGGAATCCCGCGTCGTCAGCGGATCACCCGTATTGAAGAGGTCATGGAGACTGCTGGAATCGTCTACATGCGCGACAAGTTCGTCGAGAGTCTCAGTCACGGGATGGCCCAGCGAGTTGGTATCGCGCGAACACTGCTGCACGATCCACGTGTGATTATCCTCGACGAACCCGCCAACGGCCTGGATCCCCAGGCGAGAATTGAAATGCGGGAACTGATCCTCAAGCTAGCGCGTCTCGGTAAGACGGTTCTCGTGACCAGCCATATTCTGCCGGAACTGGCTCGCATCTGTGATACCGTTGCCATCATGACCCACGGCTGTCTGCGTGCCTTCGGAACCGTGGATCAGATTGGCCATCAGATTTCACAGCGTCGAACGATGGAAGCTCAATTGCTGAGCGTCGACAGAATTTCGCTTGCGGCGGAAATTATCCGCAAAGGGATTGAAACCGATGCCGAGGTGATTGAGGCTCCTGCCGAAGCAATCGTGCGATTTCGGACTGCGGTTTCCGAGGAAACGCTGGGCCAGCTGCTGAGTGAACTGGTAAGGAATCAGATTCCTGTCACCCAGTTCCGTGAATTGCAGACGGATCTTGAAGAGGCCTTCATGACATTCGCCAATGCAGCACCAACGGGAGACGGCAAGGCTACCGCGGCTGGAGTGAAACATGGCTAATCCCATCATTCAGCGCGAACTGGTGGGGATGTTGCGTGAGCGGCGCACCTTCGCAGCGTTTGCCCTGTTGTCGCTGGCATTTTCGATGACGATTCTCGTGCGATGGCCGACGGAACCTCGTATGGCTTTATCGGGCAGTCGTTCGATGGAAGTCTTCCGGCTATTCATGCTGGGGCTTCTCGTCGCACTGCACCTGCTGCTTCCTGTGTTCCCCGCGACAAGTCTGGTACGTGAACGCAATCGTGGAACACTCGCTCTACTCCTGAATACGCCGCTGGGATTGTGGAAGATTTATTCCGGCAAACTGCTGGCGGTATTTGGGCTGGCTGCGTTGATGCTCTTCATCAGCCTGCCTGGAGCAGCAGCCTGTTATGCGCTGGGGGGAGTTTCACTGGGTGAAGGATTGGGAGGCTGCTATCTCATTCTTGCACTCACTTCATTGGAGTTGTGTGCCTTGTCGCTGCTGGTCAGCAGTTCGGCATCAACGACCGACGGAGCAATCCGATGGGCGTACGGTTTGATCCTTGCGCTCGGGCTGGTCACGTTGCTGCCTCACGCCTTGTTCGTCGGGAGCGGTGGAACGACGGAATTGGTGGCAGACTGGCTACGCTCACTTTCGCCGATTGCGGCAATTCTTCCGTACGTCGGAGCGAATGATATTGCCGCTCGCGGTACCGCATCGACAGGAACTGTTTCGGTCAGATTCATGTTCCTGTCAATTGTGATCACGGTCATCAGTTCTGTCTGGACGATGTATCGACTGCGGTATTCAATCTTTGACAAGTCACGCAGCAGTGGAACGATGGTCGACGACCAGAGTCTGCAGATTCGGACGATGCGGCGTTTGTTCTTCCTGATCGATCCTGGTCGACGTTCTCGATCGATGAGTTGGCTTGTCAATCCGGTGATGGTCAAAGAGTTTCGTTGTCGCAAGTTTGGTCGGTTGCACTGGCTGTTGCGCCTCGTCGCTGCATGTGCCGTGATAGCACTCGGGCTGGCGATTCTGACAACGACCCGGATGGTCGCGTGGGATGTCGGTACGATTGGCGGAATCCTGGTCATTCTGCAAGTGACGCTGCTGGTATTGATTACACCGAGTCTTGCCGCCGGCCTGATTTGTGCCGAGCGAGAATCGGGCGGATGGGTCATGCTGCAGATGACACCGATGTCCGTTGCGAGAATCATCTGGGGTAAACTACTGTCTGTATTTCTCACCCTGGCGCTGGTTCTGTGCGCGACTCTACCTGGTTACCTCGTCATCATTTTCATCGAGCCGGGGCTGCGGGCACAGATCGAACGAGTTGTCTGGTGCCTGGTGGCAACCGCGGGATTTGCGACGCTCAGCACAGCGGCGATCGGCAGCCTGTTTCGCCAGACGGCGATGGCGATTGCAACTGCGTACGGTTTCCTGATCGCGGTCTGTACGCTCCCATTGCTGGTGTGGATTGGTCGTGATGCTCCATTTGGGCACCAGACTGTTGAAACGGCACTGCTGGTAAATCCGATTGCCGCCACGTTATCGGTGATCCGATTTCCAGGGTTTCGTGACTATGACCTGATTCCGGGACATTGGTGGTTGATCGGAATCGTGTCGACTGCCAGCCTGATTTTGCTCATCGCTCAAACCATTCGTCTGTCCCGCCCTCAATAGCGATCACTGGTTTTGCCATGCGAACTGTTGTGAACCTTCTTGTCGTTGTTGTGTGCCTGGTCACCTGCAGGGCTGGATTGTCGTCTGACAAGATCATCGTTGATCGTCTCGTTGATCACGAGCCTGAAGATGTTCCGCAATCAGCGAAATGGCAATTCGATTCATCTCTGGTAGATCTCTGGCGTAGAGCCCTGCGGCGACCTGAGTCTGACTACCAGCGGATGGCGTGCGAAGCACTGATTCAGGCGCACGCCTACGGCTATGAATCGGCTATGGCAGCAATTCCCGAATTGCAGGCGGTCGTGATCGATGAGAAAGTCCATTCGTCAGCACGGTATGCTGCGGCACGTGCGTTGATTTTGTTTGAGCACCGAGAGTCGGCCCGCATCTTATTCGAAGCATCTCAGAAGCATGGAAAAGATCTGCGCCAATTGGTGGAACCAGTACTTGCCTCGTGGAACTACCAGGAAATTCGTCCCGTCTGGCGAGACCGAATCGGCTCGACGCAAACCCCGCGGCGTGATCTGGCCCTGGCCATTCAGGGGCTTGGCATTGAGCGCGATGCAAGTTCGGTCGAGGGACTCTTAAAACTTGTGATGCCGGGTGACGTCGCGGTTGATGTCCGTCTGGCGGCGGCACGGTCTGTCGGGCAGATCCTTCACGAGGGAAATGAGTCGATGGCGGAACAACTTCGTTCTCGACAGCGAGCGTCGACGATTGATCGACTCTGCGCGGTGTCGCTGATCAGTCAGCACCGGTCTGATCGAGCTGTTCAGATCCTTCTGCAGATGGCAGCAGACACAGAACCTACTATTGCTGCGGCAGCTCTCAGGTCGCTTTACTCAAATGATCCGCAACTCGTGTTGCCGGTGGCGGATGCCGCCATGCAGAATAATGATGCTAATGTTCGCCGGGTTGGTATTGATTCGTATCTCAAGCTCCCCTCACCCGATCGTATTCAGCGGGTTTCGAGGCAACTCAACGATCCCCATCCCGAACATCGTATGATCGTTCGCGACGCTTTTTATTCGATGGCACAAAAGAACGAATTCAAGCCTGAAATTATTTCGGCATCGCTGGTGATACTTTCCGGTGACGACTGGCGCGGCCAGGAGCAGGCCGCCTTGTTGTTGGGTGCACTGGATCAGAAGCAGACTTCTGGGCGAATGGTTGAGCTCATTGGATCCAGTCGTCCTGAAGTGAAGGTAGCCTCAGCATGGGCTCTGAGAAAACTTGCCGTTCCTGAAACCGCCTCGCCCGTGCATGCGTACGTTGATCGTGTTACGACGGGTGCCTCATCGGCCGTGATGACGAAACATGCCGACCGACAGGTCGCACACCTGTTTGAGTTGCTTGGAATCCTCAAGGACCGTCGGTCAATTCCGTTGATGGAGAAATACATCCCGAAAAGCGACACGTTTGGAGTCGATTCTCGGAGTTCGGCGATCTGGTCTTTGGGGGTGATCCAGGAAGGCGAAATGAATCAGGTATTGGCGGACAAATTGTTCGAACGGATCATGGATGTTGCGGGAATTCCACCTGAATTTGATGATGTCCGACGAACGTCAATTCTAACGCTGGCCCGAATCGGAGCCGAGCAGCACATTCGCGACTTGAAGAAACTCGTTCCCACGGGGATTGGAAACTTCCCTGTCGATTTAACGATCCGCTGGGCGATCTGGAAAACAACCGGTGAAAAACTTCCCCTTCCGACCCCGCCGACGCTTGTGAGAACGGGGTGGTTTCTGGAACATTCTCCAAAAATGCAGCCATCGCCCTGAAGCGATGCTGCTTGGATTTTAGAACAATCCAGTCGCCGTCGTGGTAAGTCCATCGGAGGGATTTTGAATGCTTAGGTCCGTTTCACTGAGTCCGGCGTTAGCCATCATCCTCGCGATCTGCAGCAACGCTACTTATGCGGCAGAAACTGGTCGCCCCAATATCCTTGTGATCGTCGCAGACGATATGGGATTCTCGGACGTCGGATTCAACGGCTGCCAGGATATCCCGACGCCCCATATCGATTCGCTCGCGAAGAATGGGGTCATCTGTACGAACGGATATGTGAGTGGCTGCGTCTGCTCGCCAACAAGATCCGGGTTGATGACTGGTCGATATCAGCAGCGATTTGGAAACGAACTCAATCCGCAGGGGCCTCCTTCGGCGAAGAACATCGACCAGGGACTGGATCTCGGCGAAACGACAATGCCTCAACGGCTGAAGAAAGCGGGGTATGCCACTGGAATGGTCGGAAAGTGGCACCTGGGTCATCGTCACGATCTGGTTCCCAACAGTCGAGGATTTGACGAGTTCTTCGGGTTTCTCGGTGGCCAGCATGGCTACCGACCTATGGCGGACGACCAGGGGCCAAACGCGATTCGTCGGAATGACAAGATCGTCAAAGAAGAAGAATACTTGACGACGGCCTTCGGTCGAGAAGCTGCTGCGTTTATCACCAAGTCTCGTCAACAGCCCTGGTTTCTGTACCTGCCATTCAATTCAGTCCATACCCCGATGCATGCTACGGAGAAAAAGCTTGAACAATTCGCTGAGATTGACGATGCAAAGCGACGTACATATGCCGCGATGCAGTCAGCGATGGACGATGCCATCGGAGTCGTTCTGGAGACGTTGCGTACGACAGGTCAGGAAGAGAACACGTTGATCTTCTTTTTTAGCGATAATGGTGGGCCGTTGGGGGTCAACGGATCTCGCAATGGAAATCTCCGCGGAAAGAAAGGAGAAACCTGGGAAGGTGGCATTCATGTGCCATTTGTCGTTCAATGGAAAGCGAAACTTCCTGCAGGCCAGAAGTGCGTGCATCCTGTCATTCAACTCGATGTCTTGCCGACAGCATTAGCCGCAGCCGGCATTGAGGTGTCGCCGGACTGGAAACTCGACGGGGCGAATCTGCTTCCAGCGTTAACGTCGCCCGAGGCAACGCCTCCGCATGATGCTCTCTATTGGCGGAATCAATCCCGATTCGCGATTCGGGTTGGCGATTGGAAGCTGGTCAAGTCAGGGAAGATCGCTGGTAAAGCGACGGTTGCAGATGCAGAACTCTATAACCTTCATGATGACCCCTCCGAATCTCGAAATCTCGCTGACTCAGAGCCGGAAAAGGTTCGAATGCTGAAGGAAAAGTGGGAAGAATGGAATAAAATCCTGATTGCTCCGCGCTGGGGGAATGCCACAGATCAGGATTCCGCTGCCCAAGACGCAAAGCCTCGCAAAAAGAAAAAGCAGACCTGATTTGATGTTTTCTTGAGGCTGAATTCTACGTCACCGGAATTGGAGACCAGCGAAAAGTGTCATTCCGGGTCAAGTCGTACGACCTCCGAAAAGATAGCAGTTGATGCTCAGACCTCAAAACCTCGTGAGATTCGCTGGACTGGTTGCTCTCATCCAGCTTTGCGGATTGGGTGTGAGTGACGTGTCGGCGCAACCGGTCAAGCTGCCATTTACTGATCCGACCAGAATGTTTGAGCAGGCATTTGGCGAAGATTCTGCAGCAGACCGCCAGACGCTGGAAAAGATCGCTGTCACTGTCGATGAGGAGCGACAGCTTGGCAAGCAGATCCTGCAAAGTGGGTTGGCGTCGCTGAAGGATTCAGGAATCACTGTCGATTCTTCGGGCAAAGATGTTGAGTATCTGTCGAGTCTGGTTGAGACGCTGAAGCCTTTCATGAAAAACAAGAATCGCTACCCCGCGATCCAGGTGATGGTGGCCCGATCACCCAAGGTTGATGCCCGCTCATGTCCCGGAGGAACACTGATATTTTTCGAAGGTCTTCTCGACGCTGCGGGTAGCGAAGCCGCATTGATCGGGATTGTAGGACATGAATTATCGCACCTTGATCGCGGTCACCAATTGCTTCCCATCAAGCGAATGAAACTGATGGAAAAGTCGTTTTCCTCGCAACAGAATCTGAATCAGTTTCTGCAATCCGGGCCGGGGCTGATGAAGCTGTGGGCAAAACCGTATCGCCCGGAGGATGAACGTGATGCTGATGATGATGGGGTGACCTGGTCCCTGGCGGCTGGCTATGACCCACGCGAAATGGCAAAGCTGTTTCCAAAGAAAGTCGGGAAGAATTCGGTACCGGAAGCGATGCCGTGGGCAACGTTTTTACAGTCGCATCCCGATAACGGTGAGCGAGTCAAATCTATCCACGCCAGATATGCGAAATGGTCGAAGATGAATCCCAAAGCTGAGCCTCTTTTCATCGGCCAGGAGAATCTCGCCCAGCGAGTTTCCCGCAGGCAGGCAACCGAGAACAAACAGTAGCAAATGATTGCTCGCGCGGCGTCTTAGTGTGTCGCACTTCCGTGTCGCATCGAAACATGGGTTAGGCGCTACAGTTTGATGCCCGCGGGACGCCACACTGAAACGGAATGTGATCTAACGAGCCATGATCGCGGTGAAAACGTAAAGTCCCGCAAACGCAGTCCCGCTTGCTACTGCCAGTCGAATCGCGTGGAGGCGATTCCAGATGACGAGTGGTTCGCCCGAGGCCGTGTGAATCCAGACGAGGTTCAGATACGTTGTCGCAGTTCCAATCAGCAGATATGTCGGAACGACGTAGCACCTCGACAACGAAAAAATCGACATGCACCAGCCAGAGACCATGGCGCAGATGAAGGGACGCATTCGTACGAGTTCGTCATTCAACACAGGTTCCGGAAGACGACCCATTCGATAGAGTTGCATTCCGATGAAGAAAAAGCAGCCAAAAAACATCGTCCCGCCGAACAAGCCGAGTTCCACATACGAGTGAATGTACGAATTGTGGGCAACCAGTCCCGCAATGTCTGGATACGAACCTTGCCCGGTTCCAAACAGAATCGCAGACGACTTCAGTTCCTCAAATCCCTCGCGCCACAACGTCACACGCTCGTGTCCGGTTCCGCCCTCTTCCAGATCGATATCTGCCTGGCGTCCGGCGATGAGTGGCAGAACCGAAATGGCCATCACACCTGCAAGGAATGCGACGCGTCCGCCATTCCTCACTGCAAGTAAAACCAGCCCGGCTAAACCACAGGCCAGCAGGCCTCCGCGAGATTTGGTGGACAGCAAGCCGATTACGAGCACAATCATCGGCAGCAGCCAGAGCAGACGAAGTTTGCTGGCAGAGGGATCGAGCAGAAACATGGAACAGATTACGCCGGTGAAACAGATCACCATCGCCATGTCGTTCGGATCCTGGAAAATCCCTGTTCCGCGCATACGCTTCACGGTGATGATTTCGTCTTCGTCGGTGATCCCCTGCATGTCGTCCAGATGTTCAATGAACTGGAAATCATACAGTTCGTAATAGTCGACGACACAAAGCGTCACCATCGTTGAAGCACAGATTGCCACCGTCAATAGAAATGTTTTGAGTCGGCTCGGGGAATTCACCGTCGTAATCAGCAGGCCGAAGTAAATCAATGTCTTCAGAAACAGTGTTCCGGAATCGATTGCGCCGCTGACGTAGATGTACTGCAGATGTGAAATCGCAATCGCCACAAACACCCCAGCGACACAGAGAGTGACAGGTTGTCGCGCGAGCATGAACCAGCGAAAGTGTCCCGTAAATGATTGAAACGCCAGACCGAAGGACGAAAGGATCAGCAGCTCATAGATCGGCAGATCCGCCATCCAGATGAACAGTTCGGCAGGACGCAGAAACAGCGTCGCCGTCGTTAGAAGAAACAGACCGAACGCCAGTACTGCAAGCGATTTGTCTCGCATGATTCCTGCTGAGGAAGACGCCGGGGGGCAGGTCGTGGGGATTTCGGTGCGGTCACAATGCCCGTACCTCGTATGCAATCATAAGTCACGCCCGTCTGGACGCAGGCTCCAACATCTCGCCGTTGCGTGAAGAGGGTTCCACCGACATCGATCATTCGCGATTTGACTCGTTTAACGCCTTTAACGAGGGCGCAGAATCCGTGAACCATCGATCCCCTCGCAGATTTCCCGACAGGGATCGGCAGTTCCCGCCGATTGTTAACTGGCGGGCCAAAGGTTTTTGAGCCTCTGTCAGTTTCGGGATTGCAGAAAATGCACTGTCCACATTGCGGATCAAAATCGATCCGAAGAAGCCGTTCACCGATTTCGCTCTTTGCGATGTTGTTTTGCGTTCAACTCCGTTGTCGTCACTGCTGGTACCTGTTTCTCGCCCCGGTCTGGTGCCGCTTGACGGTTCGATCAAAGCGACGATTCTCGCCAGCACGCCCCCGATCAGGAGTCGCTGCCTGATGTTGCCGTTCGGCATCACTTTCTAACGAAAAATGATGCCGATTTGCGACGTTGCAATTCCGCGACGATTGTTGAGAACTCGCCGCAATTATTGCTGAGATAGCGACTTGCGAAAAACGTTTTGCGTTCATGTTTTGATGGCCCAAGGTTTGCGTTCAGTTCGAATCCTGCCAGACAGAAGTCTGGTCTTCGACTGATCGAATCCAAACCGGGATCTTTCAAGCATGACGCAGCGATACTTCAAACGAATGCTGATCGAAGTTCAAGATGAACTGCATCTCTTGCATGTCGGAGAAATGGATATCTGGGATGGTGCCGACCTGGCCCTTTTGCGAGACGGTCTCTTCATGCTGATCGAGCGAGAGCATTGTCGCAACATCGCCATCGACATGCGCTTCGTGAAATACATTCCGAGTGGCTTTTTCGGAATGCTGTTTGACTGGACGGAAAAGCGCGGAGTTCAGTTCGCACTGACACCACCGCAGCCCAATGTCCAAAAGATGCTCTGGTTCCAGCGATTCTTCCATTTGAACTCAGCCGGGATGTATGACCTCCACACGGAGTCTGTCGCGCCAATGCCATCAGCGGGAGTAGAACTGCCCGAATGTCTGATGGCCGCGACGATGTAAGAGCGCTTTCGTACGTCGATTCCCATTCGGCGGGGTAACTGGATCCCCGCCGCACCGACCTTGTGCAGGCCAGGTGCAAACGGCTGCCAGCGCGTTCATTCGTCGCTCTCATGGTCTGGCGACAACGCCCTGAAGATATTGACGTAACGCAGTTCAGTGATCACCCATTTCTGTTGCAATCGTTTGACGTGCGGACGGGTGAATATCTTCTCAGCGAACCCCTCAATGGCTGACTGGACTTGCCATAGACCCGGCAGAAATCGAGAATAAAGTACCCACCTTGACCATCACGGACGGATGGCCCACCCGAATACCTGGGACGGTACTGCAATCTCTGCCTGGAATGATGAAATGCCTTCAACATCGCTGATCCGATGTTTGCCTGTTTCGATGGTTTGCGTTGCCGCGCTGTCGAGCGCCCTCGTCCGTGCAGCAGACCTGCCAGCGGACGCAGTCACCTTCGAGCAGCATGTTCGCCCGATCTTGAAAGCGTATTGCCTGGATTGCCACGGCGGCGGCGAAAAGCCTGAAGGGGGATTGGACCTCAGGTTGAAACGCTTGATCGTGAAGGGTGGAGAGAGTGGTACGGCCATTCGAGTCGACGAACCGACTGCCAGTCATCTGTTGAAGCGGATCAAGTCTGGTGAAATGCCTCCCTCCGAGAAAAAGGTGCCGCCAGCACAGATTGCAGTCCTTGAAAAATGGGTCGCAACCGGAGCCCGGACATTACGTGATGAGCCTGAATCGATTGGGCCTGGGTTGGGAATCACTGCGGAGGAACGTGCGTATTGGGCCTTTCAGCCAGTTCGACATCCTGAAATCCCTCAAGTTAATGATCGAAGCCGAATTCGCTCTGCCATCGATGCACTTGTCGAACGAAAGCTGGAATCCGTCAACCTGTCACTCAACACGGAAGCCAATCGATTTACGTTGCTGAAGCGAGCAACATTCGATCTGATCGGACTGCCCCCTTCAACGGACGAAATTGACGAGTTTCTGAAAGATGCCTCGCCTGATGCTTATGAGCGACTGCTGGATCGACTGCTCGCTTCGCCTCACTACGGGGAACGTTGGGGCCGCCACTGGCTCGATGTCGCGGGATACGCGGATTCGGAAGGGGATGGTAGCGTCGATACGATTCGTCCCTTCATCTACAAGTATCGCGATTACGTCATTCGAGCCTTCAATTCAGACAAGCCGTTCAACGAATTCGTCATCGAACAGCTTGCAGGCGATGAACTTGTCCCACAACCGCACAAGAATCTCTCGGCCGATCTGCAGGAAAAACTGATCGCGACCGGTTTTCTTCGTATGGCAGCAGATCCTACTGCAAGCGGCCAAGGTGATCCTGATCTGTCGCGCAACCAGGTCATGGCCGATACTCTGAAGATTGTTTCTGCCAGCTTTCTGGGGCTCAGCGTCGGTTGTGCCCAATGTCACGATCATCGATACGATCCCATTTCACAGACGGACTACTACCAGTTACGGGCAGTCTTCGAACCCTCGCTGAACTGGAAGGCATGGATCATCCCGCGTGACCGGGTTATTTCCTTGTACACCGACGACGATCGGGCCAAGGCTGCTGCCGTTGAAGCCGAAGTTGCACGAATGTTCGCGGTCTACAACGAAAAGAGAGACAAGTTTGTTGCAGCTGCATTCGACAAGGAACTGGAAAAGCAACCGGCTGAAATGCAGGCAAAGTTGCGGGAGGCTTTCAAGACGGCCGCTGACAAGCGGACCGACGAACAGAAGATGCTCGTTGCCAGTAACCCGAATCTCAATATCAATCCCGGCGTGTTGTACCAGTACAACGCCGCGGCCGCAGAAGAACTCAAAAAAGACGACGCAGCGATTCAGGCAAAGCGCGGCGAGAAGCCCATCGAAGACTTCATCAGTGTTCTGGCAGAACCGGCAGGCGTAAATCCGCCGACGATGCTGTTTCATCGCGGTGATCATCGCCAGCCGAAAAATGCCGTTGCTCCTGCAGATCTGACAATCGCTGCACCTGAAGGCCAGCGAGTTCTGATTGTCGAAGACGATCCGTCGATCCCCACGACTGGCCGCAGGCTCGCGTGGGCTCGTCAACTGACCAACGGAAAACATCCGCTATTGGGCCGAGTCGTCATCAATCGCATCTGGCTGCAACATTTTGGACGTGGAATTGTGGACACGCCCGCAGAGTTCGGGCAACTGGGAACACGCCCCACTCATCTGGAACTTCTTGATTGGCTGGCCACGGAATTCCCACGGCGGGGTTGGAGTTCCAAGCAATTACACCGAGTCATCATGACGTCGGCAACGTATCGACAGACATCGTTGCGACACGACACAGATAATGCTCGCGATGTTGACGGGGCACTCTATTCGCGATTTCCCGTCCGTCGCCTGGAAGCAGAAATCGTGCGAGATCGCGCGATCGCTGCCGCGGGACGGTTGAATGACTCGATGTTCGGAAAGCCATTGGAAATCAACGAGGACTTTGCAGGCCAGGTTCATGTCAAGGACGACGTTCCTCGACGCAGCGTCTACGTACAGGACCGACGTAGCAAGCCGGTCTCACTTCTCGCAGCGTTCGATGCTCCTGTCATGTCCGTGAACTGCGAGCGACGTTCCAGCAGTACGGTTGCACCGCAATCACTGATGCTGATGAACGGGGATTTCCTGCTGGCTCAAGCCGAGCACATGGCGAAGCACCTGCGAGCTACCACGCCGCACGATTTCGAACCCCAATTGACGACACCTCTGATCGCGAATTACTCCGGCCATCATTTTGCCTGGCAATACGGTTACGGGGCGGTTGAGTCACCCGCGGATGGATCGGCAGCGAATACGCGTCTCAGCTTTGCCACCGTTCCATTTTTCAGTGGAAGTGCATGGCAGGGAGGAGCGGTCGTGCCGGATCCCGCCTTAGGGTACGTCATTCTGCATGCCGCAGGCGGACATGCTGGTAACGATCAGCAGCACGCAACGATTCGCCGCTGGTCTGCGCCGCGAGATGGAGTTGTCTCGATTACGGGCAAATTAAACCACCCCTCAGAGAACGGTGACGGTGTTCGCTCGCGAATTATCAGCAGTCGCCTCGGATTGACGGGAACCTGGGAAGCGAAGAAGGGCGAGGTCGACACAACGGTCAACGGCCTGGCCGTCAAGGCGGGTGACACGATCGACTTTGTCACAGATTGCCGTGAGAACAACAACAGTGATTCGTTCCTGTGGCGAGTTCAGGTCACGATGGCCGCTCAAGAAAACGTCGCCGCTGATCGCTGGGATTCTGAGACTGAATTCCACGGTCCGTTAGGTGTTTCTGTCGTCCAGTGTGCAGCGCGAGCCTGGCATCTGATTTATGGACGCTCAGCAAGCCCTGATGAACTTCTGCATGCATGCCAGTTCTTGAATGATCAGGCATCCACGTTGCGAGCCAATGGTCAGAAGGGTGACATCGATCAGATGGCTCTGGCGACGCTCTGCCAGCAATTGATGTGCTCGAATGAATTCCTGTACGTCGATTGACGATCCGTTGAATCGCACTCAATCGCATTCCGTTTCAGTGTGGCGTCCCGCGGGCATTACACTGCAGCGCCTAACTCGTGTTTCCATGCGACGCGGACGTGCGACCCGCACTAACCGCGTCGGATCGCTTCCATCGGGGACATCCTGACAGCCCACCAGGCGGGATAGAGGCCACCGACAATTCCCAGGACCGTGCTGAAGCCCAGGCTGAACAGCAGTAGTTTCGGGCTGGCATAAAGGTGCAGTTTGTCCGGAACCAGCCAGTTCCCAAACTGCACGGCTCCCCATCCCAGGCAACAGCCACCGATACCGCCAATGACGCCGAGTAATGCGCTTTCCCAGGTAATCAGTCTTAAGATATCCCAGGCCGACCAGCCGTTTGCTTTGAGAACGCCAAACTCAATCATTCGCTCCGCAACACTCATCAACATCGTGTTGAGGATACTCAGCAGGGCAATCACAACACCGATCCCCGTCATCAACCAGAGGAAAATATCGAGTTCGCCGCTTAGTGCCTGAATCTTGGCACCCCAGTCACTGGCAGAGCGAATTTCAAGAGCGTTTTCGGCGACCTGCGGACTTTCTTCAGACGACTTTTCTGGCGAATCTTTGGGGGCCGCCCCCGACTGCAAGAGTGCCGATGCGGCATTCAGCAAGTTGCCAGTAGTACCTGGTGCAAGAGCGTTCAAGTTGACCGACTGGCTGCCGCCACGGCCGCGAAATCGTGCCTGGATACTCTCGATCAATTCGTCGTTCGAAACTGTCCCGTCCGGTTCAAAGTAGAGCGAAGAGAAATACCGGCTGTCCATCCTTGAGATCTTGCGAACCGCATCAATATCCAGAACGATCGCCACGTCCAGCAATAGCGAATTGCAAAGGTAAACCCCGACGATCGTGAGGTCGTAGGTATCAACCCGCAAACGGTCGCCGACGGACTTTTTTAAGGCTTTCGCAATTGGCTGACTGACGACGCAATTGAATGTCCCGCGGTCAGCGGCGGTCAAATAGCGTCCCTCTACCAGATCATCTCGATAGACAGCCTTCTTCAAGGCGATGGTCGTTTCGATGTCGGCTCCGAATAACAATCGTGGGGGACTGAATGTCGGTTTCCCATCGACCAGTTGAGCGCGAGCCCAGACTTCGGGCCGGACGATCCGGATTCCCTTCATGCTCGCAATTTCAGTCGACCATTCCGTAGGAATTCGAGAAAACAGCGGAATCGGTGCTCCAGGCTGCATCGCCGCGAGCCCCGGAATGCGACCAAACGATTTCTTGAGAGTATCGTCGATTCCGACGGCGATGGAGAAAAGTCCCACCATCCCCATGATTGCAACTGTCAGGCCCAGCAGCGCGAGAAGTGATCGAATGGGACGACTGAGAAGATTCTGAGTGGCAAATCGAAACATGAATGGTGCTCTAACGTTGATGAACAGTTTCATCACCCAGCATACCCGGAGCATCGGCAACCGTGTAGTCGCTGGATCTGCGGATCAGGGCAATCGATTTTTTGAAGCAGGAATATTGTCTCTCGGTAGGGGGGCGATGTCTCAATCACCGGCTGTTTGTGGACTGAACCGGACGCTAGCGAGTTCCGACTGATGGGGTGATTTTGGAAACATGTCGTTGAATGAAATTCGCTTGGAAACACCTCGATTTCGAGTCGCGCCATCAGCCGCTGGGCGCTAGCCCACGGTTCGAATCGTCGCAAACGGTATCGACTACGGCGCGAAGTGAGTACATCACAAGAGTAGGCTGGGACCCTGTGGGCCTTCAGCCCACAAACAGCCGATGATTGCGACATCGCCACCCGACCGTGAGACAAAGATCTCGGTAACGTTGACTCCCCCCTGCTTCCTTCCCGGCTTCGAAACAGCAAGGTGTCACGAATATCCAAACGCACGCTTCAGTGCCTGCCCCGTCAAACTCCGATCACATTCCATGATTGTGTCTGGAGACCCCGCAGCGAGAATCTTTCCTCCAGCAGCACCGGCGCCTGGACCGAGGTCGATAATCCAGTCTGACGCTGCGATCAGATCGAGATTGTGTTCGATCACAACGACAGAATTACCTGCCGTCACCAGCTTTCGCAGCGCACGTGTCATCTGGACAACGTCAGCGGGATGCAGGCCAGACGTTGGTTCATCCAGGACGAAGAGAGTCGGCAGGGTGGCGTCGGACTTCCAGAGTTCGGTAGCCAACTTCACGCGCTGAGCTTCACCGCCTGACAGCGTCGTGGCTCGCTGGCCAAGCTGCAGATACCCCAGGCCAAGCTCGCGAAACATCTGCAAAGGACGGTCGAGTCGAGGGTGGTTTGCAAAAAACACGGCTGCGTCATCAATCGTCATGTCCAGCACATCGGCGACATTAGCACCTCGATAGCGAATGGCGAGCGTCTGTGAATTGAAACGCCGGCCAGCACATTCCGGACATCGGATCGGCCATTCCACGAATTGCTTGCGGTCCAGATCGATGGTTCCTTTGCCCGCACATCGCTGGCAGCGCCCCTCGGAATGCTGAGGGCTGAACCGCCGGGCCGAATAGCCATGCATCCGTGCCTCTTTCGTCTTGGCAAACAGCTTGCGAACCTCATCCCAAATCCCGGAATAGCTGGCTGGAGTCGATCGGTCAGACCGACCGAGCGGACGCTGATCAATCTGGACCAGTCGCGACAGGTGTTCCATGCCACGCAATTCACGGTAGAACCCGGCCTGAGCCGACGGGACACCGAAAGCTCTTCGAATCGCCCCCACCAGAGTCCGCATCACGAGCGATGTTTTTCCAGAACCGCTGACACCAGTAAAGCAGACGAGACCGTCCAGCGGCAGATCCAGGGTTACATCGTGAAGGTTGTGAAGCGATGCCCCTAATAATTGCATCCAGCGTGTTGGGCTGTAACTTTGCTCGTTCGCAGGCAACCCTCGGTCACGCCGACGAAACTCGTTGCCCGTAATCGAAGCCTCGCATTCCTGCAGTTCGATTGGAGTACAGGCGGCAATCAGGCATCCCCCTTGCCGACCTGCTGCGGGGCCGATTTCGATCGTGTGATCTGATCGTCGAATCACTTCCAGATCGTGTTCAACGACAACCAGAGTATTTCCCTGATCGCGAAGTCGAAACAGCGTCTGCAGCAATCTTTCCGTGTCGCAGGGATGCAATCCTGCTGTTGGCTCATCAATGACGTAACAGACTCCCGTCAACTGGCTTCCCAGACTGGCCGCCAATCTCGCTCTTTGAAATTCCCCGGCAGATAACGAATCTCCGGCCCGGTTGAGACTCAGGTAATCGAGTCCCAGATCGACCAGAAACTGTAAACGGCAGGTGATTTCCGGGATCAGATGTTTCACCAGATGTTGCGACGTATTGCCTTCGCCTGAATCGAAAGTAGTAGCCCAGCGTGAGACCAGTTCCAGCGCCTGCGGCGGTGTCTTCGCAGCCAACTCCCCAATTGAAACCCCGTCAATCAGCACGGAAAGTGGTAATGGCGACAATCGCAGCCCTCGACAGTCCGGGCAGGGAGTTGTCGCGAGCCCCTCTGTCATTTCCGAACTTTCCGATGACAGCACTCCCAACCCATGACACGTCGCACAGGCACCTCGAGGACTGTTGAAACTGAAGTCACCAGGTTCGATCGACGGAAAGCTGTTGCCGCAGTCGAGGCAGGCCAGCCGACTGCTATAGAGACGGTCGTTCCACGTCCCGTCGGCTTCATGGCTAAGAATGCACTGCCCATTGCCAATCTGCAGCGCCAGATCGATCGATTCTTCGACGCGATTCTGAATCCCCTCCTTGATGACCAATCGATCAACAACGACTTCGATATGATGAGGTTTGGTGCTGACGAGTTCGGGAGGCGACGAAAGGTCAATCAGTTCGCCATCAACGCGTGCTCGAACGAAACCGTCGCGGGCGATCCGCGATAGAACGTCGGCATGTCCCCCCGTCTGGTTTCGAACCACGGGAGCCAGAACAATCACTTTACGCCGATCAGCCAGCTTCAAGACCTGATCAACGATCGCTTCACGCGACTGAGAAGTAACGGGCTGATGGCACTGCGGACAATGCAGTCGACCGATTCGAGCGTAAAACAGCCGCAGGTAGTCGTACAAATCGGTGATCGTCGCCAAGGTTGTCCGTCGACGCGGGCCTCGAATTCTTTGTTCGATCCCCAGCGTTGGTGGCAGCCCATCGATCAAGTCGACGTTGGGGCGGTCAATTTTCTGCAGGAGTTCGCGGGTTTGCGGTGAAACCGTCGCCAGATAGCGATGCAGGCCCTCCGCGTAAATTGTGTCAAACGCTAAAGAACTCTTGCCACTGCCACTGACTCCGGAAATCGTCGTGAACCTGCCGAGAGGAATGTCGACATCGATTCCCTGCAGGTTATGGGTCCAGGCCCCCCGGACTCGAATGACGTCAACGCCAGTTCGTAAAGCTTCGGCCGTGTCAGTTTCTGTCATCACAGATTTTTGTCCGACTTTGTTTTCTGGCTGCAGCGAAAACTTTTGTCTCTGGTACGTCGAGGCTCAATCACAAACCCACCTGTAACAACTCACGTTTTCTTGGGACGCCGTTTTCCGATTTCGACAGAGCGATTGCCCTGTCGTGACGTTACACTGGTCTCCACCGGGGCTCAAGTCTCCGTTAAAATCCTTTTGATTCCCTTGCGATATCCTGGTCAGAATTCGTTGAGATCCGTATCCATGTTTTCGCTCCCCAAAGAACTGACGACTGATCTGCTTTCAAAACTGTCGTCGTTATCAACGCCCTTCATTGCAGGCGTTGCCGTAGTCCATTTTCTGGCGTTTCTCTGGCTGCGAGTGTGGGCGGGCCGTGATCTGCGAAGGATGGCAACCGACTTCGATTCGTTCACTCGCGAACTCAAGCAGCGCAGCCTGCTGGAGCGAGGAACCAACCTGTCCGACCAGATTGAGGCGTTCCTGGCGGACATTCGCGACGTGCTGGATGACCCCGCAAAAAAAGCTGAGCGACAGGCATTGTGGCATCGGATGCGAATCCTGGATGAGGAACGCCGGTACCTGCAGTCGCACTCGTTTGAAACCGTTTACAACGTCTGTCGTTCGATGATCGAAGCGTATCCCCTCGCGGGAGTGCTTGGAACAATTCTCGCCATCGGCGCGGCGCTTCAGTCAGGCCAGGGAAACGCTCAGCAGACGGTCTCGGACATCGTCCGATTTTTTGGCGATGCAATCTGGTCGACCTTTGCCGGACTGATTGCAGCGATGGTTTTGATGTTCATCAACAGCATTGTGGAAACGCAGTTTCGCAGGCTGGGCGAAAATCGACAAAACGTCCGTGAAACGGTCGCTCGAGCAAAACGCGAACTGGCTCTCTCGGCAGGGGACTCAGCCTGATGAACTCGCGTCGTCTGACATTGCAGTTGACACCATTGCTGGACCTGTTGCTGATCGTCATTTTCGCTCAGTACATGGAAGTTCGTACGGTCGCTCGCCAGGAAGCTGAGCGAATTCAGGCCGAACGCGAAGTGGCTCGCACGGACCTGGAAACGGTCAGAAATCAACTGGCCGAACTTCAGCAGCAACTGGCAGAGTGGGATCGTAAACACCGCGAGACAGAGCGATCTGATTATGCAGACCAGGAGAAACTGGGCCGATTGTTTGGTGAATTGTTTCGAATTCCCGAGGCAACGATCCAGAAAATCGCCAAACGGCGCAGTTCGGACGAAGCAGAACTGTCAGCAGCAGAGATTGCGGAATTGAAGTCGGAATTCAAGGCCCTTTCGGTCGCTCGAGCCGATCAGATTGTTGACCATCTGCTGACATTCGCAGAAATGAAGAAGCGATTCGATGTCTGGGAATTGTATGTCGGACACGACGATTCCCTGTTGATTACCGCAGGGCAACACCAGAAACGGTTAGCGCCCGATGATATCGAGACCCCGGAATCTTTCGTTGATGAGTTCTTCAAACTGTACAAATCGTTCCCACAGTCCAAGAATATCGTCTTGATCCTTGTCAGTTACGGCGATTCGCAATTGCGTTATCGATGGGCTGTAGCCAATGGATTGCCCACGGTCGCCGAGCGAATGCGGCAAGACAGTAACGCGACAGTCAAGTTCGAATATGCGGTGCTGGGATTCCGGCCCGAACCACC
>CAXBSB010000062.1:0-33039 GCA_963977965.1 uncultured Schlesneria sp.
TGGTCAACAGATTCTTGCGAAGGACGAGTGATCTACTACCACGAAGCACACGAAGAGCACGAAGGAAGACTTCGACAATCGAGTAGTTGAACGTGCCATCGAGGTTCACTGCGCGCCCTGGTCAGACGCTGCAGTATAAAACCCACGAGACGCCACACGTAAATGGGATGCGCTCTATTCGTCGGTGATGCGGATGATCGTCTGTTTCTCGGGTGAAGCGATGTAGAGATTTCGACCACGGAACGCTCGACGAATCTCGTTGATATCGAGTCCAGGGCGATATCTTCCGAGCAAAAGGTCTGCAGTCAATCCCGGTTCATTCACGACCAGGTCCAGATGGGAGTCAACACTTTCCTTCTGATCCAGCAGCACCAGTGCCGGAAGCTGGATCCGCTTTTCGACCCAGCGACGCAGCTCAGCATGGCGTTGACGTGGGTATTTCAACGATTGAATCCCTCGTTGCAGTCGAGATTTTCCTGGCCCGTCGTTTGTCAGGAACACTCCCTGCAGACTGATGAGCAACATCAGACGCCACCAGAATGGCAGTCGGCCCAGTCCCCTGGTCTTCCAGTCATTCAGCAGAAGATGCGTCGCTCCGCCAAAGATCAGGCACCAGATGGGAGCAGATTCAAAGACATAGTGCCAACCCATAATCCCGACGTACCAGTATGGGAAGTGCAGCAGATACAGACTGGCGACCGACAGGACGAGCAGCGTCCATCTTCGATCCAGCCTGACCAGCATTGCCAGCATGACAATGGTACAGATCAGCAGAGGAAGGCCGTCAAATGTCCAGAGCCAACTCCCTATCCAGCGATTGAGCAGGTTACGGAAAGCCAGTTCCATCGTCAGATTTTCAGCCCAGCGATCATAGGAATCGATGACTTTGGGGCCGAGTTTCTGCTCACCGCGAACGACATTGTTGAAACCGTAAACGTGGCGCGGTGTATACACATCTGTGTACAACTGATAGGGCGACTGACGCCAGTTCCCGGTGACGTCCATGTGGTACCAGACCATGATTCCCCAACCGCAGATCAGCGGAAGGCCGAGGCCCAATAATGTGCCCCATCGACGATCAACCTGCTTGCCGGATTCCATCGCAGGTCGTTGCAGCAACCAGACAACAACAGCAACGCCAAATGGCAGCCCGACTGCCGCAGCGGTCATTGGTCGACAGAGCATGGCGAAGCTGAGCCCGCATCCCGCCATCCAGGCATCCTGAACGTCACGCGTTCGTTGCCAGCGGGTAATCACCAGCAGGAAACATGACAAGGCCATCAACGTGGGGGGGTGCGAAAGCAGAGTATTTCCAAACAGCCCGATCCCCGGTGATAACGCCATGGCCAGCCCAGCGTAAAATGCGGTTTGTCGCCCACCAATTTCACGACCGGTCCAGAAGGTCAGCAACGTTGCGATCGCACAGGCAAGCCACTGGCCGGCGAATGGACGTCCCACAGCAACAAATGGGGCCAGCCAAAGCCCTGTCCCCGGATAGTACCTGCTTGCCATTCGGCCTTCGTTCAAGACATGCATCTGATCGAACAATTCCGGATGTTCAGGATGGCTGGGAAACGAAAACCGACCCGCCAGCAGAGTCCTGGCCTGAAAGAGATAGCTGAATTCATCGTGATACGCTGGTGGAAGATCTCCGAACTGCTTGCCGATCCCGGCAGTCACAAAAAATGACACCCCCCCAAGCAACAAACAAAGCTTCCAGTCCATCGGGCTATAGGCTGAGTTCGTCGCCAACAACGTCTCTTGCCCGCGACGACGCGAAGGGAGCATGTAAAACACGGGAGCGAGTGCCAGCCCGAGTATCTGGATTTGTGCCAGTGACGGAGCCCATTCGCCGATCCGATCAAGCATCGCGGCAACGCATGCCAGCAATCCCAATCCCCAGGCTGTTACCTGAACAGGCAGGGGAACTCTGGGTGGTTGCATCTCGGATGGTACAGGTAAGGACATCAGCAGCTCAAAAAATCCGAAGAACGTGGCTCACAGATCTGTTGTATGGCAAGTTTGGTCGCGAAGTTGAAATCCTGACCTGCAAGAACGACGAAATGGTATTCCGATCACCTGCAGTTTGAAATACGGGACATCTCGCCACACCAGTCCGGATGATCGTTACGACCTGATCCTGGAAACTGCAGAATCGGATCAGGAAACGGCCATGCAAGAAAACCAGTCCTTTCTCCAGCGAATTCGACACGGTACACTCTACGTCGATTTGGAAACTTTCGCTTGGATTGTGTAATGACTGCTGAACTGCCGAACGACGAAGCTGACGACCTGGACGAAAACGATCTGGACCTGCCCGTACCTGAAAAGTCTCGAGATCGGGTGACCGGACGTACGGCCCGAACGCCACGTCGTCGTCGGGCCACTGCTCCCGTTGCAGAAGATCTGGAAGAAGCGGATCTGTCGCGAGAGCGCCTGCAAAAAGTGCTTGCTGCTGCTGGGCTTGCGTCGCGACGACATTGTGAAGAATACATTCTTGACGGACGCGTGACCGTCGATGGAAAAGTTGTCAAAACGCTCGGGATCAAGGTCGATCCCGATACGCAGAAGGTCTGTGTTGACGGTGAACGGATCAAGATTGACCGACGCCAGTATTTCCTGGTGAACAAGCCGACAGGCGTCATCAGCACGAATGCCGATCCGAATGGACGGCCGCGTGTGATCGATCTGCTCCCTCCCTGGAAAGGTCGCTTGTTCACTGTCGGTCGCCTAGATGAAGGGTCCGAAGGCTTGCTGCTGGTGACGAACGACGGAGATCTGGCTCACAAACTCGCTCACCCGAAGTTCCAGGTGGAACGTGTTTATCGAGCCCTGGTTGCTGGCGTTCCATCTGATGAAGTTCTGCACCAGTTGCGACAGGGGCTGTACTTCACCGAGGGAAAATTCAAGGTTCGCGATGTTCGGCGGATCAAGAGCAGCCTGAAGTCGACAATTCTGGAACTGGTCCTGACGGAAGGTCAGAATCGCGAGATCCGTCGACTGCTGGCTCGAGTCGGCCACAAGGTGATGAAGCTGAAACGCATCGCGTTCGGCCCCTTGCGGCTGGGTGATCTGCAGACAGCAGGTTATCGGCCACTGACGGCAATGGAATTGAAGCAACTCCAGCAGTTCGCAACGACCGATCCGACTCGCAGACCGGCAGCACGTCGACCATCCACAGGTCGGCCCGGCAGCGGTACGAAATCAACGGCGCCCAATCGACGCCCCGGTGGCAAACCGGGCGGGGCTGCGCGAGTTCCCAAGGCGGCCCGCCGTACTCGGCGGGGTGGACGATAAACCGATTCTCAAGATGTGACAGAGATCTTAGATGACGACGACAGCCGCCGTGCCGGAATTCTGCCTGCCGGGTCTCGTACGAAATGCCGTTCAATCCCTGGCAACAGTCGTTGAGCACGAACCGATGGCCAAAGGGACCTGGCGGATGCGTCTGGCATGTCCGGAGATTGCCCGTCAGATTCTGCCGGGTCAGTTCTTCATGATTCGGATGCCAGGTCGCAGCGACCCATTGCTGGGACGACCGTTTGCCCTGTATGACGTGTACGGGACCGAACCCGAAGGGATTGATTTCGGATACGTGGTTGTGGGCAAAATGACTTCGCTATTCGGCTCATTGAAGCCCGGCGACCGCGTTGAACTCTGGGGCCCGCTCGGCAACGGATTTCCGGCTCCACCCAGCGGTCATCTGGTCATCGTGGCTGGTGGAATTGGACAGACGCCGTTCCTGGCAGTGATTCGTGAAGCACTTCGTCGTCGGACCTATGGCCAGCCTGCTCGATCACTGCCGCATGTTCCCGATCGCATTACTTTGTGCTATGGAGTTCGCTCCCGCGAATACCTGGCAGGAGTCGACGAATTCAGGAATGAAGGGATTGATGTTCGGATCGCCACAGACGACGGTTCCGTCGGACATCATGGCTTTGTCACCGATCTCTTAAAGCAGCTTATTGCAGAACCGGTCCCTCCTGCGGCGGTGTACTGCTGTGGCCCTGAACCGATGATGCATGCTGTCAGCAAAGTGACCACGGCGGCAAACGTCCCCTGCTGGCTGTCACTGGAGACTCCGATGGCCTGCGGGTTTGGAGCCTGCTTCAGTTGCGTGACGAAAGTCCGCCAGGACGATGGATCATGGGACTATCGGCGAGTCTGCGTCGAAGGGCCGGTCTTTCCTGCCAGCCAGATTGTGTTTGACTGAATCGCCACCCAGGTTTCAATCGCCTGCTGGCAGGCGGAACAGCAGTCTGGCATTGCGTGTGGTTGCGGCTGCGACATCTTCCTTGGAAATCCCACGAGTCTCTGCCAGGCAGGCTGCAGTCAGACGAACATGCGCTGGTTCGTTTCTCTTGCCGCGGAATGGTGTTGGGGCCAGGTACGGGGAATCTGTCTCGACCACCAGTCGATCCAGCGGAAGTGTCGCTGACAACTCTCGCTGAGCATCGTTCTTCTTGAACGTAATCATTCCGCCAAACGACAGATACATCCCCATCTCAAGACACGCCGCTGCGGTCTCGCTGGAACCGCAAAACGCATGCATCAATCCCCGTAATGGGCCAGTTGCAGCATGCTTTCGCAGAACTTCCAGCGTCTCGGCCTCTGCCTCTCGGCAATGAACAACAAACGGTAAGTCGAGTTGACGTGACAGTTCGATATGCCGATCAAAATAGTCTCGCTGCAGATCGATCGGAGCGTAGTCCCAATACTTGTCTAACCCGGTTTCGCCCACCCCAATAACTTTGGGGGTTCGCATCAGAGCGACGATCTGTTCCCAGTCACCGGGCTGCGCTGCCGAGACATAATTCGGGTGCAGACCAAGAATCGCATAGACGCTGGGATAACGCTCGGCGAGTTCAACGACGCGTCGGCAGCTATCGAGAGTGATGCCGACGGCCAGCATCGTTTTGACACCCGCATCTACGGCTCGCTGAATTGTCTCAGCACAGTCCTGTGTGAACGATTCTTCGTCCAGATGGCAATGAGTGTCGATCCATTCCATCAGTGGTTACGCAATCACCAGAGCCTGCAGTTCGGCTGTGATGCTCCGTTCTTCGGTCAGAATGGTATTCAGGATGGCGAGGGCTTCACCGTCATCGATGCACGTGTGAACCGCTTCATCCAGTTCCGCTACGATTGCGTTCTGGTTATCGACGATGCGAGGCAGCATCGCTTTGAGCGACATGAAGTGCAGATCGGTGAACTCGGCGGGATAGACACCAAACTCGACAGGCCATCGCCGTTCGGTCAGCAGTTCCACCAGTTGGTCTTTGTGTGATTGCTGTTGTTTCAATAATCGCGAGAGCGTTTCACGAGCCGCATTGGCGTGAATCGGAGTCCATGGGCTGACTTCCCCGACAAACTGCAGCAGGCTGCAGTTCAGGTCAACCACCAGATGATTCAGAAGCGAATTGTGTTGAATGCGGGCCATGGCAGATCCGAAGGGGCGGGCGAATGCGGGAGTCTCAACTGCAACCACGTTACGTACCACCGTTAAAGGAATGCTTCCGCAGCACGCTGTGCAACCCGACTCAGCGGACTGATGAAGACGCCCAGATACAGAACCATTCCAGTCACGAGCAACAGGTACATCCCCGAGGGAGACCCAGCCGTGAGTGTGACCTGGCGGGCATCAGCCGGTCGAGTATCAATGCACATGATCTTCGCAACACGCAGGTAGTAGAACAGGCTCAGCACCGTGTTCAGACCGCCCGCTGCCAGTACGACCCACATGAACCAGTGGACCTTTGTCGCGTCGAAGACTGCACCGAAGATAAAGAACTTTCCATAGAATCCGCCGAGTGGTGGCAGGCCAACCAGGCTGAACAGGCAGATCGCCATGCAGACCGCCAGGATCGGGGACTGATGAACCAAGCCCTTGTAGTCATCCAGTTCTTCGCTGAACGTCTGGTTTCGAATCAGAGCCACAATCGTGAATGCACCCAGGTTCATAAACATGTAAACGGCGAGGTAGTACAGCAGGCCTTCCACCGGTCGGCCCATCTGTTCGGCTGTTGGAGAACCGGTTCCACCGATTGCCGAACGCAGGACGAGCAATGCCGAGACAGCCATCAGCATGTAGCCTGCGTGAGCAATGGTTGAATACGCCAGCATTCGCTTGGCATTGGTCTGCGAGTAGGCCGCCAGATTCCCGAACGTCGCTGTGACGACGGCCAATGTTCCCAGTCCGAGTCCCATCATGAGCGACAGCCCCTGAATCACTCCTCCCTGGAACGATGTCACGGCCAGCGAGAATCGCAGCAGCAGGGCAAATGCGGCAGCCTTGGAAGCAATCGACAGGAAGCCCGCGATCTCGGCTGAAGCACCCTGGAACGCATCCGGACACCAGAAATGAAACGGAACCAGTGACAACTTGAATGCAAAGCCAACTGCAATCAGCAGCATTGCCAGCAGGACAATTCGAGCGGCAGGATGCGAGGCACCAAATCCCGATGAAAAGATGGCCTGCATGCGGGTCCCGAGTTCCCCGAACTCGGCCGTCCCGGTCACGCCTGCCAGCAGACTGATACCGAACAGCATCACCCCGGCAGCACCTGCCCCATAAACCACGAACTTCAGCGAAGCTTCGCTGCTTTGGCGGCGTCCCTTCAGGAATCCCGTCAATGCGTAGCTGGGAACGCTCGCCATTTCGATACCGAGGAACAGCATCAGCAGGTGATTGGCACTGGACATCACCAGCATTCCAACAACCGCACCGCAAAGCAGCGTGTAGAAGTCGGGTGCATCTTCCTGATCGGGGATCCCGCTGAGAACGGTGAGTGCGATCACAAACACCAGAAAGAACAGCAAAAAGCCGCGGAAGAAGACCGAGAACATGTCGTGCACGGCCAGGCCGGTAAACAGCACCGTGTAGGGCTCGTTATTGATCCCCAGTTGCCAGAACTGGAACATCACCATCACGAATGCACTCAGGCTGCCCAGCAGAGCGAACCAGTGAGTGGGAATCAGCTTGTCACCACTGGTCAATCGAGCGAGCAACATCAGGACGATGGAGCCGCACAGGATCAGTTCGGGCAGGAACAGCCACAGCGAGCGACCTGTCGCCGCCTGAAGCGAATCGCTTCCACTGAGGAATTGCACAAACAGCGACTTGAAATCCATGACGTTCCCAACCGAATTCAAGGGCCAAATTCGCCCTGTTGCAACTCACTAAAGCCTCGCATCATTTCTGCGAAGACAAATCTCTGATCGAAACTACCGAACCTGTGTTGTTTCCATGTTGGCACCAGCACCGTGATGCGTGTCGTAGGTATGCGACATGCTCTGCACCATTCCACTGATCGACTTATCCATCCGGCTGAACAGGTAATTCGGGAAGACACCCAGCAGAACGGCCAGCACCACCAGCGTGTAAGCCACAGTCTTTTCACGAGCGGTGAAAGGAGTGATCCCTTCTGGGTGTGGGCCCTTGTATTCAGGTCCCAGGTAAACTCGCTGCATCGTCCAGAGGATATAGCCTGCTGTCAGGATCACACCGGACGCGGCGATGATGGCCAGCGTCGGGTCGAAATTCCAGCAGCTCAAGACCGAGAAGATTTCGCCGACGAATCCACACAGTCCGGGAAGCCCCAGGCCTGCGAAGAAGATGACGGCAGCCAAACCAGCGTACTCGGGCATCAACTGAGCGATACCACCAAACTTGTTCAGGTCACGATGATGAACCCGGTCGTACAGCACGCCGACCATAAAGAACATCCCGGTGGACGAGATCCCGTGAGCGATCATCTGGAACATGGCGGCATTAATCCCCATCGCCCAGTAATCTGCTCCCGCTGTCTTCCCTTCGGAAATCTTCCAGACCGCCAGCCCGAGCAGCACATAACCCATGTGGCTGACTGAACTGTAGGCAACCAGTCGCTTGAAGTCTGTTTGAGCCATCGCTGCAAACGCACCATAGATGATGCTGAAGACACCCAGTGCGACCAGGAAATAGGCTGCGTACTGAGCACCGTAGGGGCACAGCGGCATGGCGATTCGGATGATCCCGTATCCACCCATCTTCAGCAGCACACCGGCCAGGATCATCGAAATTGGCGTCGGGGCTTCGACGTGTGCATCCGGCAACCATGTGTGGAATGGGAAAGATGGCAGCTTAATGGCAAACCCGATGAACAGCATGATGAAAGCGGCGAGTTGCAGTGACTCGCTGAATCGGACAGCGGTCCCCTTCCCGGCAGCAATCCTGGCCAGTTCGATCAGATCGAACGTCCCTTCGCCATTGGGGCCGAAGCTGTTGAAGTAAAACATCAGCATGGCGATCAGCATCAACACACCGCCGGCCAGTGTGTACAGGAAGAACTTGATGGCGGCGTATTCGCGTCGAGGACCTCCCCACACACCGATCAGGAAGTACATCGGCAGCAGCATCACTTCCCAGAAGACGTAGAACAGGAAGAAATCGACTGACAGGAAGACACCCATCATCCCGGTTTCCAGCAGCAGGAAGAGCATCATGTAGCCCTTCACATGCTTGTCGATGCTCCATGAGGCCAGTGCGGCGAGCAACGATACCAGTCCGGTCAGTACGACCAGCGGCAAGCTGATTCCATCAACGCCCAGTGCGAAGTTCACATTCCACGCGGGAATCCACTCGTACCGGAACAGGTGCTGCATCTCCGCTTGCGAAGGATCGAAGCTGTACCAGAGCTGCAGTGACAGGACGAATGTCAGTGCGGTCCCGAGCACCGTCCAATAACGCATGCTTTCCTTGTTCTGCCCATCGAACCAGATCAGTGGGATCGCCCACAGAGCCGGCAGAAAGACAATCATGCTCAGCAGGAATTCCGAACTAAACATAGTGTTTCAATCTCTCGAATCGTCGACCGCATTTCCGGCCAGACGGAAAACCCCGTGATAACCCACCGAATCTCTTGAACTCAGCACTTATTTCGGCAGCGATGTGAACAGCACACCAAACAGCACAACCACGCCAACGGCAATCCACATCACATACTGTCGCAATCGACCCGTCTGGACGACTCGCAAGGAGTATCCAATCGAGCGAGTCACAGACCCAACCATGTTCACGATACCGTCGACCATCGTCTCATCGAACAACCGATCCCAGCGAGCGACCAGCACCGTGACGGATGCAGAAGCATGCAGAATCGCATCGAGCACCTTCTTGTCGAAGTCGGCGCACCAGGCAGAAACGATGTGGACGGGGCGAACAAACATGGCATCGTAAAGGACGTCAAATCGCCACTTATCAAGCAGGAAGTCATAGACACCTGGAAGCTGACGACGAATTTCAGCCGGATTGATGACTCGCGAACCGTACATCAGGTACGCGAAAATCGCCCCGGTGAACGCTGCAATCAATGCCAGCAGTCCAGCCTTGCCGTGGACCGCGTGCACGTCGCTGTGATGTCCTTGATGGCTGGGAATCGTCAGTCCGTTCAAAGTCACCGCTTCGGTCGACGGGACAGTCTCACTGAAGGCGATCAGCTTGAACAACGGGCCTTCGTTCCCTGTCCCGCTCGTCCCCCAACCCCAGGCACACGAGGCGGCCAGGATCGACAGTGCAATCAAAGGTGTCGTCATGATCCGTGGAGATTCATGACAGTGATCGTAAACATGCTGATCGCGAGGTTCGCCGTAGAATGTCAGGAACCACAGGCGGAACATGTAAAAGGCAGTGATGCCAGCGGTGACGAGCGGCGTCAGGAACAGCAGGAAGTGAACTCGATTAGCGTTCGAATATGCCATTGCCGACGCGACGATTTCGTCCTTCGAATAGAAACCCGAAAGACCGATGTTCAGAACGGGAATCGCCAGGCCCGAGATCGCAACCACGCCAATCAGCATCGTGTAGGCTGTGATCGGCATCTTGCGTCGCAGGCCACCCATGCGAGGCATTTCCTGAACGTGATGGCAACCGGCGATCACACTGCCCGAGCAGAGGAACATCAGCGACTTGAAGAACGCGTGAGTTACCAGGTGGAACAGGCCGGCACCCCATCCTGCCACACCGATCGCCAGCATCATGTAACCAAGCTGACTGATCGTGGAATACGCCAGCACGCGCTTGATGTCTGTCACGACCAGAGCAATTGTCGCCGCAACGAACAGCGTGATGCAGCCGACATAGGCGATGACCAGCAGAACTTCGGGTGTAAAGACGGGATAGAATCGAGCTGCCAGATAAACCCCTGCAGCAACCATCGTTGCCGAGTGAACCAGGGCCGAAACGGGTGTCGGTCCTTCCATCGCGTCAGGCAACCATGTCTGCAGCGGGAACTGGGCACTCTTACCGATACATCCCGCGAAGATTCCACAACCGGCGGCGATCAACAGCAGGTAACCGATTGTTGATGGTTTGCCGTTGCTCTCCAGTCGATGACCGTGCGCATCTCGCAGGTAAACCTGCTTGCCGTCTTCCGAAACATCGATCTTGCCATCGTTGCCACGAATCATCGTGAACAAGCCAGGATCGTGATCGACATCAGCGAACTGGAATGTGCCACACCAGGTCCAGAGGATCATCAGGCCGATCAGGAAACCGAAGTCCCCGACACGGTTCATGATGAATGCTTTGTTGGCGGCAGTGCTGGCCGACTTGCGTTCGATGTAGAAGCCGATCAGCAGGTAGCTGCTGACCCCGACCAGTTCCCAGAAAATGAAGACCTGGAAAATGTTCCCGGCCAGAACCAGACCCAACATGGAAAAGCAGAAGAGCGAGAGGTACGAGAAGAATCGATGAAATCGACCTGGACGCGTGAAGTGTCCATGGCTCGTATGAACTTCATGATCCTCGTATTCCTCGGTCAACTCATCCTTCATGTACCCGATGGCAAACAGATGAATGCAGGTTGCGATGAAGGTCACCATCGTGAACATCACCAGCGTCAGGCTGTCGATGTACCAGTCGAGTGACACATTCAGAGCACCGAACTTCGCCAGTCGGTAGAAGGTTCCCGAAAAGGCCTTTGGCATACCCGCATGCTCAGTGGCAGCGTGGGCATCCTTGTGCTCATCATTCTTGTGATCGTGCTTCTTGTCGTTATCGTGATTGTGCGGATCGGCCGCGGCGACCTTTTCACCTTCCGCAGCACCGAGCTGTGGCTCATGTTCCTCGTGATGTTGCTCAGCATGGTGACCACTTTCGTGTCCGCCATGAGCATCGCTGAATGCTGCACCGCGCGTTGCAACGCCCCATGTGATGAGAGCTGAAGCACTGCAGATAAAGCCGAGACCAATACAGGCAACCGCACAGTAAGCAGCCGTCTTGCTCAGACGGTGCGACCAGCGCAGCCAGTAGATTTCGGCGACGAACCCGGCGAGCGGCAACAGCCAAGCTACCGTCAACAGGTTTCTCAACAATTCGCCGGTTGATTGAGGGTCCATAGTGCTTCGTTGAACGACAGAAAAAGGGTCAGTCAGTCTGAAACCGGTCTACCACGAACAGATCAGCCTTGCAGTTCGTTACCGCGATCGACGTCGATTGTCAGGTGATTGTTGTAATAGTTCAGGGCAATGGCCAGCGCGACAGCCGCTTCCGCCGCCGCCAGGACCACGACAAACAATGCTGTGGCCTGGCCATCCAGTCCCAGCGGGGTATAGCGTGAAAAGGCAACAAAGTTGATGTTGGCCCCATTCAGAACCAGCTCAACACCCATTAATACTCCGATTGCGTTGCGCTTCGTTGCCATGCAGACGATTCCGCACACGAACAACACCGCACCAACAATCAGATATTCTTCAAGCCCGACAGAACCCATCGAAGTCACCCTTGTTCCAGCGATCGAGACGACACAACGGTTCGAGACTACAGGTCAGCTTCCAAACCAGAAGTCGCACGACATTTAGCGCGTGCCAGATAGGCCGCCCCAACCAAGACAACCAACAAGTGAATCGAAATGATTTCAAATGGCAGTAAATATCCAGGAGCCAACGGCTTACCCTGTTCTTGGTTCAGATTTCGATCCGGTCGCAACCCGAAGAAACTCAGCCCAAGCTGACGCAGCGTTCGACCTGACTGACGACGAGCGACAGCCGCATCCCGAGCATTGATGGCTGCTTGACGCGACTCATCGGTCTTCGCGGACGCCACGTCAGACGCCAGCTTCGCATCTTCCGCCTGATCTGCAGCAGCCGCGGAATCACCAACGCCTGGAATCTCTTTCGCCCACTCAACAGACTTGATCCCGAACACCAGGACGCACAGCAACAGCAGGCCGACGCCGCATCCCAGCAATGTTTCAGCGGGAGTCGTTTGAACCTTAATTGTGTGACCACTCGCAGTCAGCATCACCCCAAAGACCAGCAGCACTACCGTACCACCGACGTAAATCAACAGTTGGGCAGCACCGAGGAAGTCTGCATGCAGCAGGAAGAACAGCGCGGCGACCGCTCCCAGCGAAACGACCAGCCAGAATGCCATGCGGACGACATTCTGAGTCACAACAACAGCCAGGGCACCGCCACACGACAGAATCGCAAATACCCAGAAGAGCAACTGTTCGGTCATCGAGCCACCTCCGAATCAGCTCGAGCGACCGACGGAGCGGAACTCGAACCACTCGACACCACCGACTTCAATGCAGGCCCGAATACAACCGGCCGACTATTCGTCGACGCAAGAATCAGCGGCCACAAGACGGCCCCCAGAAACAGGAAGCAACTAATCGGAACCAGATACTTCAGGCAAGTCGTCATCACCTGGTCGATACGCAGTCGAGGCAGTGTCCAGCGAACCCAGATCTGCAGGGTCACCAGCAGAGAGGCCTTGACCACAAACACATGCGCCGCAAACACATTGGCGATGTATGTTCCAATTTCAAATCCGGGGACAGGCACGTTTGCACCCCATCCGCGGAATGCACCAAAGATCGATTCGGGAACCACAGCACCCGTTTCCCAGCCACCCAGAAACAACAGCACTGCGATACCACTGACGGCGAACATGCTGGCGTATTCGGCCAGGAAGAAAATTGACCAGCGGAAACCACTGTATTCCGTGTGGAAACCGGCAACCAGTTCGCTCTCTGCTTCAGCGAGATCGAATGGAGCTCGCTTGACGCTTGCCGTCGCCACGGTGAAATAGCAGAAGAATGCCAGGAACGAGAACGGATCGTGGAAAATGAACCAGTTCCAGAATCCACCAGCCTGCATCCGACCGACGACCTGCAGATTCAACGAGCCGGCGATCAGCAACGGAATTAGAGCACAGATTGCCATCGGGATTTCGTAGCTGACCATCTGGGCCGCTTCACGCATCGCACCGAACAAGGCCCATTTCGAACCACTGGAGTAGCCCGCCAGAATGATTCCGAGAACTTCGAGCGACATCAGGGCGAGGATCAGGAACGCCCCGCACTCCGCAGCCACACCGACCCAACTATCTGCAACCGGCAGCACCATAAACGCCGCAAATGATGCCACACCAGCGAGATACGGCGACATGCGAAAGACGACGCTGTCCGCATCCTTTGGAACCAGATCTTCTTTCTGGATCAGCTTGATCCCGTCCGCGATGGTCTGCAACCACCCGAACTTACCGCCGACACGGGTCGGACCGAGACGGTCCTGGATTCGCCCGGCGACTTTACGCTCGAGCCAGATGTAGAAGACCGGCAAACCGCCAAACAGCCCCAATAACAGGGCCGCGTGCGTAAGTGCTGCCAATACAAAGGCTACCGTCGCCACAGTTTCAGAGTCAGCACACGACTTCAGAACTGATGCGATGTAGTTTTCCAGCGTTAATACGGCAAGGGGGCCGCTCATTCGGTCACTCGTGTAGGCGTACAAAAACAGCGCGCAGCGCAGGCATCCAGCCACGATCGGGCTGGAACTATGCCAGATGGGTTTGAACGATTCAAGCGACCGCCAATCAAATCCCCTGCGATTCTCAGTCTCGCGAATTTGTCAGCCACGGAAAAGTCATCCAGGTTGCGCGACTTCACCCACCGTACACCGTTTGGGTAACGACAATGTTAACCAAGGAGGGCGCGGGAAGGTTGCTTGTGAGATAACACAAGGCGCAGTCCGTCGCAGTGTGGCGTCCCGAGGGCATCAAACTGCAGCGGCTAACCCATGTTTCGACGCGACACGGAAGTGCGACATGCACAGGCGGACAGGAATGAATGTCCGCCCTACAGGGGGCATCAGTTATGTCGTTTGGTCGTCCGATACCTGAAATCGGTTTGACTTTAGGGGCCGCATCGGCTGATACTGATGGAGTTCGGGTTCCCACGTTTGCTCCCTGCCTGCAGTCACACCCCCCGTTTCTGAAATCCGCTTGCGGAGGTCGTTTCGATGCGTTGTCGGATGTTCTCGTTATTGACAGCCTGCGTCAGCCTGGTCATCTCTGGTTCGATTTCCTTCGCGGCCGATCAGAAGATCGAATTCAATCGCGATGTGCGACCGATTCTCTCTAACAATTGCTACCTGTGTCATGGTCCAGACCCCAAGCATCGCGAAGGGGGACTTCGACTTGATCAGCGCGAAGGGGCAACCACCAAGCTTGAGTCCGGGCATACCGGGATCGTTCCGAATGACGCTTCTACGAGCGAAGTCATTCGTCGTATTCTCTCTCAGAATCCCGATGAACAGATGCCTCCCAAGTCGAGTGGCAAGTCGCTGACGAAGGCGGAGATCAATACTCTGAAGCAGTGGATCGCTGAAGGGGCCGAATACCAGGGGCATTGGGCGTTCCTGGCTCCTGTCCGACGCGATCCCCCCGCAACACGATTCGGCACTCATGTTCGCAACGACATCGACAACTTCATTCTGGCTCGACTGGAAGCCGCAGGACTGGAACCCTCGCCCGAAGCGGACAAGGTCGCGCTGATTCGTCGAGTCACTCTTGACCTGACCGGGTTGCCACCATCCCCCTCAGACGTCGATATCTTCCTGGCTGACAAGTCCCCCGAAGCATATGAACGTGCCGTGGATCGTTTGCTGATGTCTCCTCGCTATGGTGAGCATCAGGGACGGATCTGGCTGGATGCCGCGCGCTACGGTGATACTCATGGTTTGCACCTCGATAACGAACGCTCGCTCTGGCCTTATCGCGAATGGGTCATCAATGCGATCAACTCGAACAAGCCCTTCAATCAGTTTACGATTGAACAGCTTGCTGGCGATCTGATTCCGAATGCGACGACTGATCAGAAGGTCGCGTCAGGTTTCAATCGCTGCAACGTGACAACCAGCGAAGGGGGTTCCATCAACGACGAAGTCCTCGTTCGTTATGCCGTCGACCGAACAGAAGCCCTGTCAACAGTCTGGATGGGACTGACGCTGAATTGCTGCGTCTGCCACAGCCATAAGTTCGACCCCATCTCGCAGAAAGAGTTCTACTCGCTCTATTCCTACTTCTACTCGATGGCCGATGCGGCGATGGATGGCAACGCCTTGCTGCCTCCGCCGATCCTGAAGTTGCCACGCGATTCTGATACAGCGAAGATCAAGGAACTCGATGGGTTGATCGCTGCCACGAATCAGGAGATTGCCTCGGAACTGGCGAAGGTTCAGTACGTGGACCCGCTCGAAGGAATGGATCCTCCCGCCGACGCCTTGACCGTTGTGAAGCAGGAACTGGTCTGGATCGACGATGCATTGCCACCCGGCGCTAACGCTCAAGGGGACACTCCCTGGAAATTCGTTTCCAAGGGTGAAGGCCCGGTACTCTCCGGAGAAAAGGCATCAACACGAACAGCCGCTGCACTGTCGCAACACTTCTTCACAGGTGCCAACCCGGGACTCAAGATTGGCGACGGAGACATCCTGTTCGCCTATGTCTTTATCGATCCGGCCAATCCACCCAAGTCGGTGATGCTGCAGTTCAATGATGGTGCCTGGGAACATCGTGTGAACTGGGGTGACGCCAACGCCATCCCATTTGGTGCACTCAACACACCTGCCAAACGTCAGATGGGTGACTTGCCCAAGGCGGGCGAATGGGTTCGCCTCGAAGTCAACGCACAGCACGTTGGACTTGCCCCCGGAGCAACCCTGAATGGCTGGGCGTTCACCCAGTTTGGCGGAACCTGCTACTGGGACCGAGCAGGGATCGTTACTCGAGCCACTCCCGTTCAAACCGAATTCACATCGCAGATTGCCTGGGAACAGTCGGAACTGCCAACCCCGAAGAAGGAACTGCCCGGCCCGGTTCAGGAAGCCATCAAACTGGAACGAGCGAAACGCTCACCCGATCAGCAGAAGCTGCTTCGCAACTACTTCATCGAAAATGTGAACACCACCACTCGCCCGGCCTATGCCGCGCTGCGAGCCAAGCTTGCTGATTACGACAAGCAGAAAAAGGACATCGACGCAGCGATTCCTGCCACGATGATCAGCGGTGACCTTCCGCAACCTCGCGATGCCTTCGTCTTGATTCGTGGTGCCTACGACAAGAAGGGAGACAAGGTCGAACGTGGAGTTCCCTCGATCCTGCCTCCACTTCCCGAAGGAGTCCCCAACAACCGTCTTGGATTGGCGCAGTGGCTGGTTGCACCCAACCATCCGCTCACTTCGCGAGTCATCGTCAATCGTTACTGGCAGCAGTTCTTCGGTACCGGGATCGTCAAGACGGCAGAAGACTTCGGCGCCCAGGGAGTCTGGCCGACGCATCCTGAACTGCTCGACTGGCTCGCTACCGAGTTCATTCGGACGGGTTGGGACGTGAAGCGGATGCACAAGCTGATGGTCATGTCAGGCACCTATCGACAGTCTTCCAAAGTCAGCCCGGCTCTGCTGGCGAAAGATCCTGACAACCAGTTGCTCGCTCGCGGCCCACGCTTCCGTCTGGATGCTGAAGTCATTCGCGACTCGGTCCTCGCAATCAGCGGGTTGCTCGTAGAACGCGAAGGTGGCAAGAGTGTCAAACCCTATCAACCGGAAGGGATCTGGGAGGCGGTCGCGTTCGTGGGAAGCAACACTCGTGAATTCCGGCAGGATAGCGGTGAAAACCTGTATCGCCGCAGCCTGTACACCTTCTGGAAGCGAACGTCGCCCCCGCCACTGCTCGCAACGTTCGATGCTCCTTCGCGAGAAAACTGCACCGTCCGTCGACCTCGAACGAACACGCCACTGCAGGCCCTGGCGTTGATGAACGACAAGCAGTACGTCGAAGCGGCCCGTAAACTGGCAGCACGGATCATGAAAGAGGGAGGGGCCACTCCTCAGGAACGACTGACATACGGCTTCCGTCTGGCCACTGCACGCGGTCCCAGCGCTGGTGAGCTGGATGTTCTGCAAAGAACATTGCAAAAGCAGTTGCAGGCCTTTACGGCTGACAAGGCTGCTGCCGATAAGCTGTTATCGTATGGCGATTCTCCCAAGGTGACCGATCTGGACCCCAGCGAGCACGCGGCCTGGACGATGATTGCCAACCTGCTGATCAATCTCGACGAAACCATCACCAAGTAATCCTATTGAAGGAATGACGAATATGGACCCGTTTCTCGAATACAAACTGGCGATGACGCGTCGGCACTTCTTCGGACGATCAGCCACGGGCCTGGGTGCCGCAGCACTCGGTGCCTGCATGAACCCCAGCATCTTCGCCAATGATCTGGCTTCCGGATCGGCGGGCACTCACGGGGTCATGCCCGCACTGCATCACGCCCCCAAGGCAAAACGGATCATCTGGCTGTTTATGGCCGATGGTCCTTCGCAGCTTGATCTGTGGGACTACAAGCCGAAACTGGCTGAGTACTTCGACAAGGACCTGCCCGATTCGGTCCGCAATGGTCAGCGCATTACGACGATGACGTCTGGTCAGAATCGTTTTCCCTGTGCTCCGTCGATCTTCAAGTTCTCTCAGAAAGGTCAGCACGGCGCCTGGATCAGCGAACTGCTCCCGAAGATGGGTGAAGTTGCCGACGACATCTGCATCGTGAAATCGATGCACACCGACGCCATCAACCATGACCCGGCGATCACCTTCATCACCACCGGCAGCGAAATCCCCGGCCGCCCATCGCTGGGAGCCTGGTTGTCGTACGGCATCGGCAGCCCAAATGATGACCTGCCCGCCTTCGTGGTCCTGATCTCGCGACTCGCTCAAGGGGGCCAGACTCAGGCGCTGTTCTCACGCTTGTGGGGTTCGGGATTCCTGCCAACCAAGCATGCAGGGGTTTCCCTGCGGTCATCTGGTGACCCTGTGCTTTACCTGTCGAATCCACCTGGAGTCTCCAGCGATGTTCGCCGGCAGATGCTTGATGGATTGGGCGAACTGAATCAGGCACGCCTGTCGGAAGTTGGCGATCCAGAAATCAGTGCTCGTATTGCTCAATACGAAATGGCATTCCGGATGCAGACATCCGTTCCAGAACTGGTTGATATCTCCAAGGAACCCAAGCACGTCCTGGAGATGTACGGTGACGAAGTGACGCAGCCAGGTTCGTTCGCGTACAACTGCCTGCTGGCTCGCCGCATGGCCGAGCGAGGGGTTCGGTTCACGCAGGTCTTCCTGCGTGGATGGGATCATCACGGCGGCCTGCCTGGTTCGATCCGTCAACTGGTCAAGGCGGCGGATCAGCCTTGTGCGGCCCTGATCAAGGATTTGAAGCAGCGCGGGATGCTCGACGAAACCCTGATCGTCTGGGGTGGCGAGTTCGGCCGGACCGTCTACAGCCAGGGAACGCTGACCAAGGAAAACTACGGTCGTGACCATCACCCACGCAACTTCACGATGTGGCTGGCAGGTGGCGGGATCAAGCCGGGGATCGTGCATGGGGAGACCGACGACTTCAGCTACAACATCACCGAAAAGCCGGTCCATGTTCACGACCTGAATGCCACGATCCTGCATCTGCTGGGCATCGATCACGAAAAGCTGACGTATCGGATGCAGGGTCGCGATTTCCGCCTGACCGATATTCACGGCAAGATTGTGACCGATATTCTTGCCTAGTGCGGGTGGCACTTCCGTGTCGCGTTGGAAGATGGGTGTCGCACAGCAGTACGATGCCCGCAGGGCGGGAGGGCGAGGCGACGAGGCTCCCGCCGAACCGTCTTTCGGTTGATCATCTTCGTTCCCGAGCACGACTTTGAACCCGATTGCACTGCAACTGGCAGTGCAATCGTTCAAGCCTGATGACGTCGGACCGAGTCCTGTGGGGACGTTTTAAGTTATCTCTCTAACAATCGCCCGGCGCGATTTCTCTTTAAGTACGAATGTCATGCGGACGAAGGAAGTTTCGATTTGTGGTCTCAGTGCAGTCCGGTCCCGATTTGAGACCGCGCCGCTGACGATCAAGCGACTGTTCTTCACACCCGAGATCGCTCCACAGATCGGCGACATCTGCAGCCGACTGGCTGAGGCTCGTCGAGCGTACCGATGTGTTGAGGAAGCGGACCTCGAACGAATTTCAGGCTCGGTACATCACGGCGGAATCGTGGCGGTTGTCGAACGCCCTCCCTTCCGCTCTCCAACGCTGGAACAGGTGCAGGAATGGGCCGCCGCAGGAGATTCGATGCTGGTGCTTGACTGCATCGGCAACCCACACAACCTGGGCGCCATCATCCGTACCGCGGCATTCTTCGGTGTGACAAAACTGATTCTGGCCGACCACGAACTGGCCGCGGTGCCGACAGATGCGACATACCGCGTTGCCGCAGGCGGTCTGGAACACATGGATGTCTACGTTGTCAAATACATGAATCGATTCCTGCACGATATCCGTCAGTTCTACGAAGTTGTTGGCGCCGCCGCCGAAGGTGGCGATCCCAAACTGGGCCGAACGACTCGCAAGCCTGTGGCCATGGTCCTGGGAAATGAAGAGGAAGGCCTTGCGGCAGAAGTCGCAGCAGAATGTGATCGCCTGATCACCATTCCAGGCTGCGGCCGTGTGGAATCCTTAAACGTATCCGCCGCGGCTGCTGTCATGATTTGGGAATGCACTCGAGCCAGGTGATTGGTTGTTGGGCTTGATTGATGGGATCTGTGCGCGTGAATGCCATTCCCTTCGCCAATTCCTTAATTTGCCGCCGAAACTCACGGCGCATCCGCGCCATCCTTTCGCACGACCGCGTCCAACTTAATTAAGCGAGGGCGTCCAGCGCCCATCATACTGCAGCTTCTAATAACCCATGATTCAACGCGACGCAGGACGTGCTCGAGCGATTCTCCGTGTCGTCCGCGTACTCCGCGTCCAAATCCTCTTCGTTCAGAATAGTGGACCACGGATGACGGGGATGAACACGGATGCGAGAGATCGCGGGGAAGTTCCGGTTGCGAGTCGGAGTCGTCGGTAATGACGGCACTTCAAAGTTGCGGCCAGATCCCGTCAACTATTTGGGAATCCGGTTCAGCGTGTAGAACGCTTCCTTATGCAACAATGGCAGGCCTTCAGCAGACTTGATTCCGGCGGCGGTCAGTTCGTGAATGTTGCCTGCTTTCAGGCCATCGACAACCAGTCGAACGCTCTTGCCATCCGCAGCAACCTTGGCCGAAGTGATCGTTGGAGTTGCCTGATCGACTTCTGGACTGCCGTATGCTGACTGAAAGATGTAGGTGTAGCTCGACATCGAGTAACTCTTTACATCACCAGCCGATGCAGGATCGACAGGTTGAGTAAACGTCAGCTCAAAACCATCGGGCTTGGCTCGCATCTCGTGAATTTCAAACGGAACCTTACCGGTCCAGACAAGACGCTCCAGCGCACCAGGCTTGGGACCTCGGGAACCCCACCCACGGTTCGTTCCACCGACAAACATCGAACCATCGGCGGTCATTTCCATGGCCAGTGTCCCCGATCCGAATCCTTCACGGAATCGGAAACAGGCCCCCTGGTAATGTCCATCAATCTTTTCCAGGAAGCACCGCATCACCGTGCTGTCACTCTGGTCGCCCACAAACATCTGGTTCTGGAAAGGACCGAATTTGCCGCCGGTTGTATCACAGGCCACACCGCTGGCCGACTTTCCCATCTTGCTGTACGGGAACATGATGATCGGCGGTTCGTACTCAGGAATCTTGGCCGCTTCGGTCATAAAGCGACTGCCGCTGACTGGCTCTGCGGGCTTGGGACCCATCACCGCTTTGACTTCAGGCAGATCGTACCACTTGAATCCGCCGGGATGACCGACGAACTTGCCCGGGATCAGATGCTTCAGTTCGCAGGTGCCGTTCCAAGGGCCCTGGTTGTCCGTATAGAACATTTCACCCAGGGCATTCATCCCGATCCCGCCGGGCGAACGGATACCGCTGCAGGTCGCAATGGACTTGCCATCAGGAGTGATTCGCAAACACCATCCGCGATACTTGCATTCGCTGCTGAATGAACCGGTCAGGCACAGCACCACCCAGATGTTTCCGTCACGATCAAACTTCGATCCGAAAGCGTATTCGTGATAGTCGCCATTGATCTGCCAGTCATCGTTGACGGTTTCAAACAGGTCAGCCTTTCCGTCGCCGTTGGTGTCTTTCAGACGCGAAACTTCGCCGCGTTGAGTGGCATAGAGCCAGCCGTCGCGTTGCGCAATCCCCAGGACTTCATGCAGACCATGAGCGAATCGAGTCCACTTCGCATCTTTCGGAGGATCGGCAAATGGCTTGTCGACCATCCAGATTTCGCCGCGACGAGTCGAAATGGCCAGCTTCCCGTCGGGCAGCAATTCAATGCCGCCTGCTTCCAGCATGATCTCTTTGGGAATCTCAAACGGGATCAGTCGATAGAAGTCATTTTCGACCGGTGGTTTATCGGCTGCAAAAGCCAACAGCGAGCCCCATGCCACGAATAGAACGGCCAGGCCAGGAACTGAAAAACGCATGTCTTATCCTTATCGCGATAACGTTGAATTCGTCTTTTGCAAACGGCAATCGTGTCTGTGAAGCGAAACTACCAGACGTAGGATTGTTTCAAGACCAGCTTGCCCCCGACCAGTTTTACGGGGACGAGCAATTCCGTCTGGTTTCCTGCCTGGCGAACAATCACGCCTTCGGCACCAGTCAACTTGATGGTCAGGAAGCCATCGATCCGGAATTCGTTGTCGGAAACCTTTTCGATTTTCCCGGCCAGTGCAGCCCGGTAGTAGATCGGATCTGCGGTGGTTCCGGTAATCGTTAATGTACGTTCCAGGCTGGCAAACTTTTCCTCCGCCTTCGTCACGGGAACGGAGTGATCTTCGATCGACAGGCCAGCGAATGAGTAACGGAATCCGGGGCGTTGCTTGTCGTCCAGCCGATAGCCCTGGAAGCGGAAGCCGCTTTCACGTGCCAATGCCGTTGGCCAGGGATCATTCGGAGAAGCAAGCTTTGCCAGAGGTGCATTTGGAGCCAGAGCGATCAGGTGGTCACCCAGCGGCGCTTCAAACCCGACCCCGCGACCGGTCCAATGTCGCGAAGCATCGATGAAAGCTCCGTGCCAGATCATGGCCAGTCGCATTTCGTTGGCGTCCCACGACAGGTTCACGCGTTCTGGATATCCAACCCCGATCGCGCGAGAACCACTCCCTTCGATGAAGTTGCGGTAGATGATCGGTTCATCAACCGGCTTCAGTTCCATCGGTTCGCGAACAAGACCGACAGGTACTGCCGCTTTGCCTCCATCTGCCAGATAAAGAGCGACCGCCGCAATCTGCAGATCCACATCGCCATTCAGGACGTCGCGAATACTTGCTTTGCCAAATGGCCATGCCGCCGGCATACGTGTTCCAGGTCGATAGACCTGTGGGTCACGCAGGTAGCGATTGACCCATTCAGGACGCAACCGCTGATGCATGGTCGTCAGATTGATGGCTCGAACGCCCGTCGAGGGATGAGGCCCAAAGTCATGGCACTTGATGCAGCTCAGCGCCTGCCCACCCACCAGATGACGCCCCGCAGCCTTGATTCGATATTCGGGTTCTGGGAATTCCACCTTCGGCAGCGGTTCCAGATTCAGGTCGACTGCGGCAAATGCTTCCACCAGAGGTGCCACATTGTTTCCGCCGAACTTCGGCATGCGGACGACCATATAGTTTTTGCGGTCATCGGCTCCATTCAACAGAACATGCTTCAGCCAGTCCGGTCGCAACTTGTCACCAACCCCGGTAATCAACGGAGGCAACCGGCCTTCGTCGCCCATTTCCTTCTGCAACGATTCGAAGAATGGATTGCGAGCTTCTTCAACCCCACCGATTTGACCTCGCTTGTGACACGCATAACAGTTCAGCGACGCCAGCGTACGATGCACTTTCTCGGTCGCAGGTTCTTCGGTGGATCCCTTTAGAGCTATCACCAGGGCTGCTCGTTGTTTTGCGTTCAGCCCAAAACGTGGCAACTTGCCAGCAACGTTTTCGGACAGACAGCCGGTCGCTTCCTTGAGGTCGACCAGTGGCTTTGCCTTGAGTGTCGATGCGATCGGTGCGTTGTTCTGTTTCATCTGGTGGCACGAAGCACATCCCAGCGAAGCGAACAGGCCGCGACCTTTATCAACGAGTGACGCATCCAATGCAAAGCCTGGCCGTGCCGCAGTGGGAGCGGGGTCCTTGGCTTCAAGAAAAAGGAAGCCATTCGCAGGTTGCCGGTTCAGACCGGGACCGGAAATCTCCAGGTCGACGGTCCATTCGCCCCCGCCCTGGAAGTAGTCCACAACAATCGGATGGAAACCCGGTTCGAGCATCTTCGAGCCCGATTTCACCGTATGCGGATGAACTCCGCCGTTTTCGACGACCAAACTGCCATCGATAGTCAGCCGACTGCCGTCGTCGGAACCAAGATGGAAGTCGTATTTTCCACCCTTGGCAATCTTCAAAAATGCTTTGAACTGAACTCCAAAATTTCCTGTCTTGCCTGCGACGGTCAGATCGAGTCCCGCGCATGTTCCTTCGGAGACTGGCTTCAACTTGCTGAAGTCCGGGGTGTCATCCCAGCTCCCGTCATAGACAGCAAACTTCACGTTCGACACCAGTTCAACATCTGTCACAAAGTAATGTGCAATGTCGCGAAACTCTTCGTCCTTCAAACCGAGTGCCGGCATCCGGCCTGAAGGACGAACCTTGACTGGATCTTTCAGAAAAGCCATCAGGCTGGGGACCGTATACTTCTTGCCCAGATCGGGAAGCGAGACCGATGTCGGAATATCTGCGACCTTGGCATCGAGCGGCTGATGACAGGCGAGGCATCCCGACTTTTGGAACAGACCCTGTCCACGCTTGGCTCCGGCTTTGTCGGGATGAGCATCCGTCGTCGTGCCGGTTGAGGCCAGGAAGTGAACGAGGGCTTCGACCGCGTCGCCTCGTTCCGCTTCGGGGAGACCAGCAATCAGATCGGGCATCGTCGTGCCCGGCTTTGTCGAATGTGGCTTGCTGATGAAATCGCGTAACCAGCCGACGCGAGCTCGGCTGCCGATTTCATCAAGAATCGGTGCCTGCTTGGTGCTGACGACATTTTTCATGCCCTCTGCGGCGCTGTGGCAGGCGGTACAGTTGAGTTCGCCGAGTAGCAGTCGTCCCCCGGTAATCGGGTCCAGTTTGGGAGCATCTTCGTCATCGGGATCCGGCGCGGCAGCATAAAACCGCTCAAACCCGGGGACACGAGGATGTGTTGAATTTGGTTCGGCCGAGACAGCCGTTCCTACAAAGTATAGACAGGCCACTGCACTTCCGGCCCACGATCGCAATAACATCCACTGGCTCCCGTCGATTCGGAGATCTCAAGTTTCAGAACGCATAGACAAAAGATGATAACAGTCGATGCACCTGATAGCCACTCGCCAGACGTTCTGGGTACAGGACAATCGTTCTTTTCAGAGTGGGTCGGAACCAGCACGTTTTGAACGCCAGTAAAGGATCAGAATTGCGGGTAGGCCCGCGAGGTGAAGCGCCACTTGTCCGACCCTGCATTTGCGATGTGCTCACTTCGCGCCATAGTCGATACCGTTTGCGACGATTCGAACCGTGGGCTAGCGCCCAGCGGCTGATGGCGCGACTCGAAATCGAGGTGTTTCCAAACAAACTACTTTCAACGACATGTTTCCACAATCACCCCATCAGCCGGAACGCGCTAGCGTCCGGTTCAATCCATGTACCACGTTTGAAGTTCCTGTGTTCAGCCATATTTGAAAATGCCGTTCACTCTTGCGTCAGTGGCGCTTCGGCCTTTTCGAAATGTGTCGTTCCCTGCCGGCTGAAAGGTCGCGAGACGCGACCGATCTGGATTGATCGCTATGACTGAATTTCTCGCGACCCTACAGATCGCATACCCTCCGCCTTCCGACTCCACAGGGCTGAAAGCCCTGTGCTTTATTCTGATGGGCTTTCAGCCCATAAACATCTAATGATCGCGACGTTGGGTAGAGCCAATGTGAACGTCACATCGTTGACGCTCGGTTGGGTGGCGATGGCGGTCTGATGAATTTCGGTCGCTACTCATCGAGCTTGTCTTCTGGACACCACTTCGCTGGATTAGAATTATCCAACACGCATGTTCGTTAACATGAGCTTCTACGCGATCGGATTTGTCCCGTCAGTTTGGAATCTGGACATGATGACCTGTAAAGACGTCGCAGAGTTTCTGAGCGAATACCTGGATCGAAGGTTGCCATGGTCACAGCGCGTCGTGTTTCGACTGCATCTGCTTCTCTGCCGTGATTGTCGACGGTACCTCGACTCTTTTCAAACGACTCAGCGAGCGATCTGTTCGCTGAAAGCTCCTGCGACCAGCGAAGACGAGAACATCCCCGATGACCTGGTGAAAGCGATCCTGGCAGCACGGCGAGTTCAAGCGTCTGATTCTCATCCCCGTGGATAACCAGATATCGACCACCAGCATCAAAGTGTGACAAGGTTCGTTTTTTCAGCAGGTCAGATCTGGCGAATCGCTCTGCGGGGAAATTGATGACGACCAACCATCCAGACGACGAATTGCTCGCACGAATGCGCATCGGAAGCGAAGCGGCATTTGCGGAGTTCGTGCGTTTGCATTCGGGCAGAATGCTCGCGGTGGCTCGACGGATCCTGAGAGACGACGAAGCGGCTGCCGATGCCGTTCAGGAAGGTTTCTTATCGGCGTTTCAGTCTCTGGATCGGTTTGCAGGTCAATCGTCCATCGCAACGTGGTTACACAGGATCGTTGTCAATACCTCACTGAACAAGCTGCGATCTCGGGCACGACGTCCCGAAATCCTGATTGACGATCTGCTGCCGAAGTTTGATCAGACAGGCCATCATGTGGAACCGGTCAACCGCTGGTCGGAAGCGCCAGATGAACCATTGCAGCGTGAAGAGCTACGAGAGCAGATTCGCGAAGCGATCGACCGGCTTCCCGAGGACTACCGCATCGTCGTGCTGCTGCGGGACATTGAAGGACTGGACACCGATCAATCAGCCGAACTGTTGCAGGTTACAACCGCGGTCATCAAGACGCGACTGCATCGAGCCCGGTTGGCTCTGCGCAAGCTGTTGGAGCCACTCTTCAGCGGATGACTGGTGATGATTCCTGATGAGCCAAAGACGAAAACAGCCGGGCTGAAAGAGTTCAGCCCGGCTGTCAAAGTTCTCAAGTTAGTGATCCGTAATCACGAGATCGCATCGAGTTTCAGCGTGGCGTCCCGCGGGCGTCGTACTGCAGCGTCACACCCAAATCCCGACGCGACTCGCACTAGAATCGCAGCGACAGCCCTGCACCCGTAAACACGGAATTCACGCGATCACTGATACGTTCACCGACACGGACGTCGGCTTGAATATTGGGCGTGAGATAAATGAACAAGCCGGTATCGACAAAATTCGATGCGCGGTTGTCACTCGAATTGTTGCTGAAGAAACTGAACCACTCGACGAAACCACCAACTCGCTTCGTTGCCTGGAATAGCAGAGAAGCGGACTGATGCCACTGCGTGATGTTATCGGCAGAGTTCAGTCCCAAGGGACCTTCCTGAAGCGAACCTTCCACTACTTTGGTCACGTCGTTTGTTTTGACAAAGTCGACGCCTGTACTCAATTTCAGATACAGCCAGCGGCGGAATCCCCAGCCCAGGACGACGTTGCCGAAGGGTTGTGTCTGGTGGGCTGAAATTCCACCCGTTCCCGAAGGAATCGTGGTCCCACCGACGAAAGTGACCATCGGACGCCAATCGTCCTGTTGCAAGACTTCGTACTTGATCCCAACTTGCAGGTCGTCATTGCCAAACGCAGAAGTTGACAAGCCTGTCGTCTGGTCATTGATGTTGGTCATCACGTAACCGACATATTTGAAGCGAATTTCGAATTCATCGGTGACACCCACTCGCAGCAAGGCCTCGGGAAGCTGACGTCGATCGATGTTAAGTTCAGAATCTTCGCTCTTGCGATACGTGTATCCCGTTTCAAGAATCGTCACCCCTTTCCCGACCGAGTACGTTGCATCCGTGAAGTCGGGGCGATCCGTGTTGATCAAGTTGTAGAAGTCCCATTCATCAGTGACAGGCACTCCAAACAGATTCGGGCGCATGTTGTCCAACAGGCTTCCGGGCGAATGGACATCAAATGCTTTCACTCGCGGAAAGTCGGCAGGATCTGCGATCATGATGTGCCCATTCCCCCACGGCATTTGCCGGGGATAGCCGCTGCCGTGCCCCGCAGGTGCCGCAGTGAGTGGGGCAATTTCGGGGCTGTGTGAGTCCGAAAAAATTGGTTCGGGAGAAGGTGGGACCGGCAGCGGCGCGTAAGCCGCGTATTGTAATCCTTGACCCGGAATACGCGGGTCCTGTGCAGAGGCACCGCGCGACGACATTAGCGCGAGCATCATCATCGCACCGGCGACCAGCAGCCAATTGGTTCTGCAGCCTTGATCAAAGTCCGACTGACTCTTGCCAAAGAACGCGGGAATCGCAACCACTGACCGCAGGGATGCCAAAGGGCGGACTCGCTGCTCGCTGGTGATCCAAGCGTCAAATACGATGGTGGCTTTTGCCTGTTCAACGAGCGGTGGACCGCTGTGAAATGATATCCCGTTGAGATAAATCACGAGCATCGAACAAATCGTTGCGAACATCCATGCGCCTCTCGTTTCCGATGACTGAACTCGAACGATGGGTTAAACCGCACGCCCGTGCTCGTTTGCCTGATCGGAAATATCGACACCGCGGTAAGATATTGTGAGATAATTCAAAAATGTAAGGATTTAGCCTAAATTCGAAGGCAAGAAACATGGACGTTGATGGGATTTCCCGCTGTGCATACTGGTTTGACTGAACTTTTTGCCATCAAGTGACCAAAGAGCAAAGCCACCCGAAGTTTTCACTTCGGGTGGCTTTTTCATCAGATTGCAGAGCAGTCTGGGACCAGTTCTTCTTAGAAGACCCAGCAAACGTCCGTGACGAACAGACCTTGCTGCATCTTGGTACCGCTGTCATACGGCATCACGCGTCCACCGTTGAGGAACGAATCGGTTCCGCCCGTGTAGAAGTCGTAACGCAGGTTCGGGCGTACGAAGAAGTTGGGATTTGCGGTCGGATGCCACTTGGGTCCAACGGTGAACTGATAGAAGTTTCCGTTGTAACCGCCGGGCAGGGTTGCGAATGGAACGCCGGAGAAATTACCGGTGATACCGCTGGGTGCCATGTTATGAGCATAAGGACCGCCTGGCAGGAAGCCAGCAACGCGGAAGCCTTCTTCATCACGCCACCATTCGAAGTTCGCACCCCAGGTCCACTTGTCGTTCACTTTGTAGAACATGTACTGGTTGACACCGTACCAGTTGGCTCGGCGACCATCGTACATCGCCTGATCCTGGGTACCGAAGTCGCTCTGACCAACGTAGGTCAGCTTTTCACTAATTGGCTTCGTGTACACCAACGACTGGTAGTACCGTGAGGTAAAGCTGAGCTGTTGATTGGGTTCGTTTGACCAGACGATGACCTGAGCCAGGTTCGACTTGTCAGCAAACGTGTACGACCATGTACCGAGGTATCCGAGGTTTGGATTGTGACGATCAAAGTTGTCCCAACCGCGGGTAAACCCGCTGCTGACGGCCAGATTGTCTGTCAACTGGTATGACGCCAGCACACCAGTGTGGGTGAAGGGCTCCCCCCACTGATAGGTATAAGGAATCGTGTTGAAGAAGTTCTGGGTCGTGTCGACCGTGAAGTAGCCAATCGGAGAAATGAAGTGACCAGCCTTGACCTTCAATTTCTTATAGGCCGTTTCGACATACATGTTTGGCAGTGCAACGCCGTAAACGCCGCCCGTCGCCCAACGCGATGTTTCCAGACCGGATTCGGTTGTTAAACGAGCGTTTGTGCCGTACAGCATGTCAACGCGACCACCGATGTCGAAATCTTTGTTTTCGGTATTGGTCGCCTTTTCGGCATACAGCCAGAACTGGTTCAACTGGTACTGGTTGGACTGGTCAGTCCAGGTCACAGGACCGTTGTAACGGCTCGTGGGGCTCTGGAAGTTGAACGTGTAGCTTTGAGCGAGGTTACCACCCAGCTTCCAGCCATTGTCTTTGAAATGGTTGCGACCGCAACTATCGTCAAACACATCCGTCAGGCTCCATGGTGTCGGAGCCGCAGCACCATCGCCACCGCATTCCGGAGCAGCGGGAACGCAGGGTGCGGCTTGTGCTGGAGCACATCCGGGAGCGGTGCAGACTGCAGGATGCAGGTTCTTCAATCGCTCGGCGGCGTCTTCAAAAATCTTGTCATTGCAAACTCCGGGACCGCTTGGATAAGCACATCCGGGGTCTGCAGCGTGCAGGGCGCTCGCGGCGAGCAACCCGGCGGAGGCGATCATCATGGACAGTCCTGTCCCGATGTCGACAAATCGCAGCTTCCTGAGGCCAAACATCTCGAAACTCCTCTTGCGTTTTCTTTCCACTGACTTCGTGTGACCAGCAATTCGCAGGGACCGACCTGTCTGTGCGATGCCACAAACGAACCAGGCCATGACCACTCCATGCCTGGCGTGGCGGCGACGAAACTCACTTCCCCATCAGGCCCATCCAGTGAACGCTCTGTAGGACTTCAGGTCTTTTCGGTATCGGTGGCCGTAAGAGTCGGTTCGTAACGATTTTGTGAGGCAGATTGGTGTCTACGGAACCGAAACGACCGCTACAGGCGGAAAGGTCACCGCAGACCACCGGGGCAAAGAGGCAATTGAACACCGGCAGATTTTGCCGAATCCTCGTAAACCTCTTTATTAACGAGCATTACGACGATTTTTCTGTTTCGTCCGGATTTGATTCGACCCTGTAGAGTGGCTTGCAGTTCAAGTCTGGCCCCCCTAAAATGTTGGATTCCCCAAGGGTTGTCGCGGGGAACGAACGGTCGGACGAATTTCGGTTTTCCACTAGTCGGGACCGATGGCCAGACCTCAATTGACTCAAAATTTGCAGGCACGCGGATCATGAAAGAAGGCATTCATCCCAATTACCAAGAGGTCGTCTTCCAGGACTCCTCCACGGGAACTCAGTTTCTGACTCGTTCAACCATCCGATCTGAACGGACCTGTGTGGTTGACGGAAAGACGTATCCGCTGGTCATGGTTGATATCAGCTCCGCTTCTCACCCATTCTTCACCGGGAAGCAGAAGTTCATCGACACCGCTGGTCGCGTCGAAAAGTTCCAGCGCAAGTACAACTGGGGCAAGAAGGACGAAGCTGCTCAGGGATAGCTTTGTTCTTTTACGGCACCAGTCACGACTTGAATCAGTCAAGACTTGCGCCGATCATCGAAATGGTGATTCGACAGCAGGCGATCCTGCGTCGAATCACCTGTGCAGGCCTGCAAGTGACTCGCCGAACCATCTCCGGTTCGGTCGTGTCAATGACTGGCACACCGATGCAGACTGGCGGCTCGCACGAACCGCTTTTCATTCGCCGTAATGGCCTCCCTCGCGTCTTGAGGCCATCGACCACTCCCTGATTCTTACGGCTCTCTATCATGTTCCCCGTGCTCCAGGCCAAGCTGACTCGCTACGAAGAACTGGAACGTCAACTGCAGGATCCCGCTGTCCTTGCGGACACAACGCGGATGTTGGAAATCCAGCGCGAGCATGGCGGACTCGGCAAGGTCGCTCAGACTGTTCGCCAGTTCAATCAGCTCGAAGCCGATCTGGCGACTGCCAGGGAAATGCTCGAATCGGCCGACGACGAGGAAACTCGTGAATACGCTCAGGCCGAGTGCAACGAACTGCAGGCGAAGTTTGACTCGATGCGGGTCGAACTGGAAGACATGGTCACCGCCGGTGATTCACTGACACGCGGCAGCCTGATCATGGAAATCCGAGCAGGGACCGGGGGCGACGAAGCGGCTCTGTTCGCGCGTGACCTGTTCGAAATGTACACCCGGTTCGTCGAGAAAAAGGGCTGGAAGTTCGAAGTCCTGGAAATCTCGACCACTGAACTGGGGGGATTGAAAGAAGCGGTCCTGTCCATTACCGGCGAAGGGGCGTTTCACCAGTTACAGTTCGAAAGCGGCGGTCACCGCGTTCAGCGTGTGCCAGAAACGGAAACGCAGGGACGAGTTCACACCAGCGCGGCAACGGTCGCTGTCATGCCCGAAGCGACCGATGTCGATGTCGAAATTCGTGACGAAGATCTGCAGATCGACACCATGCGAGCGGGCGGGCCTGGTGGTCAGAAGGTCAACAAGACCGAATCTGCAGTCCGGATCACCCATCTGCCAACAGGAATCGTCGTCCGGATTCAGGACGAAAAGAGTCAGCACAAGAACAAAGCAAAAGCGATGCGAGTTCTTCGCAGTCGCCTGTTGGAACAGCGTCAGGAAACATTAAACCAGGAACGATCGGCCCAGCGCCGAACTCTGGTGGGGTCGGGTGAGCGAAATGAACGCATCCGAACATACAATTTCCCTCAGAATCGCCTGACCGATCACCGCATCAATCTGACAGTTCACAAACTGGATCAAATCATCACTGGCGATCTGGAAGACGTCATTCAGGCGATGGTTGCGTTTGACCGGGAAGAGCGTTTGCGTGGTAATGTGGCCTCTTGACGTATTCCTCTCTGAATCGAGGGTGACCTGTGTCCGCTGATGCCACTCCACCAACACCGGCGCCTGCAAATGAGTGGACGATTCGCAAGGTGCTGGAGTGGACCACTGCCCATCTGAAGAAGCATGGCAGCGACACCCCTCGGCTGGATGCCGAAATCCTGCTGGCTCAAGCACGCGGCTGCCAGCGGATTCAGTTGTACACCGCCTATGATCAACCCCTGACAGATGCCGTGCGAGCGACGATGCGCGAACTGGTCCAGCGCCGGGCTGGCGCGGAACCGGTGGCTTACCTCGTCGGGCATCGCGAATTCTTCAGCCTCGACTTTAAAGTGACGCGGGATGTTCTGATCCCCCGCCCCGATACCGAGACACTGGTGATCGAGCTGACAGAAGAGATCAAACAACTGTCGGCTGTTCGGCAGGAAGCGGGCAACACTGCGCCGATTCGCGTGCTGGATCTGTGTACTGGATCCGGTTGCATTGCTATCGCTGCTGCCAAACAGTGTCACAATCAGAAGCTGAATGTGAAGTTCACCGCGACAGATATCAGTCCCGCTGCACTGGCCATCGCCACGGAAAATGCCCAGAAGCATGGTGTTGAAGAGTTGATCGAGTTTTATCAGGGTGATCTGCTGGAGGCGCTCCCCGCTGATTCGCAATTCGAGATTCTGGCGAGTAATCCACCGTACATCCCCAGCGCCGAAATCGACACGCTGGATCCCGAAGTCGCCAAACATGAACCTCGACTGGCACTGGATGGTGGCCCGACAGGGTTTTCTGTCATCGATCGCCTGGTGACATCAGCCCCAGACTTTGCAGCCCCCGACGCATTGTTCCTGATGGAGCTCTCACCCGAACAGGCCGATACAGCCTGCCAGCGACTGGTCACTGCGGCGCGGTATAACGACATCACTGTACGAAAAGACCTTGCAGGACGACCTCGCGTCCTGCGAGCCCGGTTTGAGCCCTGATCGATCGTTAGCGGAGTGGCACAGTGGCACTCAACGCGGGTAACGATTTTTGGCAGCGACTAATTTGCAGCGGTCAGAATTACACTTTACGAGCATGGCTATCATACGACGCTGAAGGCGTCGCAGATCGTAGCCGGGGGTCGGAGCGAAGCTTCGACCCCCGGATC
>CAXBSB010000063.1:0-33006 GCA_963977965.1 uncultured Schlesneria sp.
TTTTTTTTCAAGCAGAAGACGGCATACGAGATTCCGAAACGTGACTGGAGTTCAGACGTGTGCTCTTCCGATCTGAACACCCCATTTCCGTAGGCCCGCACAGAATCGGCTGCGACCTCTTTATCAGTCTTCAGATCGCGGAACGAGTTTGTTGTAATTGGTCCTGGCAGTCCCCCGCCTAGTGCTCCACTCGTCTGCGGAATGTTTAGACTCGGAGCAGCGGCGTTGGTCGCGTTCTGGAATCGTCCCTTTTCGGCACGCTGCGCAACACCGCCTAAACCATCTGCACGATCAAGCTCTGTCAGGCTCTCGCGAGCACGTCGCACTGCTCCGGCATCGGCCAGTGGCCGAACTGTTTCGTCGGCCAGGAACGAGGTGTACGGGGTGAGAATTCCGTGACTCGTCGAAAGCTCAACCAGTTCTTTCACCAGTTCATCGTTCTTGCCGACCAGATCCAGTTGATCAATGATCTCACCGATCCGGCGCATAGCCCACAGTTTTTCGACGAACGCGAACGATTCGTCGTTACTCTTTTCAATCAGATTCGCGGGGAAGTCGAACTTCTGTTCCTGCCCGGAGACATGCCCCTTGATCACCACCTTGGCAGCACCCGGCTTGCGATAGCGGCCCACGACAACCAGTTGCTGACCTTCAAACAGGTCGAAATTCCCCTTGGGATAGACGCGATTCACGGCTGGACCATCTTCAGGCTTGATCCCGTCGAGTTCGACATTAACCAGCACATCGGTCAGAACCGGCGAACTGATGTTTCCATAGACCGTGCTGACATGCGATTCGATGTCTTCATCCGGTCGAACGTACTCAGACAATCCAAATCCATCGCGTGAGATGCGATCGAGCAGGCGAGAATTCACGTCGTAGCCGACCCCGAACGAAAGAATTCGAGCTCGAACCTTGTTGGCTTCTTTCGCCCCCAGGCAAATCTTCCCTTCATTCGTTTCACCGATGGTGGGCAGGCCGTCCGTCAGGAACAGAACATAATTCGGCCGACTGTTATCCTTGATGTGCCCCAGGGCCGCGGTGAGTGCCCCGTGGATATTGGTCCCGCCACCGGGATAGAGTCCTTCCACATATCCCAGAGCCGATTTTCGCGTTTCATCGTTGTAGCGTTCCAGTTCTGGCCGAAATGATTCGACGGCTCCGTCATACGCCACTATATTGAAGAGGTCTCCTTCACGGAGATTGTTCAACACAAACTTCACAGCGGACTTGGCCTGTTCAATTTTCTTGCCGCTCATGCTGCCCGACCGATCCAGCACAAACACGACGGTTTTCTTGGGCCTTTCGGCATCCGGGGCCTTTACCTGAGGACTGGCCAGCATCAGGAAAAAGCCGTCTTCCCCTTCTTTGGGTCGATAACTGATGACACTGGCCCCGACCTGGCCCTTATCGACATCAAACATCAATCGGAAGTCACTGGTGGGGACGTCGTTAGTCCGCGTATACGAAACCACGGCATGCTTCGCGTCTGGCCGCTTGATATCGACGGTGTGGGTCGGCGAATAGACGTTCTTGATGTCGATTCCGGATTCAATGGCGACGTGGAATTCGACTTTTTCGACAGCATGCGACGTGTACCGGGCCGTGCTGAGCGGGAACAAGAAGTCGGTCAGCCCGTGATCCTTGCGCAGCAACTGATTGTAATTCAACGTGACTTTTCGTTCGGCTCCGGGTGGAACCGGAAAGACACTCGTCTGGAACAGACCACTCCCCATCCACTCCAGCAATGCGGGATCCTTGTTCGACCGGACAATGGCTTCGTAAACCGATCGTGCATCCTTGGCGGGAAGCAGCTTTCCAGGGAATTCCTTACCATCAACAAGCAGAGTCAACTTGTCGACGGCACCGTCATACGGCAGTGGAAACAGGAACTGGACTTCCATCTGCACGCTTCCGGTGTTCACAAATGACTGTGACACCTGAACTCGCGCCACCTGATCAGTGATCCGGGCCTGAACTGCCAGTTCCTTAATCTTGTAAGAAACTGGAGGCTGTGGGCGAACTGGGACTGTTGGGGGATGCCATGGGCGGGGAAGAGGACCGGGGTGGTTCGTGATGATCAGAACTCCCTGAGCGGAAACCACCGCATTGGAGAATCCGATCAATAGCCCTAACATCAGTCCCAGGAAGCGTTTCATAGCGAATCTCCAATCAGTCACGAACTCGGGTTCGAACCGGCACCGATAATTCGACGCTGCATTCTCGCAAAAGTTCCCGAAAGTCGTTGCAGGTCATTTTGCGAGACGTCTTGATCAGGAATCGGAGAAGTTAGGGCAAAGACGCCCTGCTCGCCACTCAATGCGGTGATACAGCAGGGCCAATGCCTTTTTGAAGCTGGGCAGACGCAGGACGGGACAAAGTCATCTTTACCCCAAATATTTGGGAAATGATGACTCCACCCTACTTTGAAAAAAGAATTGCTCTGAACACGATTGGTTGTTCTGTTGTTCGATTTCGTCGTCTGGGATAGTCTCTTTGTCAGAGAGTGTCAGAGCCACCTGGAGAACCGACGATGTCTGCCCCCGCCCCTACCCAATTCAAAGCCGTCCTGGACCACGAAGAACTGGCAAAGCTCCCTCGTGATTTGAGCTTTCACCCGGTATCCAATTCCAGCCCAAAGGTTTTAACTCCCGAACAGGTCGAACAATTCAATCGCGATGGGTTTGTGAAGGGCATTCGTGCCTATTCAACCTCCGAGATTACCAGCATCCGCGAATACTTCGACAAGTTGCTGGCCAAGGTGGTTGCAGAAGGTGGAGACAGCTATTCGATCAGTTCGGCTCACTTACGCTACGGACGCGTCTGGGACATCGTAACCAACGCGAAAATTGTTGCCTGTGTGAAGGATTTGCTGGGTGAGAATGTTGTCGGTTGGGGTTCTCACTTCTTCTGCAAAATGCCAGGTGACGGCAAAAGTGTTGCGTGGCATCAGGACTCGAGTTACTGGCCGCTCACGCCATCCAAGGCGATTACGGTCTGGCTGGCTGTGGATGATGCCGACGTAGAAAACGCCTGCATGCGGTTCGTGAAGGGTTCCCATCATTTTGGTGCGATGACGTTCCGTCCCAGCGATCCGAAGGAACACAATGTTCTGAATCAGACCATCGAAAACGTTGAGCAGTATGGCGAGTTCGTTGATGACTGCCTGAAAGCGGGTGAGATCAGTCTGCATTCAGATCTGCTGCTGCATGGTTCCGAGGCGAATGCATCGAGCCGCCGACGCTGCGGGTTGACCCTGCGCTACGCGCCAGTTGATGTGCACGCGTATATGGACTGGAATCTGAAAGGTGTCTGGGTCAGTGGCAGCGATCCATCGGGACATTGGGCAAACCGTTCGCGTCCCGTTGAAGAGTGAGTTCTGGCAGACAGTGTATTGTCAAAGACAAAAACGGTGGTTGATGTTCGGGAGGGCAAAGCGGCAAAGCTCCTGCTGAGCCGCTCAGGCAATTATTGCATATCGACTTAGCGGCTCAGCAGGAGCTTCGCCGCTTCGCCCTCCCATCACATTGAACCCTCGTTTTAGCTTTGACAAACCATTAGCAGCCAGTGACGTTGATCTACGGTTTTGTAGCAGCTTTCCGGGCAATCGACTTTACCGGATCACACAAGGGGGGGCTTCCGGTCGGTTCGGATAAGACTTCGGCCAGGGTTGTTGTTCCAAACGCCGCTTCTACGGATGCGAGTGCATCATCCATTCGTCGATGCAGCGGGCAAAGGTTCTTGCCGTGCGATTTCAGACCGAGCGGACAGGTCACAATTCGCTCAATCGGTTCCACCGCGTTGACAACTTCCAGAATCGTCAGTTCCGCCGGCATCTTGACCAGCGAAACTCCACCGCCAATCCCTCGCTGACTCCGTACAATGTCGTTTCGCCCAAGATTTTGTAAGACCTTAGAGAGATAGGGCTTAGGAACCTGAGTCGCTTCGGCGATCTGGTCCGTTGTGCAGGCCTGCGGCGACTTGTGAGCGAGAAAAACAATTGCTCGCAAGGCATATTCTACAGTTTGAGAAAACATGCGCTGACCCCATTTCCCCGGAAATTGGACATTGACGTCCTGTTTGTACGATTGTAAATTGAACGAAGAAATTGGATGACGCTATCCGATTTTGAGGTCCGGGCAACGATTCGTCAACCTTTGACCTGAGAATTGGCGATGACAGATACTGGAAACTTACTCCCCGTCACACGTGACCGCAATCCATGATCGCGACTTGTGAAGGTAATCACCATGATGAACTCCGATTTCACCGCTCGAAAAACCTTGCTGTTGCTTGTCGTCAGCCTGACCGGAATTGCTGGCCGGGCGAGTGCTCAGGATTTTGAGCATGAACCGATCAACTATGGCACTGCCAAACCCTGTAACCCGATCACGCGTTTGCAGGAACGATTGGACAATGGGACCGCGCAACTGAAATTTGACGATCGAGTCGGGTATCTGAAAGCGGTGCTGGATAATTTGCAGGTTCCGATTTCATCGCAAACTCTGGTTTTCTCCAAAACCAGCCTGCAGCGACACAAGATCGCACCGCGAACTCCTCGAGCTCTCTATTTCAGCGACGACATGTACATCGGATTCTGCCAGGGGGGCGATGTCGTTGAAATCTCTGCCGTCGATCCTCAACTGGGAGCGGTCTTTTACACGCTCGACCAGGAACAGGCCGACCATCCCAAGTTTGCCCGGCACATCGACAACTGCCTGCTATGCCACGGGGCTTCACATACTCGCGGAGTCCCCGGCCATTTCATTCGATCGGTCTATGTGGACAGCGTTGGTTTTCCTGTTCTGGCGATGGGAACGCATCGAATCGATCATACCAGTCCGATCTCCAAGCGATGGGGCGGCTGGTACGTCACGGGGACGCACGGCGACCAGCAGCACCTGGGAAACCTGATCGTCTACGGCAAACAGGAGCGTGAACCGGTCGACAACGCCAAGGGGCAAAACGTGACTGACTTGAATTCGCGATTCAAGACAGCCGCATACCTCACACCACACAGTGACCTGATCGCCCTGATGGTGCTTGAACACCAGAGCGAAGCTCACAACCTGTTGACACGCGCCAACTTTCAAACTCGGGAAGCACTGTATTCCGAAGCTCGGTTGAATAAAGAACTGGGCGAACCCGCCGGACACCGCTGGGACAGCACAACGACCCGGATCAAGAGTTCATGCGAGGCACTCGTGAAGTACATGCTGTTCAGCGAAGAAGCTCAACTGACAGGGCGCCTTCAGGGAACGACGGCGTTTGCGGACGAGTTCGCAGCCAATGGGCCGCGTGATTCACAGGGACGCTCATTGCGCGATTTTGATCTGCAGCGACGGTTGTTCAAATACCCCTGCAGTTACCTGATCTATTCGCAATCCTTCGATGAGCTACCGACCGAGGCCCGTGATCTCGTGTATCGACGTTTGTGGGAAGTGCTCAGCGGCGTTGATCAGAGCAAACCGTTCACGCATCTTTCACCCGAAGATCGAACGGCCATTCGTGAGATTCTGGTGGCGACGAAGTCAGGATTGCCTGACTACTGGAAGGCGACGGCTGAATCGTCCCAGTAGTTTAAAACGCATTCCGTTTAAGTGTGGCGTACCGCGGGCATCAAACTGCAGCGTCTAACCCATGTTTCGACGCGACGCGGAAGTGCGACCCGCACTAGCTGATTGTTACTCACCGAGTCGTTCGAAGTATCGCAACATCCCTGTTTCGACGAATTCGAGATCGTTGCCGAAAGCGGATTTGAAATCTTTCAGGCGAGATTCTTCGTCATACGGTTCCAGCGGATTCCGACTGGCGACCTTTTTCAGGTAGCCAGCGAATTCCACCTGGCGGCTTTCAGCCAGATAGAATGACAAGGCCCAGGCTTGGCTGTACGCATCCAGTGCCGACTTCTTGAAGAAAGCGTCATTTCGAATGAACGCTTCCAGCGACTTCTTCGGGCGACGTTTTTGATACTCACGGAACCAGTTGAATCGCTCAGGATTGACGCGGCCAATCGCTTCAGTACCCGATTGTCGCTGTCGAATACCATCCGCTTCAAACAGCGTGGCCAACCCTTCAACCAGCCAGAGTGGTGACTGACCGATGCGGGAATGAACGCCCGTATTGAACGCCACCTGGTGCGTCCCTTCGTGAATGACCGTACCATCGACATCGTCTTCAGTCGATTGTGAATTGGCAGCCCGGTCATACAGTGCGACACGATTTGAGCCGGGCAGGTAGAAGCCGACGAGGCCCGGTTGTGGCTTCGCCCCTTCACCAATGCAGTAATTGATGAACGACGACTCATCCGGCAGAACGATTGCGATCAGTGGAAATTCCGGCTCTGACATCCGGAACCCACGCGTCGTAAAATAGGCGTGAAACTGTCGGTAAATCCGCTCAAAGAGCGCCGCGTAGCGGTCTGCCGTTCCTTTCCGAGCGACAACAACATAGTGCGTCGTTGTCTTCACTTCGAAATTGCGACCAAATTCCGTTTGCAGACGATCACGGATCTCAATCGACGAATACGAACGGAATTTCGGCGCGATTTCGTGGAAGTCGGTCACATCGTCGGTCTGGAACGATGCCAGGCGACCATCACGGCCGAGCAACCAGCATCTCTGCTCATTATGGGCTGCGATCCGCCCTTCCAACCGTTCTTTGCCGACTTTCAATTCCAGCAGAGCAACCGGCTCGCTCCCGGCACATGACGATTGTGCGATGATCCCGGCACAAACTGCGACCAACCAATACGCACGCCACATGGCCCGTTCCTGTCGACTCTGGCAAAATCTTGATGCACAACCCCATCCGGAAACATAGCTTGGGATCACTCGACAGGCGGAAGAAATCTGAAGACCGTAACGCGAGTCGCCGAAACAGGCACAAACCAGAAGCCGTGACGCAACTCGTTATGCAGACGTGAGAAACAAAGCTGTTCCTCGCAGTCTGTGGCAAACGGGGGTAGACCTTTGTTGGAGGGCAGTCGATCGTCTTGGAAATCATATGCCCGCAGAGGGTCGGCCCCCTTTTCCCACGGGCTGCGAGTGTCACGTTGGCCGTTCCCTATCTGTGTCCGATTCTTTCCGATTCTTCCAGCGGATTTGCGACTCCTAACCGCATCTGCGATACTGATGGGCAGTCGTTTCGATACCTCACGCTCGCAAGGAATTCGGTCAGCTACATGTCTCAAAATGTCGTCAAGCACGCGACCTTACCCAATGGTCTGACTGTCCTCGTCGAGACAATGCCAGCCGTACAATCTGCAGCGTTCGCGCTCCTGGTGGAAGGGGGCAGCGTTTACGACCCGCCACAACAGAACGGGACGGCGACGGCACTGGCGGACTGGATGGCCCGCGGAGCAGGTGACCGATCCAGCCGCGAACTTCTTGCAGAACTCGATCGCCTGGGAATTCAGGGGAACGAGACGGCCAGTACGCAGCATCTCGTCTTCCGAGGGTCGTGCCTGGCAATCAACCTCGCCTCGGCCTTACGAGTTTATGGCGACATCGTTCTGCGACCGCATCTGGAAGAAGCGGAATTCGAAGCGGTCATGTCGGGCGTCGAACATGGATTGCTGTCGATCGAAGATGAGCCACGCCAGAAGGTGATGGTTGAGCTGCTTCGTCGATCGTATCCACACCCGTGGGGTCAGCCCTCCGAAGGAACCCTCGCTGACCTCGAAAACATGACGCCGGAAACTGTCCAGGAGCATTACCATCAGGTCGTCAAGCCAAAGGGCGCGATTCTGGGGATCGCTGGAAACGTGACGCTTGAATCCGTCCTGCCTGTCGTGACGGAAGTCTTCGGGGGATGGACTGGTGCGAACACGCGGACGATTCCATTCGGTACCTGTTCCCCTGTTCAAGAACATCTGGACCACGAATCAGCTCAGACGCAGATCGGCGTCGCTTATCCCGCCGTTGCGTATTCTGATCCCGAATACTACGCCGCATGGGCCGCCGTCAATGTGCTCAGCGGCGGCATGAGTTCCCGGCTGTTCACGGAAATTCGTGAAAAGCGAGGCCTCGTATATTCGGTGTATGCAACTCTGAACACCCTCAAGAATCGCGGACAGGTCCTCTGTTATGCGGGAACGACTTCCGAGCGGGCACAGGAAACTCTCGATGTCCTGCGGACGGAACTGGTTCGTCTTGGCGATGGAATCGGGCAGGACGAACTTGACCGATGCAAGGCACGTGCGAAGAGTTCCCTGATCATGGCTCAGGAATCCAGTGGTTCTCGAGCGGCATCATTGGCGAGAAACTGGTACCACCTGGGCCGGATCGTCACGTTGCAGGAAGTTCGCCAGGAAATCGAAGCTCTCACGGTTCAGACGGTACTTGACTATGTTCACAAACACCCTGCCGAGCACTTTACAATCTTGACCATCGGACCTCAGGCACTCAAATAAACTGGTGCTGTCGAAGCAAAGGTTGAAGTTTCCGGATGGCCGGAACCCTTGACGAAGTTGGACAACAAGAAGAGATCCATGCAGTTTCACCATACCACGCTTCCCAATGGTCTGGAAGTTGTCGCCGAACTGAACGACGACGCTTACAGTGTCGCGTTCGGGTTCTACGTCAAGACAGGAGCCCGCGACGAAACGACCGCGGTTTCCGGGGTCAGCCATTTCCTCGAACACATGGCGTTCAAGGGAACGGAAAAGTTCTCGGCCGAAGACGTCAATCGCATCTTCGACGAGTACGGAGCTGACTACAACGCCATGACCGGCGAAGAAAGCACGATTTTCTATTCATCGGTCCTGCCCGAATACCTGCCGCAGACGTTTGAACTTCAATCCAGCATCCTGTTCCCGACGTTGCGACAGGATGATTTTGACATGGAAAAGAAAGTCATCCTGGAAGAAATCGGGATGTACGAAGATCAGCCTTCGTCGGTGGCATACGATCGCGCGATGCAGCTTCATTTCGATGGCCATGATCTGGGGCGATCGGTCCTGGGAACGTCTGCCAGTGTTTCTGCTCTGACATCGGAACAGATGCGAGCCTACCACGCTGAGCACTACCGCGCAGGAAACATCGTGCTGGCGGTGGCAGGAAACACAGACTGGAACACGGTACTGGATCTCGCCAAACAGCATTGCAGTCATTGGCCGGCAGGTGTGGATGCCCGACAAATCGGCACGCCCAGACCCGTCGCTAAAACTCAGTACATCGTGAAGGATCACTGCCAGCAGGAACAGATCATTCAGATGGCATCGGCTCCGACATGCACTGATCCACGGCGCTATGCGGCCGAGCTTCTGACAGTGATTGTCGGCGATGACACCAACAGTCGACTCTACTGGGAACTGGTCGACCCCGGTCTGGCCGAATCGGCTGAATGCGGCTACTACGAGTTCGAAGGGGCCGGAACTTACCTGACATTCTTGAATGGTCCGCCCGAATCGACCCAGGAAAACATCGATCGAATCGCTCGCATTTACGATGCGGTGAATTCCAATGGCGTCACCGAAGACGAACTGGAACAGGCCAAGAACAAGATTGCGACGCGCATCGTCCTGCGAGGTGAACGACCGATGGGTCGCCTCAGTTCACTCGGTGGAAACTGGCTCGCCCGTCGCGAATACCGCACGATCGAGGATGATTTGCAGACGCTCAGAGACGTCAGCATTCAGGATATTCGCGATCTGGTTCGTGAATATCCATTACTGCAGACAACGACCGTTGGTGTGGGACCGCTTTCGGCACCGTGAACCCAGAATCGCCCAGGTGACATGACGCAACCATTCATTACTACTCATCGCGTCGAGTTCTTCGAGACGGATCTGGCCGGGATCGTCCATTTCGCGAACTATTACCGGTTCATGGAACAGGCCGAGCACGCGTTCTTCCGGTCACTCAATTTGAAAATTCACGATACTCTGCCAGACGGAACGGTCTTCGGATGGCCTCGCGTTGCAGCCAGTTGCTCTTTCAATTCCCCTGCTCGATACGAAGATGAGATCGAGATTCAGGTCCGAGTCAGTCGGCGAACCCGACGATCACTCACCACGACCTATCTGTTCCGGCGCGGGGAAACAACGCTGGCAACGGGCGAAATGAAGACCGCCTATTGCATCGTCCCTGCTGGAGGAGGCTTGCAGTCAGTCGACATGCCAGACGACTATTTCCATCGTCTCGGGATCGGTCTGGATGACGCGTAGATACGGGTCGCACATCCGTGACGCATCGGAACATGGGTTTGACGCTGCCGTACAATGCCCGCGGTAAAAAGGTGCGATCTCAGCGCATGAACCTGGCTTCGCTGGGAATTCCTGCGGTTGTGCATTTGTCGGTCGTGATATACCCGCGAGCCCACAGCGTTCGTTCCACCATCACCTTCAAGGCGTTTTCCAGACTCGCCTGAGCTTCGCTGCTTTCGAGCACACCCAAGGCCCGTGCGATCGCTTCGAGAGTGCACAGGCTCTTGTCATTCGGCTGTGCTCGCAGTCGATATTCTGACGGTAAACCATCAGATACTTTGACGTGAGGGATACCTGCCAATGCCGGTTCACGCCGGGTGAATTTCTGCGTCTGTCGCCACTTGCCATCGGGAACAATCAGATTGACTGGTCCCGACAATTGCGACACGAATTCCGGTGAAAGTTCCGTCGCAAACGGACTGGGATAAAGCAGCAATGCCTGACGCCCCGGCTGAACCAGTCCCTCGGTCGACAATTTGTCTCCCTTGCGACCGTTAACCCGGATCTCGCTATTCACCAGTGCCTTGTGTGCCAGTCGCGCGGTATTACTCGGCAAGACCTCCTCAGAGGTATGCATTAGGATGATGACGCGAGTCTGCAACTGAAGCTGCGGTATGAACTCGCAGAAACAAAGCGGCTTGCGGATTTCACAGCCGGGGCACCGATGAGCGGACAAGACTCGCCGCATCGGCCTGCCTTGATATTGAGGTAAGTTAATCGTCACAAACTCCTGAGACAGCGATTATAACAAACTCATCCGTCAGCCGGAACATACGTGACGACGGCCTCAAGGCTGCTGCCTTTTCTTGAAACTGCGGAGGCAGTTGGCGTTCGTCGCGCGAGCCCTCAAGCATTTCGCGAGGATTCCTGATGGTGGGTCGCATGCCGTCATTCCCGCGAAGGCGGGAATCCAGCGAGCACACCATGAGACCATTCGTACAATGCAAAAGGAACTGCATTCCCGCCTTCGCGGGAATGACGGTGTGCGATCTGATCTATTCGTCCAAATCAATCGAACGAACTTCGCTGATGATGCTTCCGCTGGCAAACAATGTCGAAATCTGGTCACCAATGGATACGGTCGATGCATCGCGAATCAACTCGCCGTCGGACAGACGCTTTGACAACGAGTACCCTCGTTCGAGGACCGCCAGCGGGCTGAGAGCATTCAGCGATGCTGCTAAAGCGTTGACCTGCTGACGTGATGATTCAACGGCCTGACGTATTCCTCGCTTCAGACGTCCTTCCAGATCATCGAGCTTGTGTGACAAGTCATGAATGCGATCCTGAGGCCGCGTGAAACATCGTCGTCCCGCAAGTGAATCAAGCCGGATTCTGGCTCGTTGAGCCCGCTGACGGAGCGACGAAACCAGACGCTGGCGGATCATGTCCAGTTCCAGACGAACATCGGACTCCAGAGGGACCACCAGCTCCGCCGCCTCGCTGGGTGTTAACGCACGTCGATCGGCAACCAGGTCGGCAATGGTCACGTCAACTTCATGCCCAACCGCACTGACAACAGGGACGCGGCAGGCATGAATTGCACGGGCGACCGTCTCTTCATTGAAAGCCCACAAATCTTCCAGGCTTCCGCCACCCCGGCCGCAGATGACGACGTCCACATTGGGGATCTGATGTACTCGTCGCAGTGCTGCCGCGATCTGCCCGGCTGCCTGGTCTCCCTGGACAGCAACCGGAACGACGACGATATCGGCTCGAGGCCAGCGGCGTGTCATCACCTGGATCATGTCCCGGACGGCAGCTCCCGTGGGACTGGTCACAAGTGCAATCCGTCGCGGAAATCGTGGCAGAGGCCGCTTTCGCTCCGCGTCAAACAAGCCTTCTGCTGCGAGTTTCTGCTGCAGTTGTCGAAACGCCAGTTCCAGGGGGCCGATCCCTTTGGGCTGCATCTGTTCGACAACAAGCTGATGCTGACCTCGTGCTTCGTAGACCTGAATCGCCCCCGCAGTAATGACCTCCATGCCGTCTCGCAGATCGAAACGGACTCGTTGCGCTGTGCTGCGCCACATCACTGCCTTCAGTTGCGCGGCGTCATCTTTCAGCGTGAAATAGACATGCCCCGAGCCCGCTCGCATCAGGTTTGAAATCTCGCCACTGACCCAGACATGCGGAAACGACGTCTCGACAACTTCTTTCAGGACAAACGTCAGAGCACTGACGGTAAGCACGGGCACTGTTTCAGTCGGGATGGTCGGCATGTCAGGAACGCTTTGTCACGAACGGATCGTTTTCATAGTCCACGAAGCTGGGATCATTCTCTGATCGAGTAGAACTCACTGGGTTCCACGCACCAGATTCGCCACTCGCTCCTGAATATCAGACGGGTCGCGATAAACCGACCAGTCGCCCGGGTTCAGGCCAGCGAATGCGGCTCGCAATCGTTCAGACTCACGAGTTTCTTCTCGAACGGCACGGATGAAGATACTGGCAATCTGATCCGGTCGTTCTCGCAGAAAGCTGGCGTAGATTTCCGGATCCTGCTCACCCGAATCGCCAATCAAGACAAACTTTCGCTTTGGAAACGCTGCCAGGATCGGTTCAATGGCCGCCCGTTTGTGAGTCTTTTGAGGCGACATTCGAATCTTGCGGGCACTGTCGCGAATCCGGAATCGCTTCAGGTGGAATGAGCCTGGAGGATACGACTCTTCCCGCATGAACTCGACGAGTGGTTCGAACAACTGCCACGGGCTGCCGGATACAAAATGAAAGCTGGCCCCGGCCTGTGCGCAATCCTGGTAAAGTTCGGGCATCCCCGAGATTGGAACAAATGTCCGTGTGAAGGTATTCCGAAACAGGTCCTTGCGGTTTGGTACATTGCTGTGCTTGATCGTGTCGTCGACATCCGAAATGATCGAGAACCCGACAGGCTCGATCAGTTGCAAGGTTCCTTCAACAAGTCGTTCGTCTGCTTCAGTCAACACGGCACGGTATTTCAACCAGTTGGCAGGAACACCGTCACTCTGTTGAATCCGGGCGAGTTCCTCATTGGAAATCACGACCTCACCGCGAAACAGACCCATGTAGTCCGATTCACCGACGTGATGGACATGTTCACCAAGTTGAATGGAGATTGATCGACCGCGCAGGCCGAACATCAGGAATTGTCGCATCCGTATTCGAAAGTACTCTTCCGCTGTCCGGTCCATACGCAAGAGTCGTCGGATCACTGCGAACATCGGCTTACGCCGCAGCCACGAGATCCGCGGATCGTAAACGCTTCCCTGAACAGTCAGCACCCAGCCTCGACCATCTGCCGTGCGCGCGCCGTACGAGGGATAGAAGACCACATGCTCGTGACGAGCAACAGCCTTCTTGGCGGACACCTGCGATTTTCGAAACAGCGGCACGCGAAAAACCTTGTCTGCTGCACAATACGTTCAGCAGTCCTCAGACAACAGCAACCTGATCAGCTTGCAGCCCGTGGCAAAAGTGGGGCTGACCCTCTGCAGGCATGCAATTTACAGTGTAACTATCTCAGCAGGTCCGCGATCTCCTGTGAGCTAAACTTTTTGTGAAGTCGAGCCCCCATCTGCGCCACAACACGAGCGGCAGCGTGCGATGCCAGATGCCCGGCCTGCTGCCAGGTCAGCCCATTTGTGATGCCGTACAACACACCTGCGGCATACATGTCGCCGGCCCCCGTTGTGTCAACCGCGGTGACAGGAACCCCTTCGATCGGAGTGGTTTTACCATCGTGCATCAGCAGCGAACCGTCTCCACCCAGCGTCAGGGCAACATCGGCAGCGTGACTGTGAATCTTTTGAGCACAATCAATCGGATCCACCAGCCCCGTCAGACTGCGAGCTTCTTCCAGATTACAAAACAGAAGATCGACAGGTCCCGCGATCAGTTCCCAGAACAAGTCACGGTTGATATTGATCAGGAAGGGATCGGACACTGTAAAAGCAACTTTGACACCATGTTTCTTCGCCAGATCAATCGCCTTCAGTGCCGCCGCTTTCGTCGAGTCTCCGGTAAAGAGATACCCTTCAATGTAAACATATTTTGATTGCTTGATTTCTGATTCGGAAATGTCATCAGGTCCCAGCGTCGATGACAACCCCAGATGCGTCAGCATCGTGCGCTGTGCGTCGTCAGTGATCAGGCAGACGCAGGTCCCGGTCTGTCCGTTTGTCTGGGGAACTTCAATCCTAACCCCCAGATCTCGCATATCCTTCAGCCAGAAGTCGCCCAGGTCATCGCGACCGAGTTTCCCGGCATAGGCACCCCGTCCACCGAAGTCTGCCAGTCCAGCGATCGTATTCGCCGCCGAACCACCGGCACATCGACTGATGCTGGCGCCATTCAGAGCAGAAAGAACTCGCGTTTGAGTCGACTCATCGACCAGCGTCATGATCCCCTTGGCGAATTCCAGACGCGTCAGCAGCGACTCATCAATCTTCGCTTGAATATCAACGAGTGAATTTCCGACTCCATAAACATCGTACGCCATGCTGATCAGTTCCCTGAGTGACAGATTCGAGATTGAAAGGGAACTGCTCTACCAAATACGGGTCTCGGTTGCCACCATCAGACAGGATGGGAACACGTGTGGAGCGGGTCGGGTTCCGTGGGAACCGACGGTGTGGCACGCCCCTGAGTCATCGAAGGGCGTGGAGATTAACCAAAGACCACGCCCATCCCAAAGCGTCTGGGCGTGCCACCCAACCGGGGGCGGGGTATGTGCGTAGCGCGCAATACAGAAGCTGCGAGGGTAGATGGGTAGAGCTGAGGTCTTTCTGAATCGACTCAAATCAACGCAGCGACTTCACCTCAACAAAGAATACGCCCCCGCGGTGGATGTGGGCACTTCACCTGATGTGATCATGTTGAACAGCAACAGCGAATTGTTCTGAGACCTGGAACGCGTCACGAGGTCATAGATAACTTTCAGCGGGAACACGGCATGCGACCCATCGGGACTACAGACAGCGTTAGCGGATTCACCCCGCTTGTCATCCAATCTTTGCCATTCACAGCCGGCCGCGTCGCACAGAGCCTGTCCCCAGAGAGATCCGCAGTCGATAGCAAACTGTTCTTTCTCTGCTTTGCTGGTCTTCCGGCAGCGCAGTTCATTAATCGCATCATGAATCGCTACGGCGACCATGGTCGACTGACGAATCTGACCAAGTTGGATGAATTCACGAGCACGTGCGGCCGAGGTTTCTATCTCGTTCTGAACATCCTCGGTCAGCGGTGTTCCTGTGATCTCCGGCTGCCGATCCGTTTTCGGTTGAATGGAAGGGGCTGTCGTAATCCATTGACCGGGAACAATCCGGAGGTTTGTAAGGAGCGGCTGGAAAAGCTGATGGTCCAAGATCGTCCCGGTCCTCGCAATCCAACGAATCAGAATTGCCTGCGTCAGCCCCCGATAGACGTGAACGAATGCGCGGTTGGATTGCGGATAAGCATCGTGCTCCCAGTCTGCTGGGGCGTCATGGACCGCCAGCACGCTTTCGTCGAACTTGACTCCATCAGGCAGCTTCGCACGAGACTTGCGATCTCGCCCAAACCACTCGACCACACGTTCGAACTCAGAATTGCCTTCAGGGAACTGGAAGGTGTTGATGGCGACAATGGAGTCCATAATTCCGGGCTTTCCGGTTGCGCCATCCAATGCCAATGTCACATGCCCAGGTTGCGGCACGAAATTGGCCCCGTCTAAGGGCAGGCGGTCGGCATTCTCGATCCGGACGCACCCGAAATGTACTTCGGAAGCGAAGCAGGATTCGCTGAGTCCGTATTGCTGCGAGTCTGACATCAGTATTCTCTCCCTCCAAAATCGTTTTGGCGGATGATTATGTGTGGCACGCTCCTGAGTCTTCGAGGGGTGGAGTTTCACCAAAGACCACGCCCATCCCAAAGCGTCTGGGCGTGCCACCCGCCCGTCCCCTCATTGCACCTCGACGCTTTACAAGTCGGCGTATTCCCTGCGGTAAGGCTTCCGTTTCAGGAAGAGATCGAGTTGTTCCTGAACTTCGCCTGATTCTTCGCCCGTTGCCTTCACGACTTTCTGTTGAAGCTGCACGGCCTCGTCCCAGCGGCCAGCGTCGGCGAGAGCTGCGGCGAGCGTATTCACAAAGCCCCAGTTCTTGTTGCCGGTCAAGCGACAGGCGATCTGAGCGTAGTGGACAGCTTCCGCCGGTTTGCGAACAGCAGGATCGGGCAGTACGGCTCGCATCCAGGCGATCTGGTTGGCCCACTGAGCGTTATCGGGATTGAGTTGGAAGGCCTCCTTCAGGTCGTGGAAGCCCTCTTCGTAGTGCCCCGTGATCAGTTTGACATGGCCGCGAGCTCGTAGTCCCTCCGGTCGAGTCAACTCAATTTCCCGCTCGGCCGCTTTGAGTGCTTCCTGTTCACGACCCAGACACGCCAGACACCACGACTGCCCGTCATAGGCCGGTCCACAATCAGGGGCAATCTCAGCCCACCGTTCAAAATCGGCCAACCCCTGCTCGAACCGTTTGGCCAAGGCGTACAACCAGCCCCGTCCGTACAACGCGTAAGTGTTATCGGGATCGAGTTCCAGGGACTTCTTGAAGTCGGCCAGTGCTTCTTTTTTCTGACCGGCATCGTCGAGGCAGGCACCACGATTGGCATAGAACTCGGCATTGTCAGGTGCCAGGCGAATCGCCTTCGTGTAGGCAGCGAGGGCCCGCTTGGGATCGCCTTTCGAGCGATAGACGTCGCCTCGCTTATTGAACGCTTCCGCGCATTCAGGGTCGGCCTCCAGCCACTCTGTCAGCGATTCAAGTGCCTCGTCGTACTGTCCTTCCTGTTCCAACACTCTCGCCCAGTTTCGATGGGCATTTTGATTTTTGGGATCGAGTTCGAGCGCCTTCGCATAGTCAGCCAAGGCCTTCTCGATGTCGCCCATGGCCTGGTAAGAGACGCCGCGCGAGTTACGGAATCGGGAGTTCTCTGGCTGCAACTTGATCGCCTGCGTGTAGTCCTTCACAGCAGCCGCATAGTTGTCCTCGTTCTGAAAGCAAACTCCGCGACGGTAATAGGGGTCGGCATCGTCCGGCGTCAGCTTGATCGCGGAATCAAAATCGGCTCTGGCGAGTTCCCACTTTTCCGCATGAAGATAGGCGAGGCCGCGATTGTAGATCAGAACCGCATTGTCAGGGTCACACTTGATCGCCGTAGAGAAATGCTCCACCGCCTCATCCAGTTCACCGCGTTGCATGGCTTCCTGTCCACGAGCGTTGGCTTCGGCAACCTGTGGCTTCATGAGGACACTGATTGCCTTCCAGATCCTTGTGAACATTCAATCCTCGTGCTTGCGAGTCGCGTTGATGGGTGGGCAATATCATAACTGTCCGTTGCAACGATGTCGAAACTTTCGCTGCGTGACCGGCTGCTCATGTCTAACGCGCGGCGGCTAAAGTTGGGCGTCTGCGGCCTGCTTGTGTCGCAAAGCGACGAGACGTTGCGACAGAGCGAAAGTCAGTTTTGACCCCCTAACCAACGCAGCAAATCCGTAGGTGCCACGGTTTTGAAGCGCGACTGCCGTGTCTTTCAGTATTCGTGATGTGACAACTGAGTCCGTAAGTCATCCCAGTCCCCGAGTATTTGTGGACTATGGTAGATCAATGGAGTGAAGGAACCGGAGGATTCCCCTTCCCCATGGGAGTAGGCGCCCCCGTTTGTCCGCCCGGATCCAACAGCCGCGGATATTCCATATTTGTGGAGCATCTTCTACTGCGGCGTGGCTGGCGTATAGATTGTTTCCGCATTGTGGGAGAGCACAGACGTTGACATGTTCCATTCATTCGCCCACACTTCAGCCAGGCAGAATCTTCCGCGCTACCGTCCTCAGCTCGTTCGTGATGCGTATCAATGAAATAGACGGACGAGTCATCAGGATGGACCAGGATAGACGGCATACGTTTTAGAATATACGGAATCCGCATTTATCCAGAACGAACTCTTCCGTATAAGTATATTGCCACAACAATTACAGATACCAATTCGAGCAACCTCAACGAATTAGGGAACAACAATGGCCAGCGTAACAAACACAGATACCGTACCCACGGAAACGCGACCGGAATCCAAAGACGGGCTCAAGGTCTACGACCGCGTGCTCGCGACGGTCTCAGCGATCGGATTGATTGCAGGGGGGTGTTGGAGCGTCTATCAATACAATGCCAGCCGAGCCCGCGAAAACGAGATCAAAGCGCGCGAGTTGGACCTCGCACTGTTTCGCGAGCGTCGAGACACCTATTACGCGATCTCAGATGCGGCAAGTGATATCGCAGCAGCCCGCAATCGCGAACAGGTGATTGAACGATCTCGTGAGTTTCTTAAGCTTTACAATGGTCGCGCGCATCTATTGGCGGAGCTTGACGATGACGTGAGACAGAGCAAAATAGCATTCAAGAAATTGTTACATGAGTATCTCGACGGCCAGGACAAAGAGTCTACTGAGTCTCCTTTTGCATATTTCAATGCGGCGGCTTATCAATTGACAAAGTCATGCAGCAAACACCTAGACCCGAGAGAACTCGATCCGATTCAAACAAGAAATCGCAAGTGAATGCCTCTCGACACACAAGTGCAGAACAAAACGTTGGACACTGAATCGTGTATCGGTCGGCTTTGAAAAGTAAACTGAACTTGCCGCGACCCAGTCAACGCGGCTGTTCGGCGGAGGAAGGCGATTGGTACCAAATTACCATTCCACAGTTCTGTGAACGCATGATTGGTTTCTCGGGACCACGGGAGGATGCTGCAGCACTGGTTCTAGTTGCCTTGAGTCCACGCCCCGGAAGCCGATCTTGCCGCGAGCACAAATAACGACGATGGCAGGCGCCAAATGTAGGACGGACAATCTGTCCGTCATATTCAGGAGACTTCAGCCTGACGCACGACGCCAAAACATCTTTGAACGACTTCTTCTTTCCATTGGCTTCAGCTCAGGAATTCCAAATCCTGGCTGGGCGTCTTCGGCCTGTTTGGATATGCACAGCATGTGATCGCCGACTTAAATCGTCTTGAATTCAACCTCGGCTTATGTTGTCATGCTTTGATAATCCCTCATTCCCGTCGTTTAAGCACAACCACCATTTCAGAAAGCTCAGACGTCTTTGTTTTCATTTTCGTCCACTCAAACCATTTGCGAACGGAATTCACGCCGCCAGATGCTGCGTCTGGGTGGGCTTGTTCCATTGGGATTGAGTCTGCCGACGATGTTGTCACGACTCGGGGTCGCCGCGCCAGGTAAGCCGGCAGTCGCTCGAGCCAAATCGTGCCTGCTGATTTTCATGGAAGGGGGTTCGTCCCATATCGACCTTTGGGATATGAAACCGAATGCCCCGGCTCAGGTGCGTGGCGAGTTTCAACCCATCGCAACGCAAACCCCGGGAATCACGGTCTGTGAGCACCTGCCAATGAGTGCTCGCTACTGGCATCATCTGGCTCAAGTCCGTTCTGTCACCCATGCGATTACAGACCACAATGCCGGCAGTTATTACACGTTAACAGGTCGCAATCCGGTCGATCAGGGACGACTGATTGTTGCTGAGTCGCCGCAGAATTTCCCCGCCTATGGCTCTGTCCTGTCTGCACTGCGTCCTGCTGGCACCGAACTACCGAACTTTGTGCACGTCGCAGAGATCATGTCGAACAACGGACACGATATCCCGGGTGAACTGGCGGGATTTCTGGGTGCGGCTCACGATCCGCTCATCACGGGCGATCCCAGTTTGCCAGGCTATCGCACACCCGGCCTGGACCCACAACCGGGTTTATCATTGAATCGGATCCAGCAGCGGGAATCTCTGCTTCAGCAGATTGATCGAAATCTGGGAAGTGCCGCCGATTCGCGAAGCATCGAACGGACATCCGAATTCCATCAGAAAGCACTCTCACTGATCGCTTCCCCACGCGTTCGAAATGCTTTCCGACTCGACCTTGAACCCGAACGAGTTCGCCTCCGTTATGGAGTCGACCGAGGGAGTAATCGGGCGATCGAGGCACGTAAGTTTGGTGGCCTGCCTCACCTGGGCCAGTCGATGCTGTTGTCACGCCGATTGATTGAAGCGGGCGTTCCGCTGGTGACTCTGGTCACAGGCCGACGGATCGACCAGGCCTGGGACACGCATCGAGACCACTTTCCATTACTCAAGAAGTCGCTACTGCCACCGTTTGACCGTGCGTTCTCGGCATTGATGGAGGATCTGATTCAGCGTCAATTGCTGGATGAAACCCTGCTGGTCGTCTTAACGGAGTTCGGGCGCACTCCCAAACTGGGCTACGTGACGTCAAATGCCGGTGCTGCACCCGATGGACGCGATCACTGGCCATCGTGTTTTACGGTGATGTTTGCGGGAGCGGGAGTGACACCGGGACTGATTTACGGGGCTTCAGACAGTCAGGCAGCGTATCCCAGTCGAGATCCTGTTACTCCTGAAGATATTGCCGCCACAATCTACCATCGTCTGGGAATCTCGGCTGATGCCGAACTGTACGACAACCTCAATCGTCCTCACCGTGTGATGCTGGGCCGTCCGATTGACCTGGGTTGATCTTGAATCTGCGGGGCCTCGAATGATCAGCCCGGAAGAGTCCAGACATGGATGGGTGAATAGTTGCCGGGATACTTTCCTTCTTTATCCAGGTTGCGACCGTTCCCGTTGCTTCCCCCATTCGTCGCGACCACGGCCAGCCGAAGATGGTCGGGATGCAGAGCGACCGAATGGCAATTGGGCATTTTCGTAGTTTCGAAAAACGGAGCTTCGTCTTCAATTCGGCGGAAGACCAGTTTCCCGGCACCAGGATTGCCACTGATGGTCAACATCAGGAATCCCGCAGGATGGAACGCCAGGTCCGTGACGTATACGTCACCTTCCTTGCCAAGTTCAAAGCTCTTTACGAGTTGACCGGTCTCCCAGTTGAAGACCATAACCGTCGGCATTCCCTGAACATTGCCCCCATTCTTGGGCTTCGTTCCTGCACAAATCAATTGCTTGCCATCTGGACTGAACCGCAAGTGGCGCACGCCGCCCACTTCCTGCAATCTGTCCAACTTGTGAAGGTCCGCCGCGTTGAATTCTCGCGTAACCTTACTCGAAGTAAGATCCCACTGACGGATCATCCCGGACAAGTCACCAGCCAGCAGACTGTTGCCGTCAGGAGCAAAGGCGACGCACAACACATCCCAGTCGGCGTTGGTGAACTCATGCTTCAACATACCATCGGTGGCCGACCAGACTCGGATCGTACGATCGATTCCGCACGTCGCAACAAGTGTTCCCACTGCGTTCAGCGCGATATCCACAATCCAGCCGTTGTGAGCGGAAGCGATTGCCCAACGCGGTTGCGCGGCGTCATCTACAAACGATCCACACCGGAGCTGACCCCAGGAATCAGCGGAATAAACAACTTCTGGCAGGGCATTGGTTGCCGTTGATGCAGGAACAGCGATGCGCTGAACCCAGCCGTTGTGACCTGTCAGCGGTTTCAATTCAGGCATTTCGGCCGCCGTCATGTCAAAACGACGGATTGATCCATCGTGTCCGGCAGCAAGCAGAAATCGACCGCAGGGCGTGAATCGAGCCGCATTTAACTGCCGGTCGACCTTCAAAACTTTCGTTTCTTTGGGCTCAAATTTGGCCTTCAATTCGTCATTCATTTCCAGACTTTCTCACATTGATTCCGAATGGCGATGCGTCTCAGGCCAGCAGATCTTTGACAACAGAACAGGCGTCGTGTGCGATCGGCAATGGCTGGCCGTGGTTGTCGTATTCAACTTTTGTGGAATCAATTCCAAGGGCTGCAAACCACGTATGGAACATATGCCCGATGTCGAAAGCATCGCCGTCAACAAATGTTCCCAGGTCGTTCGTCTTTCCGACGACGGTCCCTCGCTTCATTCTGCAACCGGCGAGTGCCAGGGACCATGCTTCCGGCCAGTGGTCGCGGCCGATATGGCCATTGATACGAGGCGTTCGACCGAACTCTGACATCGCGATCACCAGCACTCGATCCAGCATCCCTCGTTCGTGCAGGTCTTCAATGATCGCCGCATAAGCCTGATCGAATCTCGGCATAAGACTGCGGTGCCCGTGGAAATTGTCGCCGTGTGTGTCCCATCCATAGCTGGTCACCTTCACGAAGCGGACTCCCGCTTCCAGCATGTTTCTCGCCAGCAGCATATGACGACCGAATTCATGCGTCCCATAACGTTGAACATCTTTCGGAGACAACTTTGTGGCGTCGAACAGGTCCTGACGTTTCATCAGCGAACCCGCCATTTCATAGACCGCGGCATGAGCGTCGGCATTCTCGTGACGGCGACTTTCAACATATCGCTTGTTGAGTGACTTCCGTAATTCGTTCCGGGCCACGTCATCCTCTTCGTTGAGCGAGGCATGTCGCAGCAGATTCTCGGGCGGTTTCCCGTCACCAAACGCGAGAGCTCCATATTGAGGTCCCAGGAAACCGGCATCCTGGTAATTGAACCCGCCACTCCCTGGCTTGATGGAAACGTACGGTGGCAGCCCGCTGGAACCCGGCCCCATCAACTTGGCGACTGCAGACCCGAAGAACGGATACGTGACACCGCGGTTCTTGGGATCGCCACGCTGAATGCGCGGGACACCGGCGGAATGCGAATTGTCCTGCGTGCACATATTGCGAACCAGAGCCAGTTGGTGCATGACCGTAGCGGTTCGTGGCATCAGTTCGCTGATATTGACCCCCGGAAGCGATGTCGCGATCTGGCGAAACGGGCCGCCAAACTGAGTTCCCGGCTTGGGATCCCAGCTTTCGTACTGACTCATCCCCCCGTCGATCCAGACGAACAGCACCTGCTTTTCTTTCGCATTCAGTTCGGCAGCCGTCAGCGGACTGACAAGCCCTCCCAGGCCACCCAGAGCCAACGCGCCTGTACCAGCAACGGATGCCCCCAGCCATTGCCGACGTGAAAGAGCATGTTCCCAAGGCTTACAGAGATTCGGAGTCAATGGCTTTCTCCTGACGCAATCACAGGCGCTATGTCCGACAAGACAATCTCGGATGCGGCTCGACGAAAGAGCACGTCCCGCTTCATTGTGGCGTCCCGCGGGTACCAAACTTCAGCGTCTCACCCATGTTTCGGCGTAAGACGGAAGTGCGACCCGCACATAAAGAATGTTTCTCGCTCGTTTCTCTACAGAAATCAAGGGAATTTGATGCGATCGTCGTGAATACTGCAGGGTCAGGCCGTTCCCGGTTCAAACCGGAACGGATCAGGAGTCATTTCGTACCCCGGCCGCATGCCAACATTCATCAGTAATCCGAGTGCGGCGGCGGTCATGATCAGACTCGATCCTCCGTAACTCATCAGGGGCAGCGTGATTCCGACCACTGGCAGCAGTCCCACCGTCATCGCTGTATTGATCACGGTTTGAGTCGCCAGCAGAGTGACAATTCCAACCGCAACCAGTCGGCCGAAGGGCTCTCGGGTCGCATGAGCGATCATCAATCCCCGGGCGAACAGCGTCAGGTATATCGCTAGCGTCAGCGCACCACCCAGCAATCCCCAGCGCTCTGCCACCATGCAGAACACGAAGTCGGTCTGAGCAGCGAACAGGCGATAGGCATCCTCGTCCAGTAATCGGCCTGAAGATTCGCTGCCAGTCGCCCCCCCCAACGCGATCACCAGTTTTGACTGGTGCTGATGCCACCGATCACCATTAGGATTGGGACCACCGTCCACCTGAGTGAACAGGGCGACAACCCGTGATTTCTGCTCGGCACTCATTTTCGTCCAGAACAGAGGCGACAACGACATCCCCAGCAGGACCACGCACAGCAGATGCCTGGTTCGAGCCCCCGCTGCAAACAACATGGCAAACAACACGGGAACAAACAGCATGGCTGAACCGAGGTCAGGTTCAATCAGAATCAGTACCAGTGGGACGGCCGTGATCAGGAATGGAGCAACCAGTCCTGCCAGTCGCCGATGGTTTTCTCGATACATCAGATACTGGGCCAGCGCCAGGATGAATGTCAGTTTGACAATCTCGGAGGGCTGAAGATCGAAGAACCCAAGTTGAATCCAGCAACGTGCACCACCGCGCTTCGCCATGAACAGGACGACAATGAGCAGTGGTAGCGAACAACCAAATGCCACATACCCCAGCGGCTTCCAGAATCGATAGGGAATACTGAGGGCCACAAAAACGACAGGCAACGCCATCAGGACCCAGGTCACCTGCTTGGAGAACACGTCCGGTCCATCATTCGTAACGTCAGCCCGCTGAATTCCCGCCAATCCCAGTGCCACCAATGCAAAGACGCACAGCACCATCAGCCAGGGGACTCGACGAATGGGAATGCCTGCAAACACGTTGGCCATCATCCCTGAGGAATTGCAAATTGCTGGAAGTCGAATCGCTGCCTGCAATTCGGGACAGACTCCAGTCGAGCGAGGTATAGACGATCCCCGCCAGGGCGCGAATCCCATTCGTTCAGACAAGCAGGCAATCGCCTTTTTGAAACTGGGGGTTAGCAGGGTCGGTTATGAAAACTCAAGAAGTGAGACGGACAAATTGTCCGTCCTACGTGGCCCAGTCCGTTTCACGAACACTGGAAGACGCTCCGCAATGCTCTAATTCAAAAGCACTTACGAACAATAAGTCGTGTCGCAATCGGATCCAGTCAACTTCCCAGATTCAGGCGGCACGAGCCAGATTCAGCTCGGTACAGACACCTTCAATGTGCTCTTCGTCAATCAGGCCTCGACCTTCTGCGTATCCAACCAGCAGCGCGAAGTCGCAAAGTCGATTGATCCGGCGTGGCAGACCTCCTGAAAGCTCGTGGATCGTCTGCAGCGCGTTTCGGCTGAAGATCGGTTCCGTCGCGCCCGCAGCCTGCAGCCGATGTCCCACGTACGCCGACGTCTCCTCGGCCGACATGGCGGTCAGGATGCAGGGGATCGAAATCCGGTCATCGAGTTGAGGGAGTCGTCGTGTCATCCCGACAAGTTCTGGCTGACCCGCCAGAATCAATGTGAACTCGCACCCCGGCACCTGCTGAAAATTCAGTAATAGCTGCAAGGCCTGAAAGACTTGTCGATCCGTAATCGCGTGAGCGTCGTCGATTACGATGACGGCAGGAGTTCCCCGTGATGCCAGTGATCGGAAGCATTCGACAATCTGCTGGACCAGAACATCAAGCGACTGTCCCACGGAAGTCGACTCTTCGGTTGCCAGTTCGCTGACCAGAAGACTGAGAAGTTCCGTGGGATTCATCAACGGATAAACGATGCGAACGACGGCTGAGTGCTGGTCCTGTGACTCTGGAAGAAGTGCCTGTAAAAGACGGGTCTTACCGACACCACTAGGCCCGACCAGCAGACCTGCTCCACGGCGATAGTCGACCAGGAACCGCAACTTCAACAAGGCACTCTGATGAGCACTGCTGACGTAGTACGATTCTTCACTTCGGTCGTTGCCGAACGGCGTCTTTTGTAATCCCCAATGCTGTTCGTACATGACGTTCCGTTACTTTCTGGTGTATCGGCTGAAAGCATGACTCCGGGGATTTTCCGTTGTCGATTGAGCTTCGTGCGATGCCGTCTCAGCCGATTCGATTTCAATCGTGCCGTCGAGCCATGCGACGGGATTCGATTCAGGCCGTGATGAGCTCCCAAAACCGATCTGTTGAACCATTGATGGTGTGTCGGCTTCGGTCTGGTGAGCAGCCGAGACAACGTCACCGAACGATGCGGTCAGTCGACGCGGTTCACCAGTCGATTTGAAATCCTCTTGAATCGCGACAAATTCATCGTCCTCGTCCATGTCCACGGGATCGACGGTCCCTCGCGACGAGTTTGACCAGGCGAAATATCCACCGAACGCGACCAGCGAGGTGATGGCGAGCCCGGCAACCATTCGCAGGATTGCCGGATTCCTTTTCCAGACTGACGGCTGTTTTCTGTGTGAGGGCGATTTCATACGTGCATTCTCACTCTGAGTGCGCGGAACCTGCGCTCTGCATGGGATGGCCTGCCCTGATTCTATCGACGGCTGACTGTGACGATCTTGAGTAGTTTGACGACAGGGAAGACTAGGCTGACTTTACCGATCTGTAATGGCGGTGGGAAACCCGGTCGAGGCAAGGCTTCTTCTGTCAGATTGGGTTGCCTTCGCGGAATTGTTGACGTTTTTCTGTCATGCAGCCATGATGCGGCAGGAATGGCCTGTCCCACGAAAATCCCCTCAGGAATACTGCAAATGACGGAACCGAATGTCCCCGCATCCGACGTTGAACGAAACGCCGGGCAGACTCAGCCAGTTTTCGAGCCTGAAAATCTTGAGCCTTTGTACGCCAACTTTGTTCGCGTCGCCGGACTGCCCGAAGAACTGGTGTTGGACTTTGGTCTGAATCCGCAGCCGTTCGGGGCGTCGCCACAGCCTGTGAAAGTATCGCAGCGGATGGTCATGAACTACTACACGGCCAAACGACTCTGGTTGGCACTGGGAGCCTTCCTGCAGCGGCACGAACAGACGTTCGGCGGGATTGAAATCGACGTTGCGAAGCGCGTCATTCCCAACCCGAATGCGAAGAAGTAGTCAAAACCCCTGACAACTTCAGGTGAACTTTTCGAGTCGACTCCAGAACTTCGGCAAACCTAGTGCGGGTCGCACTTACGTGTCGCGTCGAAACATGGGTTAGCCGCTGCAGTTTGATGCCCGCGGGACGCCACACTTAATCGAAATGCGCTCTATGGATGCGACTCGAATCCCCTGGTGGCTGGTGGTGCTGATCGGAATCAGTACGGTTTCTCTGGCAGTCTGGCAGTCCGGCCTGTGGAAGCCTCAGGTGCGGCTTTGGGCGGGAGGATTGACGCTCGTCTATTCCGCACTGCTGGCATTCGCAATTGGTGGTGATCCACGCGGGATTGCCACCATCAGCACGTGGCATCAGACCGAATACCTCACAGTGGGCCTCGGTAGCCTGTCGCTGCTGTCTGCGATCATGATGACCGGCCGGCCGTCGTTCCGAGGCCAACTGATCTGGTTTTGCATGCTCTCGATGGCAAACGCCGGAATCGCGTGGACTCACTGTGCTACCGCGATGATTCCATTGGCCTTACTGGCAACATGCCTGGTCCCCGTGGTCCTGATTGTGAAGGATCTGCGTCAAGGCGTTCCCTTCGCGCCGGTCGAGCTTTTGCATCAGGACTTTAACAGCGAGAGTGAATCTCACTATCACGTCGGGCTGACTGCGGTAACCGGTCTCGTCGTCGCTCTGCTGCTGGTCGGCACGACCTATTATGCCGTGCGAGCCGAATCAACCCGTGCGACACCGAGTCGTCGTCATTCGGCTCTGCCAGCCCGGTCTCGAATTCGGACGGTGTTGAACCTGAATTTCGATCCGGAACAATCGCTGGAGACCGTAGCCGCATCGTTTGCTGGGCGGGATGATCTGCTGGTTTTGCTTGCTGTACTTCTGGGGACAACACTGGCAACCGCCGGAATCAGGCAGATTACTCTTCAAGCTCCTGACTCAAATACGAACGATCCACCACAACCAGATCCGCTTCCGGTTCGTGACTGATTTTAGCCGCGTGTTCACTGTCGAATACTTCCATGGAACTCCCTGACTTCAACCGGCTTCTGATACTGAGTTCACTGCTGATCACAGTGTCCGCAGCCGCCGTTGTTTCCGGTCGAGTCATTCGAGATCGCATGCTGGCAATCGCGGTCATGGTCCAGGGAATGGTCATGATACTGGTCGCCGCCAGCGCCTATTTTCCCCAGCCTGAACTGGAACTCGCGGCAGTTGCCATTCTGCTGGTCCTTCCCCTGTGGCTGACTCATCTCTTCCGCCGGGGAAGTTTTCGCCAGGCAGCGATACCAGACTTCGAAAGTCAGGTTGCACGAGCCGCAGCCGAGTCTGCTGGCAATCTACCGATGCCAGCCGAGATGCAGGGAGAGAGTGAGTGAATCAGATCGCTCAATCGCTCGTGGCCCTCACGATCGACGCTCCACTGCTGGGGGCCGTGGTCGGACTGCTCATGCTGTTACGTCGCGGCCGATGGTCGCAACGCGGAGAGACGGTCGCCCTGTTGGGAATGGTGATCGGGTCGGCTGCCGCCTTTGGCCTGGCGGCGATCTTGTATCTTGATCCCACAGGAACTCGCATGGTTTCGACATCATTCGGAGCCTGGGGTGCCTGGAACGGGCTCAGCGTTGCATTTGGACTGCATGCGGATCTCAATTCATCGGTCTGGGTCGGCACCCTCAGCGGACTTTCCGCCGGAATCGCCTGGCACAGCAGCTATCTTGCACGGCAACGACAGACAAAGACCGAGACTGCGACCTCGCTCTTTACCATCCATCTATCGCTCCTGGTTGTCATTTCCGCGGGCATCACCCTGTCATCAAGCCTGTTGCAAATGACGATCTGCTGGATGTTGCTCTCACCCGTCACGATGGCACTCGTCGGATCAACCTCATCGCTCAGTTCCGCGGCCACGGGAATGCAGCGAGTCATTCAGATCGGTTTGATCGGGGATCTGCTGTTGCTTTGGGGAGTCATGCTGATCGAACTGACGACCGGAACAGACTCGCTCGTCCACTCCTTTTCGGCGATGGGCTTGCAACGACTGGGGACTGACCCGGCGCTTCCCGGCCTGATCGGGACCATACTGGTTCTCAGCCTGATCGGGCGGTGCGGACTGTTTCCAGCATTCGGATGGCACATCGGAGCATCGGACTGGAAGGGTGAACTTTCCGCGGTGATTTATGGAATTGGCCTGATCCCTTCAGCCACCTGGGTTGCCATCAAATGCCAGCCACTGATCGCCAGTTCAGAACTGCCGCTGTTGCTGCTGGGTGTCATCGGAACGCTGGGTGCCGTGTTGGGAATGTTTGTTTCGTGTCAGCAAAGCGATCCCTGTCATCGGCTCGCGTGGCTGTTGTCGTCTCAGTGCGGTGTTATTTTCGCGGGATTGGGAAGTGGGCAGCCCGCAGCGGTGGCCACAACCGTCTGGTATCAGTGCTCGCTATCCATTTCCAGCGTCGTGCTGTTCTTTTCGCTGGATCAGACAGAAGCCAAACAAACGGGATCGAATCCGCGATTGCCATTACGCGTCATTGCCGTGGCATGTGCAGCCTTCTCGATGGCTGGATTCTTCCCCGGCGCCGGGGCCTGGACTCAACGAGTCCTGATGGAACTCAACATGCAGCCCTTGTCGTGGGAAATTGTCGAAGAGTCCGAAGAGGAAGCACAGAAAGCCGACTCGAAGGAAAACAGCGAAGTCGCAACACCTCAGCCAGGGAAGCCGAACTGGGGATGGATCGGCGGACTGTGGCTTGTCCAGGGACTGACCGCTTTTTCTTCCGCTCAGATTTTCCACGCGGCAACGCGGAACAATGCCCCCGGTATCTGTCGGCCATTTGTTATCGAGACTATTGCGCTGTTGCTGGTCATGATGGCTCCCTGTCCCTGGTTGCTTGGTGTGATTCCGATTCCGGATACGACAGGCCAGCTTGTGCGGTTTGCAATCAGCCAGGCCATCATTGTCGCCGGGCTATTCATTGGCAGCCGATTGATCAATCAACAATCGGGCTCACGGGATTCGAATCGGATTACCATGTCGTCCGGGGAAATTGCTGTCAAATCGCCACTGGAATGGATTGAGCGAGCATTCCTGACGAACTGGATTGAGCAGATCATCGCGCGAACTGCAGGACGAGTACTCTCGTGGATAGGAACGCTGACCGAACTGCTGCATGTCGAACACGTAGAATTTCTGCTGGTGATTCCACTGGTCGGCACATCGGTCCTGCTGCTGACGCTCTTTTTGATCGGAAAATAACAAAGGCTACTGGGATCGCATTCCGTTTACGTGTGGCGTCTCGTGGGCATTATGCTGCATCGTCTGACTAGGGCTCGCAGTGAACCTCAATGGCGCGTTCGACTACTCGATTGTCGAAGTCCTCCTTCGTGCTCTTCGTGAGCTTCGTGGTAGATCCCCATCCTTCGCAAGAATGTGTTGACCACGAAGCACACGAAGGGGGGAGTGCTGCGCTGGATGCGTGCCAACGCCTGACCGCAATAGACTCATCATTCGGAATGCGCTCTACTAGTACTAGCCAACTCCTACCGAACTGTCGGAGTCCATCACTTCGAATCAAACATCTGTTCGATCAGACACCGAATATCAGGAGTGATCGTGCGGCACGGCCTGACCATCAGGATCTGCGTCAGGAACGTCGCTGCCGCGAATGATGTAGTCTTCGCTTTCAGCGAAACTGGTGGGGTCGAAGTAGCAGTCCATCGCCAGCCACCACGACCGGGCGTATCGGAAGAGAACCAATGGGACGATCACAAAGTATGCTGCGAGCGGCCCTGTCAGCCATTGGTTGCTGATCTCTGCACCGAAATGCAGGCCCATGTACATCACGGTCATCGTCAATGCGATGAAACCATAGTTGATGTAGGTGGAACCGAGAAAATAGCCCGGAGCCCGTTCGTATCGCAGATGACAGTGCGTACAGGTCGGATGCATGATGAACCAGTTTCGAAAGAGATGCCCCTCACCACAACGAGGACATCGGAGCCCGAGGGCACGTGAAACTGCGGTTCCGTAGCTGATCGGTAACATTCGAGTTTGTCTCAACAACATTCAATTCGCTGGAAATCACGCTTGCGGCAACAGAAGGCTTCGCCGCCGCAAGAATGGTTGCCTCCCCATGCGACCCTCTCAGGAGCGGAATTCCCGGGGCCAGAAGTAACCAACTGCACATATGGAATTATAGCAGCGACACCCAGTCCGATACCCACCGGTGGCGGAATTTTTCCTGAACCGGTGGTATCAGAATCCCTTGGCCGATCCGAGGTCACGAGGATTGAGACAACATCCACGCAACCTCAATCGACAACAGCTCTGACGCTACGCCCCCTGCGTCATCACGAGCAGGGAATCAAGTCGCGTCGAATTCGACATCAACGTACGGTTGACCGGTGATTTTGAATTCCAGGTCGGTGCGAATCGGTTGTGGCGAATCCAGGAACTCTTTCTCGTAGGTTTCGTAATACTTGTACTTCTTTGCCTTGTCGGTCGTCCAGATTGTCTTCGGGTCGATTTTTCGGGACTTCAACTCCTTGCCATAATTGCGAACGTTACTGACGCGGCGTGCGATGTTGACCAGCAAGTCGCATTCAGGAATCGGCGCATAGAATTCTCGCTCCGTCGACACGATCGCCTTCGCAGTTGGCTTCTTACCCGATTTCGGCACGGGAAGCAGGGTGTCCAACACCTGATAGATGCTGACTCCGCTGGCCGTGGGTTTCTTTTTGGCCGACTTTTTCTCAGCAGGTGGTGGCGTTGCGTTGATGCTGCCGTGATGACCAACTTTCAAGAAATCGATCGGCGAACTCAACAGAGTCTTGCGATGCTTTTCCCACATTACGTTCCAACTGCCGTTGTGCTTTCCTTCCTGGAATTCGCTTTCCCATTCCGCGTCACCGACAAATAACAGGCGTCGCTTCTTCCATTCGATCAGCAGCACAACGCTCATGTTGTTCTGAATCGACGAGTCCTTCCCGGCAAATGCCAGGGCATTCGACAGCATGCGCGACTTCAGGGTTTTGAAATCCGAAGCACTGATGTTTGTCGGGGTGACTGTCGACGTACCACTCGCCGCCTGTCCCATAACTGCCGAAAGCCCGTTCAGCCCCTTCAGCGTCTTGTCGGCATCTTCACCGAAGTAATAGTGATCGATGTCATTTTCCGGGGCCAGGACATGAATGGCCGCCCCCTTGGGCAACTTCAGACCGAGGTCCTTGTCCGTCATGCCGGAATGCACGAATTTCGGTTTGATCTGATTGTTGTCCGGGATCTGCTTCATCAGAAAATCATCAGCGACATCATTACTGACCCCATAGAGTGAAGTCAGTAATTCTGCCTGTGGACTGAGTGCCTGGCCGCTGTCTGCAAGCCGACGCATGGCCGTCGTGGCAAACGCGTGGAGTGCATTCGACTTTTCTGCCTGCGGATGTTTCGGATCGAGTGCCTGGCTTAACCAGACATTTTTCACTTCGATCTTCTTGAACCATTCGGGATCGAATCCCTTGATATGATCTTCGTGGCGATGCGTGGCCACGATCAGGTCCAGTCGCTTGTGACCGGGCTTGTCTCCCGCAGGCAACAAGTTTGCTTCCATATGCTGGATGGCCTGCTTCAGCAGGTCTGTGCCACCCTTCTTTCCACAATCGATCAGAATGTGAAAGCCATCCTTGGAATCTGGAATCCGCACATAGATGCAATCACCACAACCCACGTTGTAGGCGCGAATCAGCAGCTTATTTCCCATTGCCGGGCCCCCTCATCTTCGTGTTCGTGACCGTCTTCGCACAGATGCAGATGCGGTGTCAGATGGAACCGAACTTCGTCTCCATCTTCCTCAGCAGTCATTGGCGGTACGCTTGCTCCCATGAATCCCTGACCGGTGGCAACGATGTCTCCCACCCGGCCTGAAGCGATCTGAGCGGCGAGGTTTGCCAGCAGTACATCACGGCGAGCGGTCCCTTCCTGAACCGCCGATTCCCATCGTTTCTGAATTTCGCCCGTCCGATTTCGCTTACCGCCGTACGGAAGCGAACCTGGTTTTCGAGCCCAGGCAAGGACGTTGCCGATGTCGTCGAAGACAAGTGTCCCTCCACAGAGCAGATGAGTTGTCTTGCCGTTGAACTTTCCGAATTGCGGTCCATCCAATGTCACATCTTCGCGCCAGACATATTCCAGAATGATCTGTCGGCCCAGACGCATCCCC
>CAXBSB010000064.1:0-32976 GCA_963977965.1 uncultured Schlesneria sp.
TTACCGGTTACAAATGGCGTGACGCAGAAGATCCCAAGAGTGGCGAAATCTCGCTGGAGGAAGGTGCTGACAATTGCGTTGCCGGTTTGAAAAAGATTGCCCTACTGGCAGAAAAGAAAGGGGTGACCCTGTGTCTGGAACACCTCAACACGCGCGATGATTCTCATCCGATGAAGGGGCATCCGGGTTATCAGGGAGACGACATTGACTATGTTGCCAACATCGTCCGTCGCGTCGGTTCTCCTCGGATCAAGGTGCTGTTTGACATCTACCATGTCCAGATCATGAACGGCGACGTCATCCGCCGCATTGAACAGTGCAAGGACGTGATTGGCCACGTTCACACCGCGGGTAATCCCGGACGTGCGGAACTGGACAACAACCAGGAAATCAACTACCCGCCGATCATGCGTAAGTTGCTCGAAATCGGCTACAAGGGATTCGTCGGCCAGGAATTCATTCCGACTCGCGATCCACTCGCCGGCCTGCGTGAAGCTGTGAAGCTTTGTGACGTGTGATCCGTCGGATCGAACCAGTCAACAGGGGCGGGTGATTCGCCCGCCCCTGTGATGTGTCTTGTGACGTGGAACTCGCCTCATCAGGCTGCTGTTCACGTCAGGTTGAAATCAATCACGAGTGGCAGATGGTCTGACGCATCGCGCGTCATCCGACCTCGCACGACGTGAGCTCGCGTGATTTCAATCGGTCCGCGAACAAATGCTTTGTCGAGAGACCAGACAGGCATCCAGGCGGGAAACGATCGAAATCGTGATGGCGGGGATGTCGCCTGCCTGTATCCATGGATTTCGAATGGCCCGGTCGCGAGTTTATTTCGCCAGTCATTGAAGTCACCGACAACCAATGACGGGAATCGAGAGGCTTCGCGAAACAGGTGGTGTTCCAGCACATGCCGCGTCTGCCAGTCTCGTTCACGCTCTGCCAGGCCCAGGTGCCAGTGTGTCAGATGCAGAGGTCCTGCGGGGGTTTCGATCACCGCCAGTTGGGCACCGCGAGGCTTCTTCTGATGCCGGGTGATTGAAATCTGATGGTGAGACCTGAACGGCCACCGCGACATCAGCAGGTTTCCGTATCCTCCATCGCGTACTTTGACGTTGAACTGATACATGTGTGCTGCCGATGCGAACCATTCCGTCAACAGCACCGGCTGGTTGTCAAACCGGCTGCGGCGGACGTTGCGATCGACTTCCTGCAGGCAGACGATATCCGGGTTCTCTGCCGCGATCACCTGTTTGATCCGCTCCAGGCGATAGAGTCGATCTCGGCCCCCGATCCCTTTATGGATGTTGTATGTCAGCAAACGCACCGGCAACTCCGCGAATGACTGTGACAGTAGCATGTGTCTCATCAGGACTGACCATGTTTACCACGCTTCCGGTTCGATTGGGAGTCGGAAACTGTGCAGCCGACTCTGTCACAATGGTCGTTTGAACGTCATTCAAGACCTGATCGCGACTTCCTACGGCTTCTTTTCGAATCGTCCGACGGGGTACCCGTCTTTGTACGAGATCACGAATTCTCCATTGGTGGTCCGATAGCGAATCTCTTCGCGACGTTCGAAGTCGCTGAGCCCTGTTCTGGTCAGGGCCATTGCGCTGCCCGGTTCCAGGTACTTCCCCGCCACTTCGAAAACAATCCGAGTGCGGTTTCCCAGCGAATGACCTGTCGAGGTGAATGTGGTCCCATCGACTCGATCCCGTGAAATGTAATGCGGTTCAACATCCAACCGTGCCTGTTTCAGGTTTTCGACCAATTCGATGGCATGCGGGTACGAAGTCACTGCGTCGTCGACTCCATGAACCACCAGAACTCGACAGGCAGACCCCAATCGTTTCATTTCGGCCAGATGTTGCGGGTGTCCCACAAATCGAACTTCCTGAGCATCAGGCGAAAGAAAATTTGGGGTGGCTGGATCACGGCTCCAACGGGCATTCAACCCGCCATTGCCAGGCAGATTGAAAGCGATCTCGTCGCTCAACTTCTTCATGCCGCACATGTCGATGACACATGCGAATGTGCGAGGAGCCAGCTTGTTTGCCATCAATGTCACATTGCCACCGCCGGACCCACCAGTGCAGTAACAGCGGCCAGCCGCAAACGGACGCTGCGAATCTTTCAATTGAGATGTGACCCAGTACAAAGCTCGCAAAGCATCCAGCGATTGCAGGTAGCCAAAGTCATATGGTTCAGGTCCCTCAATGGAGTCTTTCTGCCCGCTCTGCAAGTAGTTCACGCAGAGGGCGACGACATTGAGACGCTTGGCTAGTTCCGTCGGACTGGCCGTTCCGACGCAGTCGGTACCACCCCAGTTGTGCAGAGTGAGCATGACACCAGTCTGCGGCGTGATACGTGCCAGAGTCCCCGCCGGATAATGGATCAGCACTCGAACCTTTCTTGGGCCAGGACGATGCGGCCACTCCTGAGCGGGAAGTTCTACTGCCCCGTCACGATCAGGCAATTGGAGCCACTCCTGAGCCAGTGTTGACGGGACACAGTTCCAGACAAGTAATGCCATCCATGTCGCAATGACGGGCGTCATTGACGCACGGGCTGTCACGTCGAATCGATTGTTGTCAGTCATCAGGATTCCTCAATGATTCCAAATTGCGTGAACACAGATTTCAAAATCGTATCATCTGGCAAATGCTGGGGACACGGTGGCGAGAATGTGATGACAGGCTTCGCAGGGTATGCGACTTTTCAGCCACAAGGAATGACACGTTTCGAAACAGCCGAAGTGCCACTGCCGAACACAGGACCTTTGAACGTGGTACACGCATTGAACCGGACTCTAGCGCGTACCGGCTGATGGTCCATTACTCATCAAAGCGTACACCCGACACCGAAACCGGACATTCTTCTCGATGACTCTGGCATCGCTCGTTCTTGTGATTATCCGTGGCATCTGTGAAATCTGTGGTTGTAAAATCTGACCACGGATTTCACGGATGACACGGATATGGGGACTGAGAACTTTCAATCATCGTTCCAACCGTTAGATCGCAGTGTCTCACCCATATTTCGGCGCGACACGGCAGCAAACAGGACATCGATTGTGGTACAGCCATCAGCCGGCGCGCGCTACCGTCCGGTTTCCAGCGACGTTGCGCGACGCAATTGAATGAGAAAGAGAACCGGACGCTAGCGCGTACCGGCTGATGGAGTGATTTGGAAACGTGTCGTTGGGCGCTAGCCAACGCTAGCTCACGGTTCGCATCGTCGCAAACGGTATCGACGATGGCGCGAAGTTAACATATCGCAAAAGTCGGGGGGGACCAGTTCGCTTCGAGCGCCGGCCACTATCACGACACGTTGAGAAATACTGGTGGTCCCGCACGGCGAAGTGCCACTTGTCCCACCCTGCGTTCCGCCCATTCTGTTCACAAATATCAGCCGGGGGGTGATTGCGGACTTGATCTCACGCACCATTGCACCTATGAGTCTGTTTTCTCGACGACAGTTTCAGGTTTGTGAATTGTCGATCCGGGATTCGTACCCAGCAGGAAGAACTGTCACCGTGTTGTTCAGAATGTCATTATCGTGAACGATTCCATCCGGCACGTCTCGCGGAACCTGCGAGTTGTCGGGCTTTGCACCATTATCAGCCGCGTGTTCGGGTTGCTGCGCGACCAGACGATGGGGGCATTGTTTGGTGCGGGACCAATCATGGACTCGTTCACCGTCGCGTTTCGCCTGCCGAATCTGGCTCGAGTCCTGCTGGGTGAGGGAGCTTTGACCACGGCGTTCCTGCCGATCGTTGTAGAGGAATTGAATCACCGCGGCCGCGATTCGGCTGCCAGAGTCACCTGGGCGATCTTTGTGGCTTTAACCATCACTTTGTGTTCCCTTGTTCTCGTGGCAGAAGTTGCCCTGGCCCTGCTGACAACTCTGGTGGACCTGTCCGCTCAGACGCAGCTTCTCTGTCATTTGACCATGTTGCTCTTGCCGTATGTGATCTTGATCTGCCTGGCAGCACAGTTGGGAGCCGTGCTGAATGCTCTCGGCCATTTTGTCTGGCCAGCCCTGGTCCCCGTCGTTTTGAATGTTGTCTGGCTGGGGGCTCTCTGGTGGGTGATACCTGCGTGGTGGGATGATCCCGTTAACCAGATCTGGGCGACATCGATCTGTGTTCTGATGGCGGGCGGCTTGCAGCTTGCGTTTCTGCTCCCTGTCATCTGGAAATGTGGTTTTGGATATCGAGCTGACTGGCGGACCGCAGCCGATTCGATCAAACGAGTGGCTCGCGAGATGTTGCCGGTGGTGATCGGTCTGTCGATCACTCAATTGAACACCGTGCTCGACAGCTTTGTTGCCTGGGGATTTGCACCGACAGAAGGAGCGGCACCTTTCATGGCGTTGCCGGGATCTCCCCCTTTCCCGCTCCATTCCGGGACTGCGACGGCTCTCTACCTGGGCCAGCGGCTGTATCAGTTTCCACTCGGAGTGTTTGGGGTCGCACTGGGAACAGTGTTGTTCCCGCTGTTCGCACGCCATGCTCAACGTGGAGAATCTGATCGCCTGCGAGAAGATCTTTCGTTGGGGATTCGACTCGTTGTCGCGATCGGACTTCCCGCGAGTGCTGGCTTGATGCTGATCGCTCACCCGCTGGCGACACTCTTTTTTCAATACGGAAAATTCGACGCATCGGCAGCCCGGATGACGGGCGACATGATCCTGTGTTACGGGTCCGGAGTCTGGGCCTATTGCGGCTTACTGATCCTGCAGCGCGCGTTTTATGCCGTGGGAGATCGACTGACGCCGATGTCGATCGGTCTGTGGGCCATGCTGCTGAATATCATTCTGAATCTGACATTGATCTGGCCGATGGGAGGCCGGGGACTGGCCTTATCCACGTCACTGGTGGCTGCCATTCAATGCCTGATCACCTGTGTCCTGCTGCAGCGGCGTATCGGTCGCCTCGAATGGCGAGGGATTGCTACAACGGCAGCGAAGACGGTTATTGCTGTGGCTGTGATGAGCGGAGTCTGTCAGTTGTGTCTCGCCTGGACAGAACCCAGCGAACGCCTGCTCGTGCGCGGACTGAATCTGGTGGTTCCGCTGGCAGGTGGAGCTGTTGCCTATCTGGCGTCCGCATGGCTACTGGGACTGCGAGAACCCTGGCTGGTTCTGTTTCATCGAGGAACGGGTGCTGATGTACCTGCCGATGATCAACCAGCGGGAACATGATGTCAGCAGGAATTCACTGCCACAAAAAACGAACCGGGGCCATGTCTTGCGAACACGGCTCCGGTTTCATGATTGCGGTCGGTATTTGGCCATTACGCCTTGCGGATCTTGTCTCGTCCTTCGACGACATTCTTGGTGGCGTTGCGAGTGTCCAGAACCATTCGAGCGTGCTTCACAATGTGCTTGAAGTCGTATGCCGAATGGTCGGTTGAGACGAGGATGCAATCCTGTGACGCCAGGAACTCTGGCGTCAGTTCCTGACTGGTCATGGCTGGCAAATCGGGATAGTGACGCATTTTGGGCAATGACGGGACGTGGGGATCGTTGTAGCTGATGACCGCTCCACGCTTGATGAGCAGCTTCATCAGTTCGAACGTCGGACTTTCGCGCGGATCATCGACGTCTTTCTTGTAGGCAGCTCCCAGGATGCAGACCTTGCTCCCCTTGATCGGTTTGGCTTCGTCGTTCAGGAAGGCCGCCAACTGGTTCACAACATAGTGCGGCATGTGCGTATTGATTTCGCCGGCCAGTTCGATGAACCGGGTCTGTTCGCCCCATTTGCGGGCCAGCCAGGTCAGATAGAACGGGTCGATGGGAATACAGTGACCGCCGAGGCCGGGGCCGGGATAGAACGCCTGAAAACCAAACGGCTTCGTCTTGGCGGCATCGATCACTTCCCAGACATCGATTCCCATCTTGTCATAGAGCATCTTCAACTCGTTGACGAGGGCGATGTTGACGGCTCGATAGGTGTTTTCGAGGATCTTGCAGGCTTCGGCGATTTCCATGCTGGAGACGCGAACAACCTTCACGACGGCATGGCCGTACATAGCACAGGCCAGATCGCCACTGGTTGCATCAAATCCACCAACGACTTTGGGGATTGTTGATGCTTCGAAATTGGGATTACCGGGGTCTTCGCGTTCGGGGCTGAATGCCAGGAAATAGTCGCTTCCCGCTTTCAGGCCGGTCGCATTCAATACGGGCAGAACGTTTTCCCGAGTGGTGGTCGGATGAGTGGTGCTTTCCAGGACGACCAGTTGGCCTTTACGCAAGGTCTTGGCGATCGAATGTGCCGTCCCTTCGATGTAACTCAGGTCTGGGTCACGACTTTCGTTTAGTGGTGTCGGAACACAGATGATAATACAGTCGGCTTCACCCAGTCGCCCCATGTCGGCGGTCGGTTCGAAAACCTTGTCCTGGATCAGCTTCGCAATGGCACCACTGTCGATGTGCTTGATGTAGCTTTTGCCTGCTTTCAGCTTGTCGACCTTGGTTTGGTCGACGTCAAAACCCATCGTTTTGAAGCCAGCCCGGGTGAAGGCACGGATCAACGGAAGTCCCACGTACCCCAGACCAATCACGCCGATGACGGCGGTCTTTCCGGCAATCTTTTCCTGTAACCCATGCGTCGTCATCTTGAATCCCCGTGCGATCCTGATCCTGTGGTGGTACCAAACGTCCCGCAACTCGATTTATCGAGCTTCACGCTTTTCCGTCAAGATTGATTGTGCATCAACAGATGTGACCTCGTCGGAACTGGCACGGAATCCGACAAGCTTCACGACGTTTATCGGTCGATCATTCTTCAAATCGCGGAAAGTCCCAGGAAACGAGTTACCCCGACAATTGCGCCTTTGACGGTGCGCGAAGGACGGAATCGGAATGTGATCTCGTTACAATCGGATCACGTCTTTCTTTCCGTTCCTTCTGATTCGAGTGGTTTCATGAAGTTCACACACTTTCTGCTCTGCTGCCTGTCGTTTTGCAGTGCGAGCGTGACCTGGGCTCAGACTCCTGGTGAACGGCTGTCGAAGTTGTTTGACGAAGAATGGGAATATGGGCTGAAAGAATCGCCGACGTTTGCATCACACCTGGGTGACAAGCGGTACAACGACCACTGGGCCGACACCAGTCTGGCGGCCATCAAGCGACGCCATCTTCATCAGGTGGAACTCTTGAAGAAGCTGGCTGACTTCGACGAGAAGCAGTTGACGCCCGCCGAGCGTTTGAATTTCCGGCTGTTTCGGCGTCACGTCGAAGTCGAACTGGAAGAGTACCCATTTCAGTGGCATCTGGTCCCATTGGATCACCGGCACGGAATCCAGAGCGTCAATTCCGTGGCCGATTCAATGTCGTTCACAGACGTTAAGGACTACGAAGACTGGATCGCCAGACTGCGATCAATCCCGGTACTCGTTGACCAGACGATTACTCTGATGCGAGCCGGGATCGATGCGAAAATGGTCCAGCCGCAGATCGTGATGCGACGATTGCCAGCTCAGATCCGCAATCAGATTGTCGAAGACCCCACATCCAGCCTGTTCTATAAGCCGTTCCGTTCGATTCCCGCTTCGATCGCGGAATCGGATCGAGATCGATTGCAGCGTGAAGGACAGGCGGCCATCCGCGAACACGTCGTTCCGGCGTATCGAAAGTTTCTGGGCTTTTTTGACCGCGAGTACCTGCCTGCCTGTATGCCGGGGATTGGGGCATCACGATTGCCCAATGGCCAGGAGTTTTATGCCTTTCTCGCCCGAAAACACACGACGACCAACTTGACTCCCCGGCAGATTCATGAGATCGGACTGTCAGAAGTCAGACGAATCCGGTCGGAAATGGAGCGGATCAGGGCTCAGGTCGGCTTTCAGGGGACACTCACCGAATTCTTCGAACATCTGCGCACGGCTCCTCAGTATCGTTACACCGATGCGAACGATCTGCTGACAGCCTATCAGGCCTTTTCGAAACGCATTGATCCGCATCTGCCAAAGATGTTTCGCAAGCTGCCGAGGATTCCTTATGGAGTGGAAGCGATTCCTGCTCATCTGGCTCCGGATACGACAACCGGTTATTACCGGCCTCCTGCAGCCGACGGAACTCGGGCTGGTACGTACTTTGTAAATCTCTACAAGCCAGAGAAGCGACCAAAGTACGAGATCGCTGCCTTATCCCTGCACGAAGCTGTTCCCGGTCATCACCTGCAGATTGCACTGGCCACAGAGTTAGACAACGTCCCCGAATTTCGCCGTCACACGCACTTCACGGCATACGTCGAAGGCTGGGCCTTGTACGCGGAAAGCCTGGGAGACGAGTTACATCTCTACGACACCCCATATTCGAAGATGGGACAACTGACCTATGAGATGTGGCGAGCGGTGCGCCTGGTCGTCGATACCGGTATGCATTCGATGGAATGGTCTCGCGAACGAGCGATTGAGTTCTTCAAGGAGAACGCTCCCAAGGACGAGTTGGATATCACGAACGAGATCGATCGCTACATCGCGTGGCCCGGTCAGGCACTGGCCTACAAGATCGGTGAGCTGAAGATCAAAGAATTGCGAGCCCGCGCGACACAGAAACTCGGATCGAAATTCGACATCCGCGAATTCCATGACATCATTCTGCAGAACGGTGCCGTTCCCCTGGATGAACTGGAACGCATCGTTGATGAATGGCTGGCTGCGAAGCCATGAGGAGTCATCATGCTGATGAACTGATCAGTCGTGAGCAATCAAGTGGATTGCCGGTGCTTTCAGATTGGCTGTGACTCGATCACCAATCTGCAACTTCAGTTCAGTACAAGCGGGACGTGTGACCAGTGCCGTCAGATCGAATCCACAGTTCAATCCGACGCGGACCAGCGGGCCTTCTGGAGTCAGCGACTGAATAGTTGCGGGAAGGTGGTTACGAACACTGGATTCTCCCGTTGGACCTTTCTGAATCGCAACGTCCTCACCACGGATGCAGACGTGTACACACTTTGCAGCGGCGGTTGGTGCTACAGCCAGCAACGTTGTCTGGCCGACTTGAACCGTTGCCAGTCCTTCGTGAATATTGACGATTGTGCCAACCAGAACTGTTTCCACGCCGACAATACGCGCCACTGCAAGATCTGATGGGCGAGTTATCACCTGTTCGACGGGACCGGACTGACGAATCCGTCCCCTCTCCATAATCACGAGCTGATCAGAAAGAGCGATCGCTTCGACGCGATCATGTGTCACCACGATCACCGGTATCTGAAACATCGACAACCTTCGTCGAAGTTCTGTGCGTAGCTGTTCACGCAAGGTTGCATCGAGGGCTGACAATGGTTCATCGAGCAGCAACAGTCGGGGGCGTCGCACAAGGACTCGCGCCAGGGCGACTCGTTGCTGCTGGCCTCCCGAGATCTGATGGATTCGACGGAGTTCCATTCCCTGCAGATCGAAAACCTGAATCATCTCGGCGACTCGTTGATCACGTTCGTGTGGTGAGCAGCCTTTCAATCCAAACGCGATGTTCTCAATCACCGACAGGTGTGGAAACAGTGCATAGTCCTGAAACAGGAATCCAATGTCGCGCTGTTGAGGTGTCAGGCAAATCTTCTGCCGGGAATCAAACCAGGGTTGTCCTCCTGCACGAATCGTCCCTTCATTCGGACGTACGAGTCCCGCCAGGCAGCGCAGGATCGTCGTTTTACCACAGCCTGATGGACCGAATAGCGTTGTGACAGAGAATTCCGCAGGAAGACTCAATTCGGCAGCGATCGTGGTTCCCCCTGCGAATCGCTTTTCGAAAGCGGCGACGAGTCCCTGACGATTCGCAGGATCGTTGATTTCGCCGGGGGCCATCTGGGTCATGCCGATGTCCTCCGTCGCTGCAACAGATGCGTCAAACAAAGGACCGTGAACGAAAACAAAATCAAAACGGCCGACGTACGTGATGCTGCGACATAGTTCAGCGCCTGGACATCGTCGTAGATCGACACAGAAATCGTTCGAGTGATCCCCGGAATGTTTCCGCCCAGCATCAGCACGACACCAAATTCACCGACCGCATGAGCAAATGTCAGGACGATTCCTGCGAGGATACCAGGCCAGCAGAGCGGTAATGAGACGCGGCGAAAGGTTTCGAACCGTGAGACTCCGAGGCACCACGACGCTTCGACCAGACGGCGATCCAGACTCGAAAATGCGGCGACGAATGGACGAATCGCAAACGGCAGATTGCCAATCACAGAACCCAGCAGGATCCCTGAAAAGGAAAAGGGAAGATGTCCACCCGTGATTCGTTCGTAGAACTGTCCGAATGGGCTGTTTGGTCCCAGTGCCAGCAGAAGGTAGAAACCGAGCACCGTGGGGGGAAGGACGAGCGGAAGCATCACAAACGATTCCAGCAGAAACTTCCCTCGCCAGGCCGATGTTGTCAGCCAATAGGCGACCGGCAGTCCGACAACGAACAGGATCGCCGTTGTCGAAGTTGCCAACTGCAAGGTCAGCAGTATTGCCTGCCAGTCCAAGGAGATCTCCTACGTTGTCCATCCAGAAACGCCGCTGCCACATTCGGCAACATCTGCAGAAAGCCGAACTGCTGATGCTGACATCAACTCAGTAAACAGAATACAAAATTGCCAGCGAGACTCATCTCACGAAATCACAGAAAGAGCAAGGTTCAAACGGATCTTGAATCCACGGTTGTTCAGATGAACGGGCTTATTCGCTCGTTCTCCTGCCGAAGTATTTGTCGTTTCGGGTGGAAAGCACAAAATCGTTCAATCTGCTCATACGTCCGAAATGTCGTTGATTTTCGAGGTAGATCTCCGTGCGGAGTCATGTGAATGATCCTTCATAAATCGCGGGAATCGTCGATGGATTCGGGCGAAAGTCGAGCAAGCTTGCCTAAATTCGTCGCAGAAAAATGGCGTTAGATCGCCTGATTCCGCAGGAAATCGCATTGGCACACGGCTTGCGTATCGGGAAAGCATGGTCACACTATCCCCCCCGCCGCTGTTATGGAATTCGATGTCAACGTCGCACGCACCCGACGTGTTTCTTGTCGCCGAGGGCGAAATCGCTCGGCAATGGGATTCGCTGCTGCGAAGCAGTCGACACCTTCCTCGAATTGTGCGTGCCGCTACAGAAATACCGGATGAAAGTCCGTCTGCAAGCTGCGTCCTGCTGGTACTGAACTCGACGAGCGAGCTCAGTGGGCTGCATGCCTGTGCACGTTGGCTGTCACAGGCTGACGAACGTCCGCTGCTGGTCCTGTCGTCCGCACCGGATGTAATCCGCTTGTTAAAGATTTTGACCGCCGGCCGGCTGGAAGTGATCGATGCTTCAGCCCCGGTGGATGAGATCCTGGCCCGGATCAACGGTGCCATTGCTGCTGACAGTGAACGGCTTCGCCGACGAGCTGCCTGGCGTGAAATTGCCGAACGGTTCCGGAATCTGACGGCAAAAGATCGCGCCGTTCTGGATCTGCTTCAGGAGGGATTGCCGAACAAGTCGATCGCCTTGCGACTGGCCGTCACCGAACGGGCCGTCGAGATGCGGCGCGCGAATCTGATGAAAAAGCTGCGAGCTCGGTCGCATGCGGAACTGATCCGCATGGTGACTCAATACGAAGTCTTCGCAAATTTTGGATTGCCGTTGCCGATTGAGTGATTGATCAAATTCAGTGACGGATGACGAATGTCATCGGCGGTCCTACAATTGTTCGAGATCTGTTCCTCGACATTGTGATACCTCCGATGACATTCCCCGTACATTCTCTGACGCTGCCCTATTACCTGGGGTGTCCTGTCTGGGCCTGTGCCGACTGGACGGGTTCCGTCTTTCATCACGGTGCAAAGAAGCACGAATTCCTGCATCAGTACTCAATGGCCTTCAACACCGTCGAAGGAAACAGCACCTTTTACGGGCTGCCATCCCTTGATACCGTCCGGCGCTGGTGTGACGAAGCATTGCCAGGATTCCGCTTTGCGTTAAAGTTCCCTCGCACGATCAGTCATGACCGGCAACTGGTCAACGCCGCTGCGGAGACGCGAGCTTTTCTGACGGTTCTGGAAGTGCTCGCTTCGGCAGATCGACTCGGTCCATCCTTTCTGCAATTAGGCCCATCCTTCTCGGCGACCCAGCTTCCTGCTCTGGCGACCTATTTGAGAGAACTGCCGGAAGAGTTTCCGTTTGCTGTGGAAGTTCGGCACGACGACTTTTACGACAACGGGATTCACGAGCGTGAACTGGACGATCTGCTTCTTCGACTGCAGGTTGATCGGGCCTTGTTTGACAGTCGAGCTCTGTTTTCGGCGCCTCCGTTGGACGATCATGAGGCCGAGGCTCAGCGGCGCAAACCGAATTCACCCTGCCGCCAGACCGTGACGGGAATGCGTCCGATGCTGCGATTCGTAGGACGCAACGATATCCCTGCGGCTCAGCCATGGATCGAAGAGTGGGCGCCCGTCGTGGCCCAGTGGATTTCAGAGGGTCTGACTCCTTATCTCTTCACGCATACGCCACACGATCGACATGCTCCTGAACTGGCGCGAGCATTTCACGATGAATTGAGAAAACATCTTCCGGGACTGTCACCGCTTCCCCCGTGGCCCGGTGCTGCATCGGTGACCGTACCTCGACAACGGCAGCGTGAGCTGTTTTGAGAAAGAAGAATCTGTCGCATCCTCGATGTGAATCGGATTTGCGAACAGGTTTCAGACGAGCGATCAGAGATGAGTTCAGGGTTCAGCTTCAGGACGAATGACATGCGATTGTTTGAAGGGACTCAGTGGGATCGGCCCGTGACCTGCGAAAAGTGTGGTGCGTTGGAAGCAGACTGCAAATGTCCGGCGGGAGTCGTACCGAAACAGGTTGTACCGCCTGGTAAGCAAACGGCCCGGCTGTCGGTTGAGCGACGAAAAAAGGGAAAAGTTGTCACGGTGATCCGTGGACTGTCGGACGAGTCGAACGATCTTCCAGGTCTGCTGGTCAAGTTGAAAAACGCCTGCGGCGCCGGTGGGGCTCACTCTCCGAACGAACTAGAAATCCAGGGAAGTCACGTCGATCGCGTTAAGACTTTCCTGAGCGATCTGGGATACAAAGTGAGTGGTTGATGCACTTGGTCGCCAGAACAGCAACTGGGCTGGCAAGACCTCAGGATCTAGCTTTCCTGACTTCCGACTCACTTCGCGGCAACACGGTACTATTTCGAGCACAGATCGGAGAGCGTCGGTTCTGGCAAGGATTCTCATCTCAATAACCATTCCCATTTGCCGACCACAGACTACGCCAATCTCAAAGCGTCTGGACGTGCCACGCGTCCGATTTCGTTTGCGAACCTCGCCGCACGCAGCGGAACTCGTGAGAGTTCCGTGTGGTCCCGTACCTGCGTTCTATCCACGTTGCCGTTCACAATGGTCCTCGATAGACTCGCCCGATCAGCGTTTGTTGACGAATTATCTGCCGAAGAACACCTTGAAGGATCAACACTGTGGACTGGAACTTGTTGCGATCTCGTTTGCTGTTGATGTCGGTTGCCTTTGTACTGACGTGGAATTCTGCGAATGCTCAAGATGCTGCTCCGAAGGGAGAGACCTTCAAATTCACATTTGATCAGAGCAAGATTTTTCCAGGAACAACTCGCGAAGTGACGGTCTACGTCCCGCGCCAGTACGACCCTGCCTCGCCTGCCTGTCTGCATGTCAATCAGGATGGTGTCCAGTTCAATGCTCCAGCCGTATTTGATTCTCTGATTCACTCCAAGGAAATGCCGATCACAATCGGCGTGTTTATCACACCGGGGGTCGTCAAACCGACATCAGATCAGGCGCTGCCGCGGTTTAATCGCAGTCTTGAATACGATGGCCTGGGTGATGCCTACGCCAGGTTCCTCCTGGAAGAACTGCTGCCGTTTGTCGAAACCAAAACGGCTTCCGATGGACGTGCAATCAAGTTGTCAAAAGATGGCAACGATCGTGCCATTGCTGGTTCGAGCAGTGGAGCGATTTGTGCATTTACTGTGGCCTGGGAGCGGCCCGACTCGTTTCGTCGTGTCTTCAGCGCGATCGGAACCTACGTCGGTCTGCGAGGTGGCCATAACTACTCGACCATCATTCGAAAATACGAGCCGAAGCCGTTGAGAATCTATCTGGAAGATGGCAGCAAAGACCAGAATATTTACGGTGGTGATTGGTGGATTGCCAACCTGGCGATGGAACGATCGCTGGCGTTTGCGGGATACGAAGTAAACCATAACTGGGGCGAAGGGGGACACAGCAACCAGCACGCGACAGAACTGTTCCCTGATGCCATGCGGTGGCTCTGGAAGGACTGGCCAAAACCGATCAGTACGGGAAAGGGCTCTCCCCAGATTCAGGAAATCCTGATTCCGGGCGAAGACTGGAAGCTGGTGGGTGAAGGCTACAAGTTCACCGAAGGCCCGTCCGTCAATTCCAAGGGTGAAGTCTTCTACAACGATGTCGGAGCCAGCAAGACGTACAAGCTGGGACTCGACGGCAAAGTAACAGAATTCCTGGCAGATTCGCAGCGGGGCGATGGCCAGGCGTTTGGGCCTGATGGTCGCCTGTATGCCAACGCCGGTGCCACCTCTCAAGTCCTGGCTTGGGACGCTGAAGGGAAGTCGACTGTCATCGCGGATGGATTCAAAGGGAACGATCTGGTCGTCCGGCACGATGGTAGTCTGTATGTCACAGCACCGTTTGCCCCACCAGACAGCAAGGTCTGGTACATCTCGCCCAAGGGAGACAAGAAGATCGTTGACGAAGGATTAAAGTTTGCCAACGGGCTGTGTTGTTCGCCGGATCAGTCACTGCTCTATGTGGCTGACAGCAGGACACATTGGGTCTACAGCTATCAGATTCAGTCGGATGGCTCGCTGGCTCACAAGCAAAAGTATTTTCATCTGCATGAGCCGGATACTGCTGAGGATTCTGGTCCGGATGGAGTTCGAACGGATCGCGATGGGCGAGTCTGGGTGGCAACCCGTATGGGACTACAGGTCTGCGATCAACCAGGTCGCGTGAACTGCATCATCCCAACTCCTAACGGCAAGGTCTCGAACCTGACATTTGGTGGTCCGAATTTCGACATGCTGGTTTGTACATGCGGTGATCGAGTCTACACACGAAAGGTGAAGGTCAAAGGTGCCAATGGCTGGGACGCACCTCATAAGCCAGGCAATCCTCGACTTTAAGCCTGAGGACCACATTCGCTGAAAGCATGGCAACGAATTGATGCCGTTGGGAAAGTTCATTCTGGATTTCCCAGCGGCATCATTTTTTGCCATGGACGTGTTTCCGCCGTTTCGATCCGATCCTGACGGAATTGGAATCTCGTCAGAATCGCCACAGTCGTTGCAATCGCTACCAACGCAATAGTCTTCGCATCCACCAGCACGGTTGTTTCTTTGCAACGTCCAAGCATGACCTATGTTTCCGGCGGACAGCGCGGACAGTGTGTTCGCGCCGAACTGGAGTCGCACGGGATAGGTATTCCTTCGGCCACGTTCCCAGGAATCTGTCACACAGATCTTGTGGTGAGTGACCGGTACGAAGGGAGTTTCCTGACCGACGCCAGGCCTTTAGACAAGGTCCGATTGGATGACAACTTCGACGCTGCTGACAAGTTCGCACTTGTCCATGCAACGAACAGCCATAGAGGCTCAGGAGCTGACGCTGAAGATGCTTCCGGCATCGTCGCGCGCCGTTGCTCTTTCCGAATGGCGCCAATTGGAAGTCGAACTCTCCAACACTCGCCTGACCTGTTCATCACTCTGGACAGAAATCTGGCTGAACAACTACGGATCCATTGTCCCGCATCAGTTCGCCATCGGACTTCGAGGGAATCGAACGTGTGCGATTGCATTGTTGACGCAGGGAGTCAACCAGCATACCGGTCCGATTGGCCTCAATACCTGGCATGTTGGAACTGCGGGCGAGCCCGAACGAGATTCGGTGTTTGTCGAATACAACTCGCTTCTCGCTCGTCCAGAAGATCAGGTCGAGTTTGGTTGCGCACTTTGGAAATGGGTACGTGAACAGACTCGGTGCGACGAATTTCGCCTCGATGGATTTGATCCACTGGCAATTCACTGGATTTTGAAGGACACCCAGGTCTCGGTCGAGCGAAAGTCGTCTCGTTACTTTGATCTCATGGCGGCCCGCGAAGCCCAGACTGAGCCAATATTGTTCTTGGGGCCGAACACACGAGCGAATATCCGCAGATCACTTCGTGAACTTGGAAATCCAGTCGGAGAATGGGCCGAGACAGCAGAGCGGGCTGAGGAAATGTTTCACCATATGGTGGAACTGCATCAGGCACGCTGGAACGCTGCAGGATATCCTGGTGTTTATGCCAGCCGGCGGTTCTTCAATTTCCATCTGGAACTGCTCCATCGCGCTGTACCACTCGGTGTATCGACGATCTATGGTGTCAAGTCGTCGCGCCATGCTATTGGTTACTCGCACATCATGATCGATGGCCAGCGAGTACTGATGTACCAGTGCGGGCGTGTCCAGACCCGTGACAAGACCAGTCCGGGGATGTTGGTCGACTATCTCTGCATCGAAGAATCATTACGACGCGGATATGACGCATTCGATTTCCTCGCAGGTGAATCAGATCACAAACGCCGGCTGTCCACGAATCGGGCTGAATTGGCCTGGGTTGTGTGGCAGCGTCGCAATATCAAGAACGCCGCCATCAATGCCGTCCGCTCGATGAAACGAATCGGGATGCAACTGTTGCGTCCAAAGTCGGCAACGAGTGGCGCTCTGACCAGTGAACAAACTCAGCCTCCAAAAGTAGAAGGGTGATTTCCCAGATGAGCCTCGCTGAAATCGCCACAGACGTTTCACCATCTCGACCGGTCACGCGCCCGCTGCGCGTCTGTCACGTCAGCCTCACACTGAAAACAGGTGGACTGGAACGACTGCTCGCCGACATCGCTCGACATCATGACGAAGCCTGCACTCCTGAATTCCTGGCGCTGACGGAAGTCGGCAGATTTGCAGAGATCATCCGTGATGCTGGCTGTACCGTCCACCGCCTGAATCCCTCAGGACGATTCGGTCAACTGAAGCAGATGGTTCAATTGTTCCGTCGTGGTCAGTTCGATGTGGTTCACACACATAACACGTATCCGCACTTATATGCGAGCATCGCTGCACGACTGGCTGGTGTCCCTGTTGTGGTCAACACGCGACACGGACAGCGAGCCGGACATGGCTGGAAATCACGAACACAATTTCGCTGGGCGAGTCATCTGGTTGATCGGATCATCGCTGTTTCTGACGATGCCGCCCACTTGTGCGTCGACGCAGATGGTGTGAAGTCGCGGAAGGTGATCCGGATCTGGAACGGGATCGACATTGACGACTTTCAATTCACTGGACCGATTACCGCTCCCGTGGCGATATCCGTTGCTCGCCTTTCTGCAGAGAAGGATTTCCCATCACTGCTCAAGGCAATAGCAATCGCCGTTCGCAGCGTTCCCGATCTGAAACTGAAGCTGGTCGGTGACGGGCCAGAACGGCAGAAGCTGGAGCAACTGACAGACGAATTAGCGTTACGCGAACACGTTCAGTTTCTTGGTGAACGAAAGGATGTACCGGAACTGCTGTCTCAAGCAGGCTTCTTTGTCACCGCATCGCTGACCGAGGGGATCTCGCTGACGCTTCTGGAAGCGATGGCAGTTGGATTGCCCGTTGTCGCCACCAGTGTCGGGGGTAACTCCGAGATTGTCGATCCGCCACACACGGGTCGATTGGTTCCAGCAGCAGATCCAGAGCAACTCGCAGCCGCCATGGTGGCCATGTGCGAAGAAAGCTCTCAATGGTCAGCAATGGGTCGCGCCGGCAGAAGGCGTGTCGAGGAACATTTTGAAGTGCGACGAATGGTTACGGACTACGAAGACTTGTATCGCCAGTTGTTGAAGAGCAACACCCGCAAATTGAATTCGTAATTGATAACGAACGCGAAGGTTTGCAGCATGTACGGACAACTTTATCGACATCTTCTGCTCCCGCTGTTTGACGGAGTCGTCAAGGGGCGTCGGACGATGGCTCATTGGCGTGATGCCGAAGAGAGCCAGTGGTGGTCGCGCGAACGCCTGGAAGGTCTGCAACTGGAATCATTGCAGGGGCTGCTTCAGCACGCGCACAAGACCTGTTTCTATTACACCGAAGACTGGAATGCGCGTGGCCTGAACGTCTCTCAGGTCAAATCACTTGCAGACTTCACAGCATGGCCGCTACTGACCCGCGATGTGATTCGGCGTCACCGATTGAAGTTGCGAACAACTGCCGACGTCAAGCGAATGACAAAGGCGACCGGTGGTTCCAGTGGTGAACCTTTGCAGTTTGATCTGGACAGCGGCAGCAATGACCGGCGTACGGCGATGACGTATCGTGGCTATGGCTGGGCCGGAGCCGCTCCCGGGACAAAGCAGCTTTACATCTGGGGGACTGCCGTTGGTAAGGTTCCCGGATGGAAACGCCTGAAGATGGACCTGCATCACCGGTTCGATCGACACCTGATTCTCAGTTGTTTCGAATTCACCCCGGAACGGATGCGTCAGCACTTCGAACGGATGAACCGCTATCGGGCCGATGTGATCGTGGCTTATACGAATCCACTTTATGAATTTGCACGGTTTCTGAAGCGCGAGTCGCTGAAACCTGTCCGGCCGAATTCGATCGTTGTTGGGGCAGAAAAGTTGCACGACTTTCAACGCGAAGTGATCGAAGAAGTTTTCGGAGCACCTATTTTCGAAACGTACGGATCACGCGAGTTCATGCTGATCGGTGCCGAGTGCGAACACCACTCGGGGCTGCATCTGAGCATGGAAAATCTGCTGGTCGAGATCCTGAACGATGATGGCTCACCCACACCGCATGGCGAAGAGGGGAATGTTGTTGTTACGGACTTGTTCAACTACGGGATGCCGTTCATTCGTTACGTCAATGGTGATCGAGCGGTTGCGGGGTTTGACATGTGTCCCTGTGGACGCGGACTGCCGCTGTTGAAGAAGGTCGTCGGCCGTCAACTGGATACTCTCGAAACTCCCGATGGTCGAAAGATTCCTGGTGAATTCTTCCCACACCTGATCAAGGAATTTCCGGCCATCCGCCGGTTCCAGATTGTCCAGGAGAAGCTGGAGTCGATCACGCTGAAACTGGTCGTCGATGGCGGGTTGACGCTCGCGGAACGAGAGCAGTTGCTGGGTGAAGTTCGCAAATGTACCGGAACGCAGGTCGATATCAGCCTGCAGATGGTTGATGACATTCCGTTGACCAACGCAGGCAAACTGAAAGTTGTCGTCCACGCCGTTTGATGAAAGCGACATTGGTGGTTACCCGCCGAAAGATGCATGACAGGTTGACCGATGAGTGAACTTTTTGACACACCGCGAAAGCCGGAACCCACACCCGTGACCAATGGTCCGGTCGTGGTACCGATTGACGAAGCGGTGTCACAACATCTGTCTCAAGTCTATTGGGACTGGCGAGCGGCGTTTGACCACGATCCGCAGGCAAGTCCGTTTCAACATGCCGATTTCGTCCTGGCAGAGCTTGCGACAGGGAGAACTGCATCGCACTTGAATGCTGTGCTGATCCGTGAAGGAACGGATAAAGGTCCCAGCTCATTTGGAATTCTGGTTCCCAAGACCATTCGCACATCACAGGTTGGCGGAATTGGACCCAGTTGGACTCTGCAAGGTCTGCGATTGGCTGGTGGGCGGTTTCTCGGCAAGGATGGTTCATGGCAACTGCAGTACCGGATGTTGCAATGTGCTGTTCGACATGCGGTCAACGTTGGTGCCGACTTCCTGCTCATCGAAGATCTGGATGAGACCGCCCTGCTTTTTCAGACGGTTCAGGATCGAGTTGCTCACGGTTGTCAGGTATTTGTGACTCACGACTTTCAGCCGCGACGCTATATCGATTTTCCAGCGACGGAAGCCGAGTACTGGAGCACGTTCTCCAGTCGAAGTCTGAGCAAGTTCCGTCGCAACTTGAAGAAGTTCGGACAAACGCGATTGGAACGGGTCACTGAGATTGAACAGATTCCCGACTTCCTGCGGGCGGCGCATGAGATCTCGCGGCAAAGCTGGCAGTCGCGGCAGTTCGGCCTGCGGATTCGCAATGACGATGCAGAACTGCAGCAGTTGTCGGTACTGGCTCATCACGGGATGCTGCGCAGTTATCTCTGGTGGATCGAAGGCAAGCCAGCAGCCTTCGCGATCTGTAACCAGAACGCAGGTTGTTTCCGCTATGAAGAAATCGCTTTCTGTGCTGAGTTTGGCCAGTTCTCACCTGGCCGAACAATGCTGCAGCAGATCGTCGAAGACCTGCTCCGGCACAACTCGCCCAAGTCTCTGGATTTCGGCGGTGGGGATGCAGAGTACAAGCAGCAGTTCGCCAATCGTGAATCACGCAGCGGGACCGTCTGGCTGGTTCCTCCAACGTGGCGTGCCAACTGGTCGCTTAAATATCTGAACGCCTGCCGCAAAGTTCGATCAACGGTTCGCAGCCTGATCAAGAAGTCGGGACTGGGGACGAGAGCACGCCAGTGGGTGCGCTCCAGCGGAGCCGCCGCTTCAACAACACCTGTTGCTGACGAAGCCACTGAAAGGCAGCCAGCATCACATGAATCATCGTCGACGCAATCTCGTATCGGAGAAGTGCCATGAAAATCCTGTTCTATTCTTACGCGTATCCCAACCCGGCTCAATCCGGACTGGGAACGTTCAATCGTGCAATGATCGCAGGGCTCTCTGCAGAACATGAGGTGCGCGTCCTTTCTCCCGTTTCATTCGTCGAAGCCTGGCGGGCACAACTGTCAGGCCGGTTACCGAATGGACTAAATGATCCACAGTTCTCGGCTGTTCCAAATGTTCCGGCCGAATATGTCACGAGTTACTACACGCCCAAAGTCTTACGATCGCAGTACGGTCGCTGGATGCGATGGTCCGTCCAGAAGCGATTTCATCAGACGATGAACCAGTTTCGGCCGGATCTCGTCCTGTCATATTGGGCTCATCCCGATGGCGAAGTCGCCGTCAGGCTGGCACATCAGCACAAAGTTCCCGCCGTTGTCATGGTTGGAGGAAGCGATGTGTTGTTGCTCGGACGCTCTGGTGGTCGTCAACAGAAGATTCTTGATGTGATGTGCAACGCCGATGCAGTTCTGGCGGTGAGCGATCATATTGCCCGAACGCTGGTCCAGGATGGTGTGGATCCTCGCAAACTGCGTGTTGTCCGTCGCGGCGTGGATCGTTCTGTGTTCGCTCCTGGAGAAAAAGCGATTTCGCGCCGGGGGCTGGGTATCCCTGAAAATGAAACGGTTCTGATTTCGGTCGGCAGGCTGGTCCCTGTCAAAGGCCACTGTCACTTGTTGCAGGCCTGTCGTCTGCTGGCGGCGCGTCGTGTTCCGTTCCGCTGTTATCTGTTGGGCGGCGGACCATTGAAACTGGATTTGCAACGTCAAATCAGTCAACTGGGGCTGGAAGGTGTGGTGGAGATGCGAGGCCCACAGACCCAGAATCAATTGGCAGAATGGTACCGTGCCGCAGACCTGACGATCCTGCCGAGTCTTTCGGAAGGGGTCCCCAACGTATTGATGGAATCCATGGCATGTGGAACACCGTTCGTCGCATCGGACGTAGGAGGTGTGAGTGAAATCGCTGATTCCAGTTATGATCGACTGGTTCCAGTTGCCAGCCCAGTGGCACTGGCGGATGCTATCGAATGGCAACTGAAGGTTCGACGCAGCAATCTTGCACCGCGCCACTTTGAGCCACTGGCCCTGAAGGCCGCCGCGAACCGTCTGACACAGGTGCTCAGCGAGGTGTGTGGAACTCAAGTATCAAACCGATGGTTCCGGTTTGGCAAGCACGACCAGTCCATGGCGGTGCAGCCGGTTGAATCCGCTCGAAGTGTTCAGAATTCGCTTCCTGCGGCTTCGGTGGCACTGACACAGCCCGTCGAAGGAATCGCAGACGACACAACCAGTGATCCACGCTGGTGTGAAGACCTGGCGCTTCCCACCACAAACTTTTTTGCGAGCGAACTGGGACGAACCGGTGAAGAGTTCGTACTTCCCAAACGCTGACATCCAACCTGAACGTGACGAACGAGTTGTTTGTCACGTCAAACGCATGGCCCTGAGTGGGATGACATCATGAGTTTCCTGCGGCAAATCTCGAAGCGTCTGCTGACTTCGCTGCTACCGCCCGAACGGCTGCTGACGCGAGGCGGACGAACTGCTACGCACGAGCGGCCGAGGCTGGCTTTGACGTTTGATGATGGCCCGCACCCGATACACACGCCGCAACTGCTGGATGTGCTTCAAGCGGCCCACGTCTGCGCGACGTTTTTTGTCGTGGGAAAAGATGCCCAGCAACATCCGGATCTGATCCGCCGGATCGTTCAGGAAGGCCATGAACTGGGTAATCACACCTGGTCACACAGTGAACCATCGCAAACTTCACCACAGCAGTTCTTAGAGGAGACTCAGCGGACAGATTCGTTGCTTTATGAACTGACCGGAACGACTCCGACCGCCATGCGACCTCCGAAAGGAGAATTGAACTGGAAGAAGCTGACGGGGTTATGGCGTCAACAGAAGACGGTGGCACTGTGGAGTGCTGATCCACGCGACTACAGAATGACCAGTGCAGAAGAAATGACAGCATGGTCGTCGGCATTCGTTCCGACCGATGGTGAGGTTCTGCTGTTTCATGACAATCATCCGTGGGCTGCAACGGCGATTCAAACCCTGTTCAAAAGAGGCCTGTTCGAAAAATACCAGCCCGTCACCGTTTCCGTTTTGACGGGCCGACATTCAATGGCCTAGTGCATTGTCAAAGGAACAAAATGGAGGTTGATGATCGGGAGGGCGAAGCTCCTGCTGAGCCGCTCAGGGTGATGGCACATCGACTTAGCGGCTCGGCGGGAGCCTCGCCCTCCCATCGCGTTGAACCCCTCTTTTTAGCTTTGACGAACCACTAGAAGCATGAACCAAAAGGGTCAGTCCCTTTTCGAGGCTAAATATGAACTACACTTCAGAACCCATCCAATTTGAGTGCGGCGACCCGCACTCGAGCGGTGCTTTGATCACCAGTACATTTCATCAGGCATGCTCCGATGACCGTTGCCACATTTGAACCAGCACCGCTTGAAGCTGCGCCAGCGATCCAGCGCAGAAAGCGTCTACTTCTGGTGGCCTATAACTTCCCGCCCGTAGGCGGGGCTGGCGTGCAACGACCCGTCAAATGGGCAAAGTATCTCGGAAGCTTTGGATGGGATGTCACTGTTCTAACGACTTTGAATCCCTCGGTCCCCGTTCGTGATGAAAGCTTGCTGGCAGATCTTCCTCCTGACATCGAGATCATCCGAGCTCGCACCTGGGAACCCGACTACAAGGTCAAGCAGAATCTGATCGCTGCGGAATCGACCGCTCGTAAGGGGATCGTACGACGATTGAAAGAGACCGCCAGGGGCGTGGCCAAGCGATGCGTAAAACTGGCGTTGCAGCCAGATCCTCAAGTCTTGTGGAACTATCACGCCATTCAAGCCGGGACTGCGGCACTGCGCGATCGGCAGCATGATGCCATTCTCGTCACGGCACCTGCTTACTCCAGCTTCTACATCGGCGCCGCGCTGAAGCGTCGATTCGGACTGCCGCTGATTCTCGATTATCGCGACGAATGGGATCTGAGTGGCAAGTACCTGGAAAATGCTCAACGCGACTGGATCTCGCGCGTCGTGCAGTCTCGCATGCAACAGCAGTTGTTGCGAACGGCCGATGCAGTTGTTGCGACGACCCGACGCAGTACGGAAGCACTCGCCGAAAAGCTCAGTCATTTGAAACATGGTGCTGCGTCGCACTGCATCTACAATGGGTACGATGCAGAGGACTTCGAGAATGCGATTCCGGATTCCGCCGCATCGCACAATGGTTGCGACGTGCTGAAACCAGAACGTGGGACGTTCCGACTGGTCTACACCGGGACGCTCTGGAACCTGACAGACATTGAACCGCTGGTACGAGGGATCGAACATCTCGACAACGCTCGACCTGATCTGTCGCGTCGTCTCGAACTCGTCTGCGTCGGACGTAAGACCGCCGAGCAGTCCGCCCTATTGAACAGAATCAACAACACGTCAGCTCGGCTGGTCTCGATCGATTATTGCGAACATTCGACGGTGTTGCAGTGGCTTCGTTCGGCCAGCGGTGTTTGCCTGCTGCTAAGCGACGTTCCAGGCGCGGAACGAGTCGTTCCAGCCAAGCTGTTTGAATACCTCGCAGTTCGCAAGGACATGCTGGCGATCTCGCCCGCCGGTGAAACGGCCGACATCGTGAATCAGTTCTTTCCACAAGGACATTTCACACCGGGCCAGGTTTCGGCGATCAGTGACTGGCTGCAGCACCATATTTCCGCTGCTGATCTTCCGACGCACGAATCATCTGTGGACGAAACCGCGCTTCGTGAATTCAGCCGTGAATCTCAAACCGAACGACTGACAGAGATTCTAAACAGTCTTGTCGCTCAACACTGAATGACCATGAATTTGCATCGCAGAAGCTGAGTTATGACAACCCTCATCGGACTACAACTAGTTTTCTGGGCCTGTGTCGTGGTGCTGGCGTACATCTACGCCGGATACCCCATACTGGTCTGGGTTCGTTCTCGTGGAAAGCGATCCGACGTCGCACCGTCTGCCGCGGAGCATCCAAAGCACGCAGTCTCGATTGTCATCGTTGCTCATAACGAAGCACGGACGTTACCGCGCAAAATTCAAAGCCTGCTGGCATCAGACGGAGCAGAGCAGATCCGCGAAATCCTGATCGGTTCCGACGGGTCGACCGACGATACCGCCAACGTCCTGGCCGAACTGGGTGATCCCCGAATCAAGTTGTTTGCATTTCGTGATCGGCGTGGAAAGCCATCGGTTCTGAACGATCTGGTACCACAGTGTCAGTCTCAGATCGTCCTGCTGGCGGATGCTCGTCAGATCTTCGATCCGAAATGTATCCGAAACCTGCTCGCTCATTTTGACGATCCGACCGTCGGAGTCGTCTCTGGGGAACTTGTCCTGCGGAGTGACGCGTCACAATCCACGGCTGCGGCTGGAATCGGATTCTACTGGCGGTACGAAAAATTCATTCGACGTTCTGAAAGTCGTGGACGTGGTGTTCCCGGTGCGACGGGTGCCTGTTACGCCATCCGGAAGGAACTGTTTCGGCCGATCCCGCCAGCAACGATTCTGGATGACGTTGCGATTCCCATGCAGGCGATTGCCAAAGGTTATCGGTGCCTGTTTGAGCCGACAGCTCTGGTCTTCGACGAACCGTCGAAGTCCACGCGGCAGGAGTCGATTCGAAAACGACGAACGATCGCCGGGGTAGCTCAATTGGTACGGCTGTTCCCGGAATGGACTCTCCCCTGGCGAAATCCGCTCTGGTTTGAATACGTTTCCCACAAGCTGCTTCGGCTGATCTCACCCCTGCTGATGGTGTTGGCTCTTGTCGCGAATGTCTGTCTGCTGGATCTGGACGCTTATCGCGTACTGCTGATTGTGCAGGGGGCCTTCTACGCGTCGGCAGTCATTGGCTGGTGTTACCAGTTGTCCGGTCGCGGCTCGCGTCTGTTTGGTCCGCCTTTAATGTTTGTAACGCTGAACCTCACGACAGCGGCAGCACTTTGGGATGCACTCTTCGCGAAGTATCGCGTCACCTGGCAAAAGACGGCGTAGAGTCTGATGTGGAGTTTTCTCCACATGGATCTGTGCGGCACCGCGTGCCACACATACCGAAGATTTCGGACGTGAGGTTTGCCGTGATTGTCGTGACAACGATTGCCGTCATGCTGGTACGGGCTGTGAAGTCTGTCATCGCTCGATTCTGGGGCCCGGTTCGCGAACGTGGTCTGGACCAGTGGGTGCCTGCCTACCTGTTCCCCAAAGATCCGGTTCCAGAAGTCTCTCTGGATCACGAACCAGTCGATGTTTTCCTGGCCGTCTGCGACCACTACGAACCCGAATGGGGAAGTCCCAGCCACGACGAAGCTCTAAGGCGAGTGAATCAATGGTGCCATGACTATCCGCGACTGTTTGGTGAGTTTCGGGACGTTGACGGACGAAACCCGCGTCATTCGTTCTTCTTCCCACAGGATCAATACCGCCCCGAGTACATCGATCCGCTGGCCGAACTGTGCCGTGATGGGTTTGGCGAATTCGATATTCACCTGCACCACGCCGATGATACGCCAGAAGGGCTGGAAGAAAAGCTTTCGTCGTTTCGCGATGCCTTGTTCCATGACCATGGTGTCTTGAGACGCGATCCGGTGACGGGTGAAATCGTCTATGGTTTCATCCACGGGAACTGGGCACTGTGCAATTCTCGACGCGACCGGCAATGGTGCGGCGTCGATCACGAAATTCCGATCCTGTTGAAAACCGGTTGCTATGCCGATTTCACGATGCCGTCGGCTCCCAGTGATACGCAGACTCGAACGATCAACAGTATCTACTATGCTTCAGATATCCCCGGTCAATGCAAATCACACGATCACGGGATTCGCGCACGTGTCGGACACACTCAACCTGAAGACAGTCTGCTGATGGTCCAGGGGCCGTTGCTGTTCGACTGGACACGCCGCAAGCTGGGACTGATACCACGGGTCGAGAATGGTGACCTGCTCGGAAATCATCCACCTTCCATGCAGAGACTGAAACTGTGGTTAAAGGCGGGTGTGACGGTGCAGGGGCGGCCGAACTGGCGTTTCGTCAAGTTGCATACTCACGGTTGCAAGACCGCGAACATGGAGATGTTGCTGAGTGAGCGTATGCAGAAGTTCCATCGGGGACTGGCCGAACTGCATGCATCACAACCGAACTTCCGATATCACTATGTTTCTGCCTGGGAAATGGCTCAACTGGTCCATCAGGCAGAACAAGGTGTCAGTGAACCACTGACCCTGGCCGTTCTTGTGTGATTGGCATCCATGCCGCTTTGCGTCGTCTGTCAAAGCTGTTGTTGGTTTCGCCACACTGTCAGTTTCTCTCAGAATCGCGATTGCCGGGAATAGAATTTTGTCGTACATCCTCAACGAGTTTGAAGAGATTCCCGCGAGCGTGTATGCCATGCCTTCCACCACTGCTTCTACCGCCACGCCGTCATTTGCAGCGCGCTGGGTCTCGCGGCTGTCATGGATCAATCTCAGCCTGTTGATGGCGGTCAGTTGGCTCTTGTTTGCCATCTCTGAAAACTGGTGGTTCAGTTCGGCAATGACGTATGCACCGCGTATTCCTTACGTGGCTCCTGCGATCGTCCTGCTGCTCGCTTCCTGCATGTGGCATCGGGCTTCGATTATCGTCAATTTCATATCGATTTCCGTCGTCGCAGTCCCGATCATGGGTCTGGCGTTGCCAGTCGGCCAGTGGATGGGTACGACGCCAGCCACTCCACCATCCGGCACAGTCTTGAAAATCGTCAGTTGCAATGTTCAGGACTATCGCCCCGACTTCGATGCCGTGATCACCGAGATTGGCAAGTTCAATCCGGATGTCGTGGCCTTTCAGGATGCCCGCAGCGAATCCAGATTGCTGTCGAAGTTCTTTTCAAAGTGGCATACGGTTCATGAGGGCGAATACTTCGTGGCGTCGCGCTATCCTGTCAAGCTGATACAACTCGGCCACTTCGATGCGTTCGATCGTGATGCGATCCTGCATTGCGAACTGGAGCTACCCACGACCAGAGTTACCTTTTTCAATGTCCATCAAATGACGCCTCGTCATGGCCTGCGTGAGCTTGACCTGTCGTCACCGATTACGCAACACGGCAGCACTCGCCTGACGCATTACCTGGAACTTCGAGCAGAAGAAGCGGGATCGGTCCGAGCGTTCGTTGAGGATCACCGTGGTGGACTTCCGACGGTCCTTGTCGGTGACTTCAACATGCCGTGCGAAAGCAGCCTGTACCAGCGTCATTGGTTCGGCTTTCAGAATGCTTTCAATGTTGCAGGCACAGGGTACGGCTATTCGTTCCCATGCACACGGCAATACTGCTGGCCACCCGGTCTGCCATGGATGCGCCTCGACCATATTCTGGCCGACGATGCCTGGAATATCCGGTCATGTAAGGTTGGGCAGTCCAACGGTTCGGATCATCGACCGATCACAGCGACAATCGAACTGCGGTGATCGCCTTTTCTGCGTCATTCCCGCGCAGACCGGAATCCAGCAAGCGCAACAGAGGCGATTGGTGGAATGCGAAAGAGACTAGGTAACGCCAAGTAGGACGGACAATCGTGTCCGTCTCTTCTTCTTGAGGTTCATGACCCAGCCTTCCATCCGGTTCAGCTTCAAAAAGCGTGATTGCCTTACCAGAATGCGAAGCTGGCATGTTCCAGATCTGAGTCGATATCATGGTGGAATGTCCGTTTCCAAAGTGTCGGTCTCGCCGTCGTACGAGGCCGACATGGCTTGCGGCGATCAATGCGACGATATTCACGTTCATGGGGGCACGAATCATGCTAAGGCTGAGTCGTCTGACGAGCGGATTCGTACTGGTAATCCTGACAATCCTCGCACGGTCAGCATGCGCCGAAGAGCAGGTTTCCAATCAGAATGATTTGCGGCAGTCTGTCGAAACATATCTCAAGCAACTCGACTCATCCAAGTTGTCAGAAAGGGTCCAGGCGGAACGATCCCTGCTGGATCTGGGGCCGGAATCGCTGCTTTATTTACCTCCTCCAGAATTGACGCCCAGTGTGTCGGTGCGTGAAGCGGTCAAACGAATTCGAGTTCAACTGGAACGACGTGCAGCCCGTGATTCGGCACAAGCCTCTTTTGTAAAACTTTCGGGCGAATTGACGCTCCCAAGCATCCTCAAAGAAATCACGGCGCAGACTCGCAATCGCATCGAACTGACATCAGAACTGTCTGAGATGACGAATCAGAAACTGCAGGTTGATTATGACAACCGCCCGTTCTGGGAATGCCTGGATGACATTTGTCAGAAAATGAAACTGGTGTCGACGTTCGACAGCCAGCAGAATGTTCTGCGTCTGGGGTCGCGTCCTTCAAAGTCTCAGCCAGAACTGATGGTTCAGCGAAGCGGTCCCTGGCGGCTGGCGATTCATTCTGCGGAAGTACGTCCCATTGTTGGAAATGACAAGGCGAACCTGTTGCGAGTTTCGGGACGGGTCAGCCTGGAGCCTCGACTGCGTCCGTTGTTTCTCCATTTTGCCGCAGGGGATCTGAATGCTGTGACATCAAACGGCCTGAAACTGCAGCCTTGGAACCCGGCTGCCCGTTACGAGCATCCTGTCGGTGATGCCGGTCGCGAAGTCCCTTTGCAACTCGATTACTTGATCCCGCAAGGCGAATTTCGATCGGCGATCAATTTGCGAGGTCGTCTTTCTGTTCAGCTTGCGGCCGGGACCGAACGAGTTGTCTTTGATCGAACGTCCCAGAGTGCGGGAACAGCTCGTCGACGCGGTGGTGTCACAATCCGGCTGCGCGAAGTCGCGTTTGAGCCACCTCAAGGTGACGAGATTCAGGCTCAGATCAAAGTTACCGTCAGCTATGACGCCGGTGGTCCGGCCTTTGAATCGCATCGGACCTGGATGTTTCACAATGCCGTTTACATGGAAAACGAAGCACATCGTCGCTTTGAATTCACCGACTATGACACGCTGCTGCAGGCCAATGGTGCCGTCGGTGTCGACTACCGCTGGGAACACCTGCCCGCCCCAGCCACCCAGTATCAGTTCGTGTACGAAGCCCCGACACTGATCCTGGATCTGCCACTCGATGTCAGTCTCGACGCCGTGCCCCTGAACTTCGATGCCGTCTCTACGGCACCTCGCGAACCGTCGAAATAGTCTCGAACCGAATGCATCGCGTGACTCCACCATCGACGGGAACTCTCCCCGTTTCGGTGTCCGTCGTTTCCCACGCTGCAACTGTAGAACGCGTCGTGGTACAGTAGGTTTCGCCGGATTGAAGCCGTTCGCGATCACAGGAGTCTGGAGAATGACCATGCGTTTTCGTTATGCCGTGACGACCTCTCTGTGCCTGGTCGGACTTGTGACGATGGCCAGTGCCGATGACGCTGTGATGGCGCCGCTGCAGTTCAATCCGTTCGTGAAAAAGCAGGCCGAAGCACTTCGAAAGAATGACACGGCTCCAGAATCTAAAGATCAGTGGGAACATCGCCGTGCGGCACTGAAAGCAAAACTGGCAGCGGCGTGGGGCGGATTCCCCGAACAGCCCTGTCCGCTGGAACCTCGAATCCTGGGTGAATTCTCGCGCGAAGGATACCGCGTCGAAAAGCTGATCTTTCAAACGCGGCCCGGTGTCTGGATGACAGCCAATACCTATATTCCAGACAAACAAGGTAAGCTTCCGGCCATCTTGAATGTGCATGGGCACTGGTCTGGCGCGAAGCAGGATCCCGTTGTTCAGTCGCGCTGTATCGCTGCTGTGAAGCAGGGGTATTTCGTCCTGTGCGTCGATGCGTTTGGCGCGGGGGAGCGCGGCTTGGGTAAGAAACTCGGGGAATATCACGGTGAAATGGTTGCCGCGACATTGTTCCCGATCGGCTTGCCGCTATCGGGACTGCAGGTTTATGAAAATATGCGAGCGGTTGATTATCTGCTGACGCGTCCTGAAGTGGATCCTCAGCGGATTGGAATCACCGGGGCCAGCGGTGGCGGAAATCAGACCATGTACGCAGGTGCCTTCGATGAGCGTTTTCGATGCGTGGTTCCGACATGTTCGGTCGGCAATTACCAGGCTTATCTGAGTGCCGCCTGCTGTATGTGCGAGGTTGTTCCAGGTGCTTTGAAATTTACAGAAGAAGGTGACGTCCTTGGACTGGCAGCGCATCGCGGAGTCATGGTGACGAGTGCGACTCGTGACGCTTTCCAGTTTTCCGTGGGCGAAGCCAGGAAGTCATTCGCTCGGCTGGAATCGATCGCGGCACTCTACAAGGATGCATCGGTCAAGCACACGATCATTGAGTCAGAGCACAACTACAATCGACCGATGCGCGAAGCGATGCTGGGGTGGATGAACAAGCATTTGAAGGGTGAAGGAGACGGATCGCCTGTCACCGAGCCCGAGATCAAGACCGAAGAACCGGAGCATCTCCGTTGTTTCCCCGGTGAATCGCGGCCTGACGACTACGTGACGATTCCCAGGTTCGCCGCGGCTGAATCACGGCGACTGCTGGCACTGCGAGCAACTCCCAAGTCATCCGCCGATTGGAGCACGGTACGTCAGCACAGCGTGACCTCACTGGAAGATGTGCTTGGCGGAATGCCAGATCCGACACACTTGCAAAGGAAGTCTGAACGAACGTCCGATGGGAAATCTGAAACCATCACGTTTGAGCCTGAACCGGGCTTGTCATTGGCGCTGCAGAGAAACGTCGTCTCCGATCCCGCACGCCTGGCAATTCTGCTCGATCTGGACGGCGGTACAGAAGCGATTGAAAAAGGGAATCTGGCGCCACAGTTGAAGGCGGCAGGTTGGATGGTTGCGACCGTCGATTTGCGAGCGACCGGTCGAAACGCCGTGAAGGGAGACAAGATTGGCAACGCTCCTGACCACAATTCAGCAGAATGGTCGCTGTGGATCGGACGTCCGCTGTTGGGTCAATGGGCATGGGACGTTCAACGAACGCTCGACGCCTTGCAGGAGCAGGATGGCAAATTGCCGAAGGAAGTCGCCGTGATTGGTTATCGATCCGCAGGGACAGTCGCCCTGTGTGCAGCAGCGCTCGATGAACGAATCACACGCGTGGTCACGATCAACTCGCTCGCCAGCTATGTCACCGAGCAACCGTATTCGGGGCAACGACTGGGCTTGATGGCACCAGGCATTGTCCGAGATGTCGGAGATATCGCTCACCTTGCGGCACTCGTCGCCCCTCGGCCAGTGACAATTGCGGGTGGTGTTCGAGGCAACGCGGCACCTGTCAGTCAGGCGGGACTGCGGGAAGCATTCCAGTTCACGGACCACGTCTATTCGCTGCTGGTGACGGAACCGACGTCTCCATTCAAGATCATTGCACCAGACGACGTTTTGGATGCGTTGCGCTGATGCGGATGCGCGAAGCGTCTTTTGATACAAGTCGTCCTGCTTCGAGATACGTCTTCTGATTTTGACGTTCTATTTTGAGAAATTGCGAGGAAAGCAGCCGAATACACTGGCGGCTCAAGGCTGCCGCCAGTGGCACCCCGGCGTTTGCGCAGGAGTCCTCGAACGTGTGCTGCGAGTTTGTCGGCAACTTGGCAGCGACGACACATTCAATGCGGCCGAAGCATAATGAGTTGTCCGTTTGCTTTCAGCTTTTCGACGTTCCACTCACCGACTGTGAGAAGACGTTGTTCCATCGCTTGTATCATTTCCTTCGAAGTGATGGATGAAAACGGTCTCCGCTCCCATATCGGAAAGGCTACTCCATATCGACGCCCATGCGGTGGCTCGTGATCCAAATCGACGTAAACTCCGCCACCTAAATCAAAGGGAATCGTTTCGAAGAAGGATTCATATCTGTTCCCTTCGGCGTCCAGACACATCCACAGATCGAAATAGATAATGACATCCGTAACCTTTTCGACACGAACCCGTGGATATCGTCCAAGACATTGAGAATCCACAAATGAAAACTCATGCTTGACACAGAACTGAGCAAGACACGGCCTCAAATGCTCCAAGTGAGATGACATCTCTGCATACACGGCATAATAATCCATAGGCCTATTCCTCATGTACTCCATTGGCATTGTGGCAAATTGTCGCCAGAGGGGAACGGGCTTTGGATTGAGGTCCAGACCCTAGTAGACGTCCTCCGGATCGGCCGGATCGTGTTCGCGCTGCCGTTGGCATGACCCATTTGCTCACAAGGAAATCTCGACTTCGATCTGGCATCCACGGCGGTGGCGCGCTGTTATCCGGCAACATCACAAAAGTGA